>DAOTUH010000332.1:0-19150 GCA_034437255.1 Anaerolineae bacterium
TGCGATTTCTCCTTTTATGGAGTGAGAGAATGATAAAACATACGCTTGTTCTTATGTTCGCAACGCTGCTGCTGGGCCTGCTGGGCTGCGAAGGGACCCCATCCACACCGACCCCCACACCGCCCCCCACGCAGACGCCGACGGCGGCGCCAACCGCCACCGCGACCGCGCAGCCGACGACGGCCCTTCCCACCCGACAGCCCACAGCCACCTCGTCCCCGCGCCCGACCCGGGGACCGTCAAGTACCCCCACACTGCGCCCCACCCCCGCACCCACGGCAACCCCAACGCCCTTCCCCATCACGCCCCTACCGGGCGCGACCGGGCAGATCATCTTCGGAGCAATTCCCTGTAGTGGGCAAGACAAAACCGTCTGTGGTCCCTTCCCAGGGATGGAGGAATACTTTGGCCTCTACGTCATCAACGCCGACGGCACCGGCCTGCGCCCCATCACGGACGACGAACTGCGCGCCCGCGACCTGCTGACCCGTCTGCCTTATGTTCCCGAGGCATGGGTCAAGCAGGCAAAGGAAGCGGGACACTTTGAACGTCACCTACCTGCCCTATCATTATTCGCGCATGAGACAATTCTTTGGCTTCCCGACGGTTCTGCCTGGCTCGAGCCAGGAAAGGACGGTCTCTACCTGATTCAGGCAGAGGGATCGGGGGCAACCCGGCTGGTAGAGGGAGAGCTGAGCTATTTCGAGTTGCACTATGGGCTCTCTCCGGATGGCCAATTCGTGGCATACGCCAGAACGGACGAAAACGCCATTTACGTCACAGAGGTATCTAGCGGTTCCTCTCGGCAAGTGGCACAACTGCAAATGCCTGATGGTGCCGACGTGGTATGGTCTCCCACGGGAGAACAGCTCCTTGTATCTCTCCCAAAAGAAGGTGTTTCTCGTCCTGCAGATCTTTATCTCATAGTTGATCCAACCGCTGAAACTCCACAAATCCAGCACGTCTTCCATTCTGAAGACGATGAATGGTTATTGGATCCACAATGGGCACCCGACGGTCAGACCATCTACTTCGTCTTATGTAAGGAACGACATACCAATTCCCTTATCAGCTTTCATGTAAAAAATAAGGAGCAACATCTCCTGGCTCGTGTCCAGAGCAGCTGCATTGACGAAGTAGTTTGGTCGCCATCCGGCACACATGTAGGATTCTCACCGAGTCTACATATCCTTGATCTTGAGACTAAACAACGCCAGCGAATTCTCTACGGATATGCAGTATTTGGTCCTATGCTTTGGCTGCCAGAGTCACAAAATTAATATTTCAAGGAGCAAATCATGCGAATAACAACCTTGATCCAGGGAATCTTTAAGAGGATAACACGACAGTCCAGACCATGCTCGCTCACCATCCGCAGTCTTCACTTTCTGATAAGAATCGCTCTAGCCCTCGCTGCCT
Organism: Anaerolineae bacterium; assembly: GCA_034437255.1. Lineage (GTDB taxonomy): Bacteria > Chloroflexota > Anaerolineae > B4-G1 > SLSP01 > G713. Next base: position 1,420 of record DAOTUH010000332.1, read on the forward strand.
TGTGGGCATTCTCAAAAGGCACGGCGGCCCAGGATACGTCACAGTTCTTGACGCCCCCTACTACGGCACACAGCGGGTCACATCCGTATTTGATCACGAGTATCCCATATATAACCAGGAGTCTGTAACTGTAACCGGTTCCGTAACCACGACAATGGAATGAGAGCATGATGAAACGCATCTTCGCTCTTATGCTCGCGACGCTGCTGCTGGGCCTGCTGGGCTGCCAAGGCACCCCGCTCGCCCCCGTCACGCCATCTCCCACGCCGACGCCGGCGCCAACCGCCACCGTGCTTGCTACAGCTACGCCTTCGATGGCCCCTCCCCTGTTCTCCACGACATTAACGCTTACCTGCACTCCCACATCCACACCAGATATGAAAAGACACATTATGTTTTCTGGATACCCTTGCGATCCTGTGGATATCTGTATTCCAGGCAGTGACTATCCAGGACCCTGGGAGAACAATATTTACACCATCGACAGCGATGGAACCCACCTTCAAATCGTAGAAGCAGGGAATATCCCGGAGATTTTGGCGCAATCACCGGACAAAACACGTCTTCTTTTGAGAGACTATCGCGAAGACACAAATGGTGATGGTGAGACAAATTATCTTGACCGACCACAACTTTTTATCTTTGATCTATCCACCACGAGCATGCAACTTTTAGCATCTAATTTCTCTGAGGCAGAGTGGTTACCTGATAGTGACCATCTGATGCTAAAAGGATACAGAGATCTTTACATTGCTCGATACACGGGTACAGATAGAGAAATCATATTGGAAACGGATTTGCCACCACGCTCATGGTTTCATTCAACACTGTCGCCCGATGCGTCACAGGTAGCTTATATCACATGCGCATTTGGAGAAAAGCAATGCACCCTCTATCTTATCAACATAGATGGAAGCAACCAGCGTACAGTTGCTATTTTTTCTAGAGATAGTAAGTCAGCATACGTAAATTGGTCAGCCGAAGGAGAATGGCTGGGTGTTTCAGTCCCGTCCTTAGGTATGAGAAAACAGGTTGATATCTTCGCGGTCAAAGCGGATGGTAGTGAGCTCCACAAAGTCTATCATTCAAGTGATGGGTTAGTTAGGATGCGATGGCTACCTGAAGAACAAACCCTCATCTTTGCGACAGGTGCCAAAGAAAATTTCTGCTTCAAGGCTGATGTGGACGGGACCAACTTGGAAGAACTGCCGCCTATGGAAGGCCTTGGCATCTGCATTCGCGGCAAATGGTCACCCGATGGAAAACTGTTCGTCACAACCTCAGCAGGGAACTGGAGATCAGAAGACTCTACCGTAATTGAGCACTCGGGTCTTTACATATGGAATTCAACTAACAAAAAGTGGCAACAGATTCTATCCGGTTATTCGATAAACGGGCTTGCCTGGTTACCATAGTCGGCTCATATCCCTTAGAGCCCTTTCAACAATTGATAGGAGGTTCAATCCAATGCATAGACGTATAAGGTATTTTCAGGTTACTCAGTATATCATGCAATTCACTTTAGTTAGCATAGAGGTATTTATACTTTTTTTCCAAAGCGTCTACTCCTCAATCCATGCTAATTGCATCTCCGCTAGAGCAAGCGTCTGAACCCTTTCTCATTCCACCGTTTTACGGACCAAAGCGCGTAACTAGTGTGTTTGATCATGAGTATCCAACATACAACTGCTATCCTAACACTGAAAGAGAGTGCGGGTTTGAGGTCCCCGATGGCTACGTTGCTCCCACCCATGTATTACATTATGATGGTAATAGGTATACTAACGATAATGACCCGCGCAGCTACTACAACGGTCACAATGGCATCGACTACGGAGCAATGTTCTATGATCTTGTTCGAGCGGCTGGTAACGGTCGCGTGATTTACGCAGGGTGGCAAGATCCCCAAGATCATGGAACAGGTTACGGTCTTTTCGTGCGTATAAGACATTATAGCGACAACAACTACCGTACCATTTATAGTCATTTGAGCGTTGTATCAGTTGACACGAACATAGCAATCAACGATGCACTTGAAAGCAGCGGTAGAGTTATCGGCATCTCCGGTAATACAGGTTATAGTGATGGTGCACATCTCCACTTCGAGCTTGAACCTCCAGATGGCATGTATGCAGTTAACCCTTATGGTTGGAACGGAGAGGTAGGAGGCGATCCCTGGGAAAACTGGTTTTACAATGAAGACCATCACGGCTACACCAGTCACGATTTGTGGGCCCATTACCCCTGCATCTCAAATACAGCTTTCACTCCATATCCTTACACTTCAGGCGACGCTATCCCCCTACCTGACGACCCAGACCCTGGTGCGGAAGGTGTTGTTCTGGTAGACGAAAGCTCAAGCAACTTTACCGAAAAACCGCTTGGCTGCTGGACTCAGGCTAGCAGCGGCTACAGTGATACGCTACGCTACACGTCTACCTTTACGACGACAGAAGCAGAGGACTATGCCAGCTGTGTTGGAACGTGGACTCTCCCCCACCTTACCGGTAGGGTCGGGGAATTCAATGTGTACGTCTACATTCCCTCCGAGCATGCCAGTGCCGATGGAGCTATTTATGAGATTCGCCACCAGGGCGAAGAGCACCAGGCCATCGTCGCTCAGGCTGAATTCCTCCAGGGTGGAAATCACTGGGCCTACTTGGGCAAGTACGCTTTCGACCTGGACGGGTCGGAATTCATCCGATTGCAAAACGTAACCGCCGACGAAGTCAACGGGCTCGAACTCGCCGCCGACGCGGTGATGCTCGAACCCCTCCCCATCTCCCCCACGGTCGTGCTCTCCATCACCCAGGGCAGCGACGCCGCCGGAGATCACTACCGCGACGGATATTCGACGAGCTGGAACGAGATCTACTTCGGTGAGAACACTTCCGGCGCCGACATCACCAGCGGCTTCCGCTTTGACGACGTTCCACTCCCCCGAGACGCCACCGTTGACGCCGCGTATCTGGAATTCACCGTCGATGGCCCCGGGGTCGCTCCCCTTACGGTGACGTTCTCCGGCGAAGCCATCGGCAACGCGCCGCCCTTCACCGACACCAATCGCCCCGACATGCGGGCCACCACCGACGCCTCCGTCTCCTGGACCATTCCCGCCTCCGATACGTGGGTTCTGGGACAGACGCGCTACAGTCCAGATCTCTCCGGTATCGTGGAAGCGGTCGTCAGCCGCGAGGACTGGCAACCCTACAACGCCCTGGCCTTCATCGGCGAGAACGCCGCCCCTTCCGACGGTCAATCTCGCCGCGTCATCGGATATGAACGCCCTGAATGGTATCCGGGCAGCGAATACGCAGCCAGACTAGTCATTGCCTACAACGATCCCCTGCCCCCAACGCCCACCCCAACCCCGTCTCCCACGCCGACGCCCTCGCCTACCCCCACCCCCGACGAGAGCCCCAGCCCCACGCCCACACCCGAGTGCTGGTTCACAGCCGCCACGTCCTCGAAAGAGACCGGCGACGTGCTGGCGCGCGCCCGGCGGCTCTACCGCCTCCGCGACGACGTTCTGCTTCAGACGACGGCGGGACGTCGCTACGTCGATCTCTACTACGCCCACAGCGCCGAGATTGCCCGCCTGATGCTGACCGACACCCACCTCGAGCGTCGAGGGCTCACCGCGCTCAATGCCCTCGTCCCCGGTGTGGAAGCCCTCCTGGCGGGAAAGGGGCAGACGGAGAGGCTTACGAAAGCACAGGTTGAGCAGGTCGAGGCATTCCTAAACGCCCTCTCCGCCGCCGGTAGCCCTGAGCTGCGGAAAACAATCTCCGAGGAACGCGCGCGCCGACCGCTGAAACCGATGATGGGTATGACCTTTGAGGAGGCCTGGGACTACCTCAACAGGAAGTAACGCTCTGGGGGAAAGGGAAGCTTATAGAGCCAACGCCAGCCGCAGGGCGCCGCGCGCCGGTTCGGTCACGGGGGTAACCGGCGCGAGCGCCAAGTGATCTTCGACGGCATTCAGCAACGCCCGCCGAATGGGTTGTGCGCGCACGATCACGCTGCCCGCCAGCACACAGGGGATGGGATCGAGGAACGCGAGCTGCACCGTGACCGCCCGGACCGCGACCGCCAGCGCCTCTCCCGCCTCCCGGACCAGCGCCTCGGCGACGCCGTCGCCCACTTCCGCCGCGGCGATCACCAACGGCGCCAACTCCGCGATGGCGGCGCGGGGCAACGGCGGGCGGTAGACGTGCGCGATCAGCGCCTCCGGCGCCTCCAGCGACCAGTGCGCCAGCACGGCGTCAGTCAGTGAGGTCGAACGACCGCGCCCGTCGGCGGCCCGGACCACGGCGCGCAGCGCAGCCCGGCCCAAAGCGTAACCACTGCCCTCGTCGCCCAGCAGATAGCCCCAGCCGCCGGCCCGCGCCCCCGCGCCTGTTGGATCAGAGCCGTAGACGAGCGAACCCGTACCGCAGAGCACGGCGATGCCCCACCCTGCTGGCGTCCCCGCCGCCAGCACCAGCGCGGCGTCGTGCGTCACCCGCGCCGGGACACCAGGATACTGCACCGCCGCCCAACGCTTGATGACGGCGCGGTCGGCAGCCCGCCCGGCGCCCGCCATGCCCAGACAGAGCGCCCGCGGAGCGTCCCGCACACCGGCGTCGTCCAACGCCGCCGCAACCACCGCGTCCAGCGTGGCGTAGGTCGCCTCGACGCCCACGGCCTGCACGTTAGACGGTCCCGCCTCGCCGCGGCCCAGCACCCGCCCGCTAAGGTCCCCTATCAGCGCGCGCGTCTTCGTCCCGCCGCCGTCTACGCCGATAACAAAGTCACCTCTCATCCAGCACCTCCCGCTCGTAGTCGGGCACGTAGCGAGGCGGAGTGCCGTCTGAACGCGACTCCGCTGCGCTTGCCCTGGAGGGCAATGCCCAAAGGTTACGTCGCTTGCTACCTACAAACTCAATATCTGACGGATCACACCATCGGCCTCGTCCAGGCGGCGCCGCGCCTCGTCGGGCAAGACGTCCGTCAGCAGCGTCAGAATCACGGTCTTGACCTCACCATCGCAGGCCACCAACGCCCGCTCGGCCTCCTTCTCGGTGATCTCTTCCCCGACCAGCTCCCCCGCCTGCCGCACGATGCGCCGGGCTCGCGCCCGCAACTTCTGATTCGTAGGCTGCACGTCGACCATGAGGTTGCCGAAGGTCTTGCCCAGGCGGATCATCACGCCGGTGGAGAGCATGTTGAGCACCAGCTTCTGCGCCGTGCCGGCCTTCATGCGCGTCGAGCCGGTGACGACCTCCGGGCCGACGACGGGCGCGATGACGTGCTCGGCGCGCGCGTGCAGCGGTGTGTTAGGGTTACACGTCAGCCCAACGGTGAACGCGCCGCGCTCCCGCGCCTCCGCGACGGCGCCGAGCACGTAGGGCGTGCTCCCGCTGGAGGCGATGCCCACCACGCTGTCCAGCGGGCCGACGTCCAGCCCGGCAACGTCCCGCGCGCCCGCCGCCGGATCGTCCTCGGCCCCCTCAATGGCGGTGGTGACCGCCGCCCGCCCGCCCGCGATCAGCCCTACGACCTGCCCCGGATCGGCGTGGAACGTCGGCGGGCACTCGCTGGCGTCCAGGATGCCCAGGCGACCCGACGTCCCGGCGCCCACGTAGATGAGCCGCCCGCCCTGCGCCATGCGCGCCGCGATACGGTCGATAGCCTCGGCGATCTGCGGCAGTTGCGTGCCCACGGCCTCCGGGACGCGCCGATCCTCTGCGTTCATCAGCCGCGCCATCTCCAGCGTCGGGATCACGTCGATGTCGCGCGTCGCCGGGTTGCGCGCCTCGGTAGTCTTGCCACCGGGTGACGCGGCGGATGCGGGTAGCGCTCCCGCTCCCGTGGGCGTAATGGAGCCCAGGATGACGGGATGACGCGCGCCCGTGGCGGCGGGCAGGTTGCCGGGGCGACGGTGCCACGTCTCATAGGCCAGCACGGCGAAGGCCAGCGCCTCCTTGGCCTCGACGCCCATGCCGATCTCGTCGGAGGAGAGGACGACGGCCGGCGCCAGCCGCTGGCGCAGCATCGCCATCAGCGTGACGTTGCGCGCGCCGCCCCCGCTGACGACGATCTCGTCAGGGAAACACGGCAGGAAATCGCGGTAGGCGCGGGCGATGGACCCCGCGGTGAAGGCGGTCAGCGTCGCCACGACGTCTTCGGGCGCCAGTCCACGCTCGCGGGCCTGCACCCAGATCCGCCCGCCGACCTGCGCGCCGTAGCGCTCCCGGCCCGTGGACTTGGGCGGTGGCTGACGGAGATAGGCATCGTCCAGGAGCGCCGCCAGCAGATCCGCGTCAACTGTGCCTCGTGCCGCCAGCGTGCCGTCGCGGTCGTAGGTCCAGGCGCCGTCGGTGGCGCGCCGCGCGGCGTCGTCGATAAGCATGTTGCCCGGTCCGGTGTCGAAGGCGAACGCCTTCTCGTCGGCGCCGACGGGCGGCAGGTAGGTGACGTTGGCGATGCCGCCGATGTTCTGCGCAGCGCGCACGCGCTCTGGATGGGTGAGCAGCAGCACATCGACGTAAGCGACCAGCGGCGCGCCCTGTCCACCCGCCGCCACGTCACGGGTGCGGAAGTTGCTCACGACCGGAATGCCAGTCCGCTCGGCGATGACCGCCGGCTCGCCCAGCTGCAAGGTCGAAGCGTCCGGTCCTTCCGGCTCGTGCCAGAGCGTCTGCCCGTGGCTGCCGATGAGCGCGACCTGCTCACGGGTCAGCCCGGCGACGTCGATGGCCCGGAGCACAGCCTCGGCGAAGGTGCGTCCCAACGCGAAATTGAGCCGACAGAGCGCGTCTACGGAGCTCGTTTCCGGGCGAAACGCCGCAAAGATACGCTGCCGCAGATCAGCCGTGAAGGGTGTATGCGTGTGGTGGAGCACCTCCCAATCCAACGCGGGCGGCGCACCCGAGAGGCGAACGACAACCGCATCCACACCATCAGCCGAGGTGCCGGACATGAGTCCAACGACGATCATGGGAACCTCCGAAACAACGAAAAATGACAAATTGAAAATGACAAATGGAAGTATAGAAGCTGGGTTTGAAGAGATTGCGGTTCATTGTATAGTTATGGAGTGCATCCCTTGTCCCTTGCTTGTCCCTTGCTTGTCCCTTGGATGAGATTGTATCTCTCTCCAGAAGGGTGACAAGAGATGACGGCAACCTGAAAAAGGAGTTAACATGTTCAAAACCAAACCGAAAACCGCTTATGCCCTGACTATCCTCATCCTCATTTTGGCCGTCGTAGCCGCTGCCGGCGGTCTGTTCGTCGAGAATCTGTACCGGGACAATCCCTTCGTCGCCGCCGTATGGCGGGGCAACGATCTGGTGACGCTGGTCATCGCCGTGCCGCTGCTCCTCGGCGGGCTGATCCTCTCACGGCGCGGATCCGTGCGCGGACAGTTCGTCTGGCTGGGCATGCTCTGGTACATGGTCTACAACTACGCCTATATCCTCTTCGGCGCGGCCTTCAATCCCTTTTTCTTATTCTACGTGGCGCTCTTCACCCTCCCGCTCTACGCGCTGATCTTTGCCCTGCCCAAGATCGATGTTGAGCACACGGGTCAACGGTTCCGTTCCAAAACGCCCGTCCGGTGGATCGCGGGCTACATGGTCTTCGTCGCCGTCGGATTGAGTGTCGTCTATCTGATCCAAATAGGCAATTACGCGGTCACCGGAGAGATTCCTTCTATCGTCACCCAAACGGATCACCCCACCAACATTGTCTTTGCGCTGGACCTCTCCCTGCTGGTGCCGCCGCTGCTGCTGGGCGCGGCCTGGTTGTGGCAGCGCCGCGCGTGGGGCTACATCCTGGCGATTATTGTGAACATCAAAGGCTTCGCGTATACGCTGGTGCTAGCCGTCGCGTCGCTCTCGGCAGCGCGGGCCGGTTTTCCAGAAGCCGCTGCTGAAATTCCTCTCTGGCTCACGCTGACGACGGGCGGGCTGCTCGCCAGCCTCTTTTTGCTCATCAACATACAGTCGAAAAAGGAGCGCCTTTCGTGAAATTGTTTGGTATCATCTTCGGCGTTTTTGTTCTCATCGTGCTGCTCATCTGGCTGGGTTTGCAGATCCGCCCACGGCCTTTTGCCCCCTTCACCCAAGAGACGCCCGCGCCAGAAACGGTACCGCTGCCGGAGGATCTGCCCATGCCCGTGGAACAATTCCTCCGTGATATTTACGGGGACAGCGTGCCCGTCATCGAATCTGCCGTGATCTCTGGACGTGGAACCATGCGCGTCAACGGCATCACCTTTCCGGTGCGGTTTCGCTTTACCCACGACGCCGGTGAAGGCTACCGCCACTATATCGAGGCAACGCTCTTCGGTCTTCCCATCCTCAAGGTGAACGAGTATTATCTGGACGGCAGCGGGCGCATGGAACTGCCCTTTGGCGTGAGCGAAGGTCCTCGGATCGATCAAGGCGCCAATCTAGGCCTGTGGGCCGAGGAGGTCGGCTGGCTGCTCCCCGTCTTGGTCACCGATCCTCGGGTGCGGTGGGAAGCCATCGACGACGTGACCGCGCTGCTCATCGTGCCTTTCGGTCAAGATAAACAGCACTTCATCGTGCGGTTCAATGCCGAGACGGAGAAACTGCAGCTGCTGGAATCCATGCGCTACAAGGGTGAGGAGAGCGAGGAGAAAGTGCTGTGGCTCAACGCGACCCGGCGGTGGGAAACGCTGGATGGTTATCCCGTCCTGACGCGGGGCACCCTGACCTGGTTCGACGAGGGTACGCCCTGGTTTGTGTTCGAAGTGGAAGAGATCGTTTACAATATAGATGTAGACACGCATATTCAAGCGAAGGGGCCGTAGAGTTGTAGGCACACGGGAGGAACTGACATGGCAAGCAAAGATCCGATGTTTATTGGCGTAGATCTGGGCGGCACCAACATCGAAGCGGCTGCGGTACAGAGCGGGAAGGTGCTGAAGTCCAAGAAGAAGAAAACGCACGCTGACGAGGGCGTCGAGACCGTCCTCGACCGCATCGAGAAGACGGTGCGGAAGCTCTTCGATAAGATGGACGCGGAGGCGGGCGACTTCGACGGGCTTTGCCTCGGCGCGCCAGGCGCGGTAGACACGAGCACGGGCGTCGTCCGGGAGGCGCCGAACCTGCCGGGCTGGCAAGACATACCGCTGGGCGACGAGCTGGAGGATCGGCTCGGGATCCCCGTGGTGGTCGATAACGACGTCAATATCGGCGTGCTGGGCGAGTACGTCTACGGCGCCGGACGCGGCTCGCTCAACATGGTGGGCATCTGGGTCGGCACCGGCATTGGCGGCGGGATCGTCGTCAACGGGCAACCGCTGCACGGCTGGCGCGGGGCCGCCGGCGAGATAGGACACACCATCGTCAATCCCCACGGGCGGACGTGTTCCTGCGGGCGCGAGGGCTGCGTCGAGGCGTACTCCAGCAAGGTCGCCATGCGCGAGATGATCGAGGAGCAGATGGCGCGCGGGCGAAAAAGCGTAATGCCCGAGATCATGGAGGAGAAAGGCAAGCGGCGCATGACCAGCAGCGTTATCGAGGCGGCGCTGGAGGCCGGCGATGCGCCCATGGACGAGGCCGTCAAAACGTCGCAGTTCTATCTGGGGTTACTGACGGCGAACCTGGTCAACGTGTTGGACCCCCAGGTCGTCGTCTTTGGCGGCGGCCTGGTCGAGCGATTAGGCTACGATTTCGTCGAGCCCATCGCCCACACGGCGCGGAAGTACTACCTGCAGCAGCGAAACGCCGAGCGCATCCGCATCGTACCGTCGGTGCTGGGCGACGACGCGGGCCCGGTGGGCGCGGCGGTGGTGGCGTACCGGCGCTTGATTCAGCGGATTTAGTCAGGGGATCAACGGATTGCCGGCCGCGTCAATGCTTCGACGACGGCGCGGTGCACGGCGACGCGTAGCGATGCGATCTGGCGATTCTCGCGCCCGTGGTAGACCTCGTTCGTGAGCAGCGCGACGACCAACGCGCGCGCGGGATCGATCCAGAGTGAGGTGCCGGTAAAGCCGGTGTGCCCGAAAGCCTGCTCGCCAAAAGGATACCCGCTGCTCTCAGGATCGTTCACACGAAGCGCAAAACCCAGGCCCCGCCGCACGTCCTCGTCTGCGGCGTGGCAGCGCGTCATCGCGGCGATGGTCTTGGACAAGAGCAAGCCGGCAGACAGAAAACTCTGCCCGAAGGCCGCCACGTCCCGCGCCGTGGAGAAGAGTCCGGCGTGGGCCGAGACCCCGCCCAGCTGATAGGCGTTCTCGTCGTGCACCTCACCCCGGATGCGTCGATCGCGCCAGCCACAGAACTCCGTCGGCACGCAGTTGTCACGCAGTGCGGGCGACGGACAGTAGCCCGTGTGCCGCACTCCCAGCGGCGCCAGCACCCGCGTCCGGACGGCAGCATCCAACGACCGGCCGGTCAGCCGCTCTATGGCGAAGCCCAGCAGGATCAGCCCCACGTCGCTATAGACGATGCGCGTGCCCGGCGGATAAGAGAAGAACGTGGTCATCGCCAGCTGGCGCGCTGCTGCAACGCCAGCTTGACGATAGAGCGGGCGCCACGCGGGCAGCCCGGACGTGTGCGTGAGCAGCTGGCGGAAGGTGACTTGGCCTGCGTCAACAGCCGCGTCGGTCTCCACCACGGTGACCCAGGCGCCGGGATTGAGGGGGTCTTCGTAGGGTTGGATCGCACGCTTGCCGGAAAACGCGGGCAGCACGCTGCTCACCGGCTGATCCAGCGTCACCCGCTCCGCTTCAACCAGCGTCATAAAGGCCGTCACGGCGAAGAGTTTGGTGACAGACGCCATGTCGAAGCGCGTGGTCAGCGTTGCGGGACGCAAGCGCGTTTCGGGATCGAGCCAACCGTAGGCCTGCGCGAAGATTTCTTCAGCGTGCCAGCACACCACGAGCTGGGCAGCGGGACAGAGGGTAGGTACTGCGTTACGAAGTATTTCTGCGACGGACTCGAAATCAATCACGGCCTCTCCTCATGACTAAAAGCATACCTCAATGAAATATCTTCGCAAACGGATTGCTAAACAGGCAAGCTGACGTATACTGCGGGTGGGTGACTAAATTCGACTATTGAAGTCACACCAGGCGCGCCCTCTGCGCACACGAGACGAAAGGAGCATCCCATAAAAAGTAAAACGAACCTGATTATCGCGGGTGTGCTGATCATCGCTGCGGTCGGCTATCTGATCTGGAGCAGCACAGGCAGCACAGCCAGCTACTTCCTCACCATCGAGGAGGTGCAGGCCATGGGTGAGGAAGCCCAGGCGCGAAATCTCACAGTCTCCGGCGCCGTGCGCGGCGAGAGCATCGAATATGACGTCTCCCAACCTCGCGTGACCTTCACCATGGTCCACGTCCCCGGCGACATAGATGAGATCGAGACACGTGGCGGGCTGGCTACTGTGTTGCACCAGGCACTGGCGAATCCCCAGGCCCCGGCTCTCAAGGTCATCTATGAGGGCGTCAAGCCGGACCTTCTCACTGACGAAGCCCAGGCTATCGTGCGAGGCCGGCTCTCCGAGGATGGCACGCTCCACGCGGAGGACCTTCTCCTCAAATGCCCCTCGCGCTACGCCGAAGAGATCCCCGAGCAGATTGAGGACGAGGACTAGCCTGTGCTGGGTAACGTCGGCAACATCTTTACCGGGCTCTCGTTGGTGGCGACGCTCTACACGGCCTTTGCCACAGGGCGCAGCATCGTCCGGCAAGACGCGGCGCGCTGGCAGTCCAGCGGCAAGCGCGCGCTTCACGCCGCGACGGCACTGCTGGGCGTAGCGGTGCTCGTATTGGCCGGGGCCTTTCTGAGTCACCGCTTCGAGATCCGCTACGTGGCGCAGCACTCGTCGCTGGCGCTCCCCCCGTATCTCAGACTATCGGCGGTCTGGGCGGGACAGGAAGGCTCGCTGCTGCTGTGGTCCTTCCTGCAGGCACTTTTCGCGGTACTGGCGGTCGAACGATCAGGCAAGCGTGCGCGTCCGCTGGTGCCCTGGGCCACCGTCTTTCTCAGCGTGATCGCAGCGTTCTTCACAGCGGTGACGCTCTTTCTCTCCAACCCCTTCACGCAAACCGCGCACACGCCCGTCGACGGCATGGGACTGAACCCGCTACTCCGGCATCCGGGCATGATCTTCCATCCCCCGGCGATGTACGTCGGCTACGTGGGGCTGGCAGTCCCCTTCGCTTTCGCCCTGGCCGCGCTGGTGACCGGCAGAGTCCAGGGATGGACGCGCGCCATTCGCACCTGGACCCTGATCGCCTGGCTGGGCCTGGGGCTGGGATTGCTTTTAGGCATGCGCTGGGCCTACGACGTGCTCGGCTGGGGCGGCTACTGGGGATGGGACCCGGTGGAGAACGCCGGGCTGATGCCGTGGTTCACCACGACCGCGTTGGTTCACGGCGCAGTGATGCAAGATGAGCGCCGGGGCTTCCGGCTCTGGAATTTCCTGCTCGTTATCTTCTCCTTCGTCCTGGTGCTCTTCGGCACCTACGCCACGCGAAGCGGCGCCATCCAGTCGGTGCACGCCTACGCGCGTTCCAACCTGGGCGGCGTTTACCTGACCGCCATCGGCGCCACGTTGGTTGGCGCGCTAGGGCTGGTGATCTGGCGCCGGTCGCTGCTACAAAGTGACGATCCGCCAGAGGAAGGGTTGCTATCGCGTGCCGGCGTGTTCACGCTGACGCTGATGCTCTTCTCAACGCTCACCGTGTCTGTCTTCGTCGGCAGCATCTTGCCGACGTTGAGCCAGCGGCTGACGGGGCAAGCCTTTGAGGCCGGCCCCGACTGGTTCGACCGGGTGACCGGCCCCCAGTTCGCCGCCCTGCTGCTGTTGTTGGGCGTCTGCCCCGTGCTGGGCCGCTCTGCGCAAACACTGCGGCGGCTTAAGAAGCTGCGCTGGATCGGGATCGCCGGCCCGCTGGTCGTGCTCGGCGGCGCGGTCGCGGCCGGATTCGCGCGTCCGCTCTCGCTCCTCGGCTTCGCGCTCGTCGGTTTCGCCGGGGCGACAGCCCTCGCCGAATTCGCCGTGGGCGTGAGAAAGCGCGTGCGCCAGCGAGACGAGGCGCTGCTCAACGCGCTGTGGGGCCTATTTCGGACGCAGCAGCGCAAATATGGCGGTTATCTCGTCCACGTCGGCATCATCCTGATGGCTGTCGGCGTCATCGGCACGCGCATGTATCCGGTGGAACGGGACGTCGTGCTGGCTCCGGGTGAATCTGTCACGGTCGGCGCCTACACATTCACGCTGGAGGGCCTGAACCAGGAGGTACGGGCGGATTATCTCAACACCCGGGCCAACGTCTCTCTCGCACGCGGCTCGGAGCCCCTTACCACCCTGGCGCCCAAGAACCGCCACTACGCGAACTACGAGCAGTCCTACGGCATCCCGGCGGTTCGACCCGGGCTCCGCGAGGACGTGTATCTCATCCTGGCCGGCTGGTCGGAGGATCAGCGTCAGGTCACGTTCAAGGTGCTGATCAACGCGCTGGCGAACTTCCTCTGGCTTGGGGGATTGGTCTTCCTCGCCGGCGGCACCCTGGCATTCTGGCCCCGCAGAGGTCGACGCGACGTCTGGCACGTGATCGGTGGGGCGGTCGCGCTGGCGTTGCTGCTCGGCGCGGCGTGGTCGATATGGATCGCGCCGCAAGGCCAAGCAGCCGAGATCGCGTCGGGTCGCCCGCGCGTCGGGGAGATGGCGCCGGATTTCCGGCTCACGTTGCTCGACGGCAGCACGGTCTCGCTCTCCGAATTGCAAGGAGAGATTGTGATTCTCAATATCTGGGCCTCGTGGTGTCCACCCTGTACCGAGGAACTACCCGCGCTGCAATCAATCTGGTCGACGTATCAAGACGCCAACGTCATCTTCGTGGGTGCAGCGTACCGAGAGACCGAGGCCGACGTCCGGGAGACCGTCGCCGCCTACGGGCTCACCTATCCCATCGGCCTGGACACACAAACCCGGATCGCCAAGGCCTACGGTATCACGGGCGTGCCGGAGACCTTCGTCATCGGCGCGGACGGGCGCGTGGCCTACGTGCACATCGGCCCGGTCACCGCCGAACAGCTCTCACAAGAAGTCGAGAGCTTAGTTAGATCAACGGATTAAACGGATGGCGTCACTGAAATAACCACCAATCGCACGCAAAGGCGCTAAGAACGCTAAGGAAATTCGTAAGTGTTTAGCTTAATGAGCAATCAGGTGCAACGCACTTTCGATCTGAAAGATATAGGGTTACAAAGACGCTCCAGGGCCTTTCTTCAAATCCCGGCGCCTTCTCCGTCGTAAGTGCATCGCACCGCTCACAAGACTAAACAGGTACGGAAATTCAAATTCTGGTAAATTTTATTGATCCAGGTTGGCTTTTATATTTAGAAAAATCATAAATAACTTAAAAATCTTGGTGACTGTCCAACCTTTGGTCGGCGGCGTCTTTGCGTGAGGCGCAACCTTTTTTCAGTAAAGCCAACGGATAGTGACGAAACCATCACGCAATACGCAACACGCATCACGGAGGCATTTCGCATGAGCATCGGCGCCATTTTGATCGGCCTTGCCGCCGCGACCCTGGTCGTTTCCTACGTCGCCCGTCCGCTGCAACGCGGTCGCGGACACGATATCGACCGGATCATCGACCGCTGGGTGGCGCAGGCGCAAACCGGAGAGAAGCCAGAAACGGAAGAACCGGTCAACTTCTGCCCCCGGTGTGGTCGCCGCGTGGAACCCGATCATCGGTTCTGTCCCGGATGCGGTACGGAGCTCCAAGCATGAGACTACGTTCCGTGCACGTCCACCGTCTGTGCTTGATCGGCCTTGGGCTGCTAACCGCGCTCTGTTGGCCCCAGGCGGTGATCGCCCAGACCATGCCCGAGCCACCAGAAGAGATCGTGATCAGCCAGTTACATCTGTTCATCGTGCCTCTGGGCCAGCGCCTGCAAATCACCGAACATTATCTCCTGGGAAATACGGGGGAGACGCCGTACACGGGGAGAGAAACCAGCGACGGCGAGCACGCGACCGTGGCTTTTCCGCTACCGGCGGCTGCGGAAAGCGTCCAGTTTGAAGAGACCGACCGCATCAACGAGCGCTACCAGATCGTCGAGGGCGCGATCATCGACAGTTTACCGGTGCCACCAGGCGAGGCGACGCTGGAAGTACGCTTCACTTACGAGCTCCCCTACGCCGATGGACAGAACCTCAGCCGCACCTTTGCGCTGCCGGTACAGGCCGCGGTGGTGATGGTCATGGGCCAGGAGATGGCTATAGAAAGCTCGCAGCTCACGTCCATGGGGCCGCTATCGCCAGAGCAAGTCACGGCGAACGCCTACGCTGTGCGGCGCCCGCTGGCAGCCGGCGAGACGCTGACGTTTGCGGTCGTTCCCCCGACCAGCCCGCAGGCCCCGCGTACCCGCTCGGACAGGGAGACGAACTGGGAGATCGGACTTGGGGCGCTGGCACTCGCCGTCGCCGTGGCGCTGAGCTACCGCTGGCTCTCCGCATCGCCCGTCCCGCCGCTGCCCGACGAGGCGCGTCCTCTGGTCGAGGCGCTGGCGCGGCTGGAACAGGCTGCTCACGCCGCAGGCGATCTCCCAGATGCAACGTACCAACAGCAGCGGGCCGATCTCAGAGCGGAGCTCCGGGCGTTACTACGCGAAGTGTGGGGCCGTGATTGAGATCCGACAGCTGACCAAGCGCTTCGGGCCGCGCGTGGTGCTCAAGGACGTCAATGTTCACGTTGATGCCGGCGAATTCGTCGTGCTCGCAGGGCCCAACGGCGCCGGTAAGACGACGCTGCTGCGCATCCTGGCACGGCTGACGCGCCCGACCAGCGGCACCGTTCAGGTCGCCGGGCTCGATCTCGCGCGCGACGCAACCGAGCTGCGACGCAAGATCGGCTTTCTCTCGCACCGCACGCTGCTGTACGAGAACCTCACCGCGCAGCAAAACCTCGCGTTCTACGCCCGCCTGTACAGTCTGGCGCACGCTCAACGGCGCATCGACGCGCTGTTAGCGCGCGTTGGTCTGGCTGCTCGGCGCGACGATCTGGTGCGCAGCTTTTCGCGCGGGATGAAGCAACGGCTGGCTATCGCCCGGGCCGTACTGCACAGACCGACGCTCCTCCTGCTGGATGAACCTTATACCGGACTGGATCCGTTAGCCGTCGAGACCCTCGACGCGCTGCTGCAAAGCATGATCGCCGAGCAGTGCACGGTATTGATGACGACGCATCAGATCACAGAGGAGATGCTGGGCGCGCGCGCTTTGATCCTACACCAGGGCCAAATTCTTGACGATACGTCGCTTCACGACCACGCGGCGTTCTTGAAGCGTTACCGCACCCACGTTTCCAGAGCCACGAAGCCGGTCCCGTGAACTACGCACGTCAGGTCTGGGCCATCGTCGCCAAGGACATCGCCGCCGAGCTCCACACGCGCGAGATTTTCAACGCGATGTTTGTCTTCGCCGTCCTCGCGTTGCTGATCTTCAGCTTCGCCCTCAATCTGCGCGGCGCCACGGCGCAGGCCGCTGCCCCGGGCGTGCTCTGGGCCACCATCGCCTTCGCGGGCAATCTCGGCCTCAGCCGCTCCATGACGCACGAACAACAGACAGGCGGGCTGGATGGTCTGCGTTTGGCGCCCATCGACCGCACAGCCATTTTCTTTGGCAAGGCCCTGGGCAATCTCCTGCTCATGCTCGTCGTCGAAGTCGTGCTGCTGCCGCTGGGCACGGCGCTGTTGAACGTGTCGCTTCTTCGTCCCTCGGTGCTCGTCGTGCTGCTGCTCGGCACGGTGGGCTACGCCGCCGTCGGGACGCTGCTGGCCGCCATCGCCGTCAACACCCGCGCCCGCGAGGTGATGCTGCCCATCCTGCTGCTACCGCTCGCGGTGCCGCTGCTCATCGCCGCCGTACAAGCGACCGCCGGGCTTCTAGACGGCCTCACGCTGGCCGACGTCAACGGCTGGATGCGCATCCTGGTGGTGTACGATCTGGTGATTCTCGCCGTGGCGGTCCTTACCTTCGAGTATGCGATAGAGGGATGATAGCTCGTGTCAGACATCGGATTTCTTGAAGAAATCCGATGTCTATGGGGAGAATTTTCTGATGAGACGTAAGCCGTTGAGTTGGATCCTGGGCGCGCTGAGCGTCGTGACGTATCTCATAGCGCTGGCGATGGTCTTTTTCTACGCACCCCGCGAAGTCACCATGGGCGACGTGCAGCGCATCTTCTACTTCCACGTCGCCTCGGCCTGGGTGGGATTCTTTGGCTTCTTCGTCACTTTTGTAGCGGGGATCCTCTATCTCGCCCAGCGCAGGCGCGTCTGGGACATCCTGGGACACAGCTCAGCCGACATCGGCGTGGTCTTCATCACCATGACCTTGATCACCGGTGCGCTCTGGGCCAAGCCGGTCTGGGGCACGTACTGGACGTGGGAGCCGCGGCTGACCATCTCGGCGATCCAATGGCTGCTCTACGTCGCCTACGGCATGCTGCGCGGCTCGGTGCCCGACGAGGAGCAACAGGCGCGCTTCGCCGCCGTCTACGGGATCGTCGCTTTTGTCACCGTGCCGCTCTCGTGGTTCGCCATCCGCTGGTGGCGCACGCTCCATCCCCAGATCCTGTCGGAAGGCGGCATGGCGATCACGCCCAAGATGCTGCAGACACTGATGGTCTCGCTAACGGCCTTCACACTGCTCTACGTGACGCTGCTCCGGCAGCGGATCTTCCTGG
>DAOTUH010000333.1:0-15137 GCA_034437255.1 Anaerolineae bacterium
ACCAGCGGCGATCCAGCCGCGCGCTACCAGCCGCGCTCCAGACGTCCACGCCGTCCATCGTGCTATGATCGACAAAATCAGAGAAGGTATCCGTGCTCCACGTCTCCCCGCCTCCGCCCGAGGCGCGGACGGTGAAGAGGAGCAGACCCAACATACCCAACGCCAGCAGCGTGCCGGCTGTCGCTTTCCAGCTCCTTCGTCTCATGTGTTCTCTCCTTTGCTATTGATTTAGCTGTTTTGGATGTTATTCCATGTTCATAACGCAGGTTACATAGGCACCTCCTACCCAAGCGGACGTCGATGTGTGACTCACTCCACGTCGGTGAACTCCAGCCGATCATGCACGTCTTCCGCACCTTCGGCCTGGATGCGGTATTTGGCCAGGCCGAAGGCCGTTTTCACGACGGCGGCGCTGTCTGACAGGGGAGCAGTAGGCTGTCCTCCATGGGGCCGCCAAAGGTAACATAGACCAGGGTGACTGGGGTCTCCACCGGCGCTTGCGACATACTGCTCGTCATCTCAAACAGCTCCTCGGCGTAATCGAGCATACGCTGGTCGAGCGAGGGACCGCCCCGGTTCGGGAACATCTCCGGCGGATCATTGAGATCGTAGCTCTGATTGGGCGGATAGTCATTGAGCCGCACCCAGGGCGCCGGTCCCTCGACGGCAGCGTTCACCATCTGGATCGCGTGGCTGACGTCGGGCTGGACGTGATCCCGCTGGTTCTGCACGCGCTGGTAAGGCACCTGGATCTGGCTGATAAAGGTGAGTGCCTCGCGCTCGGCCCAAGCCGCGTCGTCGCTGCAGGCGGGCCAGTCGTACTTGGCACTGGGCTTGCAGTCGACGGTGGTGTCGCGGCGGTCGGCAGGCCCTTCCCAGTCGATGAAAAAGCGAATGGGCAGCTCGGGATAGCGGGCCAGCACGCCGGAGCCCAACGTCACGCCGTAGGAGAACGAGATCAGCCCCATCCGCTCGGCGTCGGTCTCGGGCAGACCGGCAGCGAACTGGATCACGGCTGCCAGCCCGTCCTGCTGGGTGAAGCCGCTGTAGCTCTCCTCGCCGCCGCTGCGCCCGCGCCCGTCCGCGTCGAAGGAGACGACGGCGTAGCCCTGCGCCACCGCCTTCGGCCCGATGCTGTCACGCTCGACGATGCCGCCGCTGTCGTCGGTGCCGCCAGGGATGATGACCAGCGTCGGCAGCGGCTCGCCGCTCCAATCATCGGGGCGCAGCACGGTGGTGTAGAGCTCCACGCCGCTGGTAGGATTGGTCACCCAGTAGGTGCCGGGCTCCCCCGCCGGCTGTGCAGCGACTTCATCCGGTGCTTCGACGATGGCTGTCGGTAGAGGGGGCACGGTGGGGACACCGGCCCCAGCTGACTCGCAATCCTCGGGACACGTCTCAGCCGTCTCCGGCCCGTCACAGACGCCGTCGCCGCAGCGGTGCTCGCTCTCGCCGGGTGGTTCTGTAACTGAAACCGCATCGGTGGGGGACGGCGGCGCTTCGACGGTCTCCGTTGGCAGCGAAGTGGGCGCAGAGGGCACGGTGGGGACACCGGCCCCAGCTGAGGACGGTTGACAGGACGTCAATATCAAGAGAAAAAGCAATCCTACATTAATGCTCCAACGCAGACGGTTTCGTACGGTCATCTACGCCTCCCTGGTGTTCAATCCCTCAAAAACAAGAGTGGTCAATAGCTCCGGCAGCGACTCCCAGCCTGTGTGCAGGGTCTCATCATCGAGGATACGCATAATGATCAGACCGATAAAGAGGCTGTGGATGATGCGGGCTGTCAGTTTAACGTCCACCTGCTCCATCTTGCCCAGCAGCATCTGCGCCTGCAGATACCGCTCCAGCACGGCTTCGGTCGGCCGTACGAACTGCTCGTAGAAGACGTCATGCAGCTCGGGATCGGTCAACATCTCCGGCAGCACGGCCTGAATGGTCTCCTGGTTTTCGGCGATAAGAGCCACGCGCTGACGAAAGACCTCGGTCAGGAATTCATGAGTATCGGCCTGTAGGCTCTGCATCAACCCAACGTCCAATTTTCGCAATTTGGCCAGCCTGGCCAGCACGCCCATCAAAAGCTCGTCCTTGCTGTCGAAGTAATTGTAGATGGCCCCGTGGGAAAGGCCGGCGACGTCGGCAATATCCTGGATGGTGGCACGGTGAAATCCCTTGGCGGCAAAGACCTCGGTGGCCGCATCGAGGATCTGGTCGCGGCGCGCTTCGAAGAATTGTTGTCGCAACGGGTCTCGCGTAGGCATGAAACACCCCTTTGTGACGCAAAAGTCACTTTAATGACTCTTTAGTCATTATGTTACAAGATTAGATCGACCATGTCAAGTCATTGAGACATAGATCCACCGAGGTCAAACAAACCGAGGCGCTACAGACGTTGCGGGCGTTTACCGTCCAGCGTGGGTATCTGTTTAGTCTGCTGAGGTGCGACGCACTTTCGCCGAAGTTCACGAGCCGGAGACTCCTAAACTATGCTCGGAGAACTTTGTAGCGCGGTTTATTTCGATCCGTACGTGCGTTGCACCTGGACGCTCACAAACCTAAACGGTTGCCAGCGTGAAGCATAAGACCGGCGCTGAGCGCGCCCACCCAAAGCAGCAACAGCAGAGCGATGTACAGAATACCCTTTTCCTCATCTGTCTGGACGGTTTTTTCGGTTTGAAGCAGAAGGTAGCGCGCCACCACCCCTTCGACGATGCCGACGAGGAGCCAGACCATCCGCAACCTATCTCGCCACAGCGTTTCGGTCACGTAGGGCCAGAACAACGAAAAGACGACGCCCAAAACGCCAACGCTGATGCCCAACGAGCGTGTCCGCTGTCCAGACGTCGGACGGGATGAGAGCAAGGCCAGTAAGAGAATCGCCAGCCAGAGCGCCAGCGCATCGATAAAGAAGCCCTCGACGAAAAAAGCCAGATCGATGCTCCCCACCCCTTGGGCCGCAACGGCAAAGAGCGGGCCATCCAGCCAGACCCAGAGGCTTCTCGGCACCGAATCTGGCAGCGGCGTGAGGTAGTAGGTCACGGCAAGGTAGACCCCGGTGAGCGCCACCCCGCCGACAAAGAGGAGAAACGGCCAGCGATAGCCGTAGCGCCGAAGGAGCACAAAGGTCGCCAATGAAGGCAAAAGGCCGAGATAGAGCCGATGCAGCCAGTTGACGATGTCAACAACGCGATTTCGGTTCACGGATGTAGGTCCAAACGACAGGATATCCAGACACAAAACGCCCGGTTTCTGACCGGGCGCTCACGTGGTGGGTCATGCAGGATTCGAACCTGCGGCCCTGGGCTTAAAAGGCCCCTGCTCTACCAGGCTGAGCTAATGACCCACGCCCAAAGTATAGCATGGGCAAGGCGGATGTCAACTTTCGCTCGCACCTGCGCGCATCGTCTCAACCAGCGCCGGCATCAGTGTCCCGGCCGGACCGCGCAGCACGATGTCCGCGATAGACGTATTGGGCGTGCGCGCCGGGTTGATCTCCACCAGCAGCGCGCCGTGCTGTTTCGCCGACCAGGGCAGCGACGCCGCCGGCTCGACGACGCCCGACGTCCCCACGACGAGTATGGCGTCACAGGTGTTGGCTTCTGCGATAGCTTTCTCCCACACGTCCATGGGCAGCATCTCGTGGAACCAGACCACGTCGGGACGTGTGATGGCGCCACAGTGCGGGCAGCGCGTCGGCTCCTCAGCCTCCAGCGGCGGGGTGGGCACCGGCGTCGGGTTCCCCTGACAATTCTGCGCGCACTTGTACCGGCGCAGACTGCCGTGCAACTCCAGGACCTGCGTGCTCCCCGCTTCTTGGTGCAGGCCGTCGATGTTCTGCGTGACGACCACCACGTGCGGCACAATCTCCTCCAGATCCGTAATCGCCTCGTGCGCAGGATTGGGTGCGGCGGACGAAGCGGAACGGCGCCGCTCTTGATACCAATACCACACCTCTTGTGGGTGGCGACGGAATCCGGCCGGGCTGGCGTATTTCTCCGGATTATCCTTTGCCCAGACACCCTCCTCATCGCGGAAGGTGTCCAGACCGCTCTCTTTGCTGACGCCAGCGCCGGTGAACACAACGATGTGGTCCAGCGTACCTAGCATTTGTGCGCGTTCCAGCGCGCGTTCGTTATCTATCATAGTAAGTCTCTTTCAGTTTTGTTCAGATGGAGGTACTGTGCAGCAGGGAACAACTCGGCGGGCGGACGTAGGGCCTGAATATGCGCCAGATGTGCCGCGCAGTCGCAATCAGAGGCGCCGAAGCGAGGGACTACAACGCTCATCCCGGGATGCGCCAGCAGGCCTGTGGCCCAGGCGCACTCGTCACGCACGTTCTCCGCCCACCAAATCGCCACCGGCTCGGCCTTGGCCCGCAGATAGTCGATGTGCCAGTGGCGCTTGCTTTCCCCGCGCAGGTGCCGGCCCACGCGAGCGGCAAGACCACCGGCGCCCCAGGCGCTGCCCACGTAAACGTAATGACCGGCGGGAAAGGTGTGCGTGCCCAGCGCGCCGACCGTGATCTCGCTGTGTTCGGGTAGCCGCAGCGCGAAAGCGTAGAGCCCCGGCGCCGAGGTCAGGGCTTTGTGCATCGTTGCCACAACATCCCGCTGAGCCAGGTCAGTGCTACGCCAAGAGCGGTGGTGAAAGCCGCCGCCAGATCCATCACGCGGAAAGCATGTTCAGGTCCCAGTTGCCAGAGAATGGCACCTTCTTGGTCATCGGGCAGGGCAAAGATAACCAAGCCCAACGCAATAAAGAAAATACCGGCGGCGCTCAGCGCCAGCACCCGCCAATCTTTGCCCGTAGTAGTGCTGTCTATTCCTCCGCCGGAGGAGGCACGGGTAGGTCGTCGGTCTCGGTCTTGATCCATTTTTCGCCTACCTCGATGAGCATCACGGGAATGTCGTCACGAATCGGATATTTGCGTTCACAGTCCTGACAGACCAACCAGCTCTCCTCGCGAACTAGATCAAGTAGTCCGGGATCTTCCTTGTCCGTGCGGCGCGTCTCCCCGCTCACACAGTGCGGACAGCGTAAAATTTCCAAGAGCTCCATATCAACCATCGTTGCCTCCTACGTATGATTTTTCTAGGGATAGAGATCCTACAGAAACGGCGTCAATGTTTCATCAATCAAATTCTCGTTGTATCCTCTCAATAATTTGGGGGACTTGCCCCAAACTATTCTTCCCTCTTGGTTGGGGGAGGGCAACCGCTTGGGACTGCCCGGATGAGAACGTGGTGAAGAGTATACCACCGCGTAATTGAGGGGCAAATATCTGCGTTGATGTATCCGTTTAGTATTCTGGGAGGCGCGACGCACTTAAGAATGCAAATGCTACTGCATCCTCATTTGGAATTACGGTATAAGGTGCAACGCACCTGCGCTTACCTCGCTTTGCTGGTCACAATTCACCCACCCATGCATGCACAAGCCGTTTTTCGAACATTCGCAGGTGCGTTGCACCTAAGTACGTCCGTAAAAGTTTCTTTCCGTTAGCCTTATTCACCCCCCGCTCCCAGTCCCCCCCGAGACGGGAGCTCCGAGCATTTGTTAACATACTTTTTCTGGCCTACCTAGCTAATTGCTAATGCCGTAATTTCAGATCCTCATGAGCGTCGCAAGAAGCCTGTGGATATCATGGATTTGAGTTCGAAAGTGCGTTGCACCCCCTATGTGCTAATCACTTCGTTGCTGGGAAAATTTAGAGTTGCAACACCTTCTAGAACCTCTATAATGAGGGTAAGAGATTTCCTCGGAGCGTGAGCGTGGGGCGAGTTG
Organism: Anaerolineae bacterium; assembly: GCA_034437255.1. Classification (GTDB taxonomy): domain Bacteria; phylum Chloroflexota; class Anaerolineae; order B4-G1; family SLSP01; genus G713. The sequence continues at coordinate 5,788 of DAOTUH010000333.1, forward strand.
GGAAGATATCCTCGTGGTCGAAGGGTTGATAGTGGTACACAGTTTTCCAAAATCTAAGGAGAGGCCTATGAAAGCCGAATTTGAGCGTGACCCAGGTGTGGAACCAGAAGCACAGGAGATAGAAGAGCGGGTGGATCTTAATCTTACCGATGTGCCAGGACTCGCCACGGTGCCGGGCATCGGTTCGGCGCTTGCTTCGCGCATCATCGCATATCGTCAAGAGCACGGACCGTTCCTGCTTCCGGAGGAGGTGACTGCGGTTCCTGGTATCGGGCCATCGACTTACCAGGAGATGCGGGCGCACATCAAAGCGACGTTGCCCGAGGAGTTGCCGCTGCCGCGCGAAGAAGAGACCGAAGAAAGTGAAGGGGCTGAAGGGACCGAAGTGGGTGAGGAAGGCGAAGCAACAGAAGAAGAGGAAGGGGAAGAGGCGCCACTGGTCACCCCACCCGCACCTCAGCCAGAGGATGAGGGCGAGGAGGAAGAAGCCACAGCCGAGGCCGCCGCGCAGCCCACCGCAGAGGATGAGGAGGTCGCACATGAGGAAGCAGGAGCAGAGGCTCCTGCACCAGAAGAACCCGAAATAGAACCAGAATTTGAGCGCGCGCTGCCACCGCCGGAACCGGGGCCATCTGCCCCCCCACCTCCTGCCGCTGAGGTGCCCGCTTCTTTAAACCGCCGTTTGTGGATCACCGGCGTGTTAGCTGCTTTCGTCGGGGGCGTGCTGGGCATGATCTTCGTGTTGCTGGTCTTTGCGGGCCTCAACGGTTCACTGGATCTCAATCAGACGGAGGCCATCGTTGGGCTGCGCACGGAGTTGGACGGTGTCACCGTGGATCTTCAGACTCTAAGCCAGGACGTGCGGGGCCTTCGTCAGCGCCTCGATGCATTGGAGGGACTCACGGCCCGTATGGACGAGGCCGAGTCCGCGGTCGAGACGCTGCAGGATAACGTGTCGGGGTTGCAAGATAACGTCACCACGTTGCAGGACGAATCGGCTGCTCTGCAGCAAGAGGTCGAAGCCCTTTCCGACAATTTGGCGACATTCACAGAGGACGTGGAGAAAGCAACGACGTTCTTCGAGCGCCTCCGCGCGCTGATCATCGATGTCTTCGGTGAAGCGCCGGCGTCCACATCACCGGCATCCGACGAGTAGGAGGGGATACCATGACAGCATCACAGAACCAGCCACCATCCCGATCCGGCAGTCCTTTCTGGCGCGGTGTGGGAAGAGTCCTCAAAGTGTTGTTGCGTTTGCTTGTCGTTTTGGTCTTCGGTGTGTCGATCGGCGCCGGGTTTTACTACGGGATTCCCTGGGTCTACCGGACCCTGGTGCAGCCGGTGCAAGAGAACCGTGTGCGCATCGTCGCCCTGGAGCAGAGCCTGGAACAGGAGCGGACGCGGGTTCAAGACGAAGCCGCCGCGTTGCGCGAGCGGGCCACTGATCTGGAGAAGGCGGTGACGGAACTACGTGAGACGTCGGGTGTGCAGGCGCAACGTCTCCATGACCTGGAGACACGCACGGCGGAGATACAAACCCAGATCGACGGCCTGGTTGAGCGCGTGACGGACCAGGAAGCGGCTATGACAACGTTGGAGACCGAGCTCGGAGAAGAGATGACAGCGTTAGAGCAAGCGCTGGCGTCCGAGCTCGAGTCTGAGGTCGAAGCGGCGCTGAAAGAGATCGATGCGCGTTACGCGGAGATCCAGGCGCAGGCCAACGTGTTGGAAGGCCGGCTGGCCCTGATCCAGACCGCGCAAGATCTGCTCAAAGTACGCTTGTTGTTGCTGGAGGAGAATCCGCGCGCGGCCCGCGACACCGTCGCGTTGGCGGTCGATCACTTAACACGTGCGCGCGTCCTCACACCCTCGAAATCAGCGGCATTGCTTAATCTCCAGGAGCGCATAGAAGGCCTGGATGAGCTGATTGCGCAGGATTCCTATCGCGTGGCGCCAGAACTGGAAGCACTCTGGGCCGACGTGATGGACATGGTCCTGCCCTCGGCCTCTGAACTGCCCCCGCCGGTTCCCACGCGAACACCGTGGATAACGCCAACCCTAGCTTCACCGGTTCCAACTCCTACGCTGACCTCCACGCCGGAGCCATGAGAGCCAAATGTAAAAAAAGAACCCCTTCCTGGAGCATTTAAACTCCAGGAAGGGGCTTGACCTCCTCAGTAAGACTTTGCCGGCCCTTTGATCTTCACCAGGTTATCCAGCGAACACGTTCCTAGGGCCTACTCACCGGCGTCTCGATATCCAGCTGGTTATTGCCTTCCTCCAGCTCGTCAATGGCGTCGTCCACGTCCACGATGGCGCGCGTCGTGATGGTGCCATACCAGCTGGGATAGGTGTAGCTGCACGTGAGCGTCTTGCTATCCCCAACTTCCACGCCGCCGATTACTGTCCAGGTACAACGCGGCTCAGAGGCACCGACACTAGACCACCACTCGGCCTTGAAGACGCCGGCCTCCTTGCTACCCTGGTTCTTGACCACCACACGGATATCAACGACCTCATTCTGCACGGGCGGATCGGGATCATAGGTGACGCTGGTGATAACCAGATCCGGCTTGCCCGCTTTGACGGGGATGACTAGCTGGCGTTTGTTGTTCTCCTCGTCGCTCTCGGAGATATCTCCCCGTGAATCTACCCAGGCCTCCGTGGTGTAGTTCGCCCATCCGCTGAACTGATACTCCATGGAGGCGACGACGTTTTCCCCCGGATGCAGCGTGAAGGCGCCCGGCGCTTCGGTGAACTCGCAGCTCTCACTGACACAGACGCGCCACGCCCAGCGTACGTTCTCGGCGACGCTTTCGCCCTCGTTGCGCAACGTGGCGAGGATGTTCAGCGGAATGCCCTGGCGCGGATCATCGGTGTCCACCTCCAAACTCGCGATGACCAGATCGGGCGGTCCGGCTTCCTCTGTGGGCTCTTCCGTGGGTTCGTCTGTTGGTTCCTCCGTCGGTTCCTCGGTCACCTCTTCTGTGGGCTCTTCCGTCGGTTCTGGCACCACAATCTGAACAAAAAAAGTCTCACCAAAGCGCGTGCCATCGGGTGCCTGCATCTGCCAATCACTGCGATAGGTGCCCGGCGCACCGGGTGCGGTCATCCCCACGCTTACGTCGATGACGCCGTTGGGCGTGGCACCGGGCACAGCAACCGACGGCGGACGACCCATCGCGTCCTTATCAACGAAGACGAGTTGCGTGCCCTCTTCCCAGGTGCAAGTGCCGCTATTACGCAGTCGCCACGTTTTGGTGAAGGCCTCTCCCGGTTGCATGACCGTATCGTCGGGTATGGAGACATCGGCGACGTAAGCCGCGTCGAGGCTGCATGCCTCTTCATCCCCGGTGACAGTCTCCTCCGTAGCCTCTTCGGTTTCTTCTGCAGTGACACCCTCCGTTTCCTTTTCGTCTGAGATGTCTGATTCGGATTCCTCTTCCTCCTGGCTCATCTCGGTTGCCTCCTGCTCTGGAGAAGGCTCTGAAGTCGCATCCATACTGTCCAGCGGAGCGCAGGCAACTACATAGAGGAGCAGCAATCCGACCAGGAACCCTAGAACAATGTTGTCAGTACGCATAAGCTTTCTCCTTTTCTGGCTGCTGAAATCTATTTCCATGGTACTGAGTGAGAGGGATAAAGTCAAGCATGTGACGGAAACCAAGTGTCATCACGCAATACGTATCATGCACTACCTGTGGTATGATAGAACTTTAAGTGACTAATTCGACAATGTTAACTTCCGCTGCACGGCGGTTACCATGGTCAGTAGACCATAGGTCTACGAAAACCACGTGCTACGGCTGCAAGGTAATCCGCGTAGGCGGATTTCGCAACTGTAGCCGCGAATTCATTCGCCAGGATTTGAAGTTAACATTGTCAAGCTAATTATCATATTTGTATCTGTTGACTCACCCGAAAAAAGGTTGTGCCTCACGCGAAGACGCCGCCGACCAAAGGTCGGACAGGCGCCAAGATTTTTAAATTTGCCCTTACTTTTCTGAATAGTAAAGCCAGTCTAGATCAATAAATTTACCATCTTATGAATTTCCTTTGCGTTCTTGGCGCCTTTGCGTGAGGTTGATGGTTATTTCAGTGCAGTCATCTGTTTAGTCTTCTGAGGTGCGACGCATTTTCGCCGAAGTTCACAAGCCTGGGACTTCTAAACCGTGTTCGGAGAACTTTGTAGCACGGTGTGTTTCGGTCCGTAAGCGCGTTGCGCCTAGATATTCACAAACCTAAACGGTTACTCATATTTGTTGGGCGGTGTCCGCTGAAGTCGCGGATCTGGAGATCCGCTTGAAGCGAGTAAGGTGATGTTACGTCATTCAGGGATGATAGAACGCATGAAAAACGAAAAATCGAAGCGAGGTCTCATGTCAGAACGCAAAACCGCTCTGTTCCACTTCGAGCTGTTGGCAACCGAGGGCGCCGCACGGGCGGGCGTCTTTCAGACCACCCACGGCCCGCTGGAGACGCCGATTTACGCCCCCGTGGGCACGCAAGCCACCGTCAAAGCGCTGACACCGCGCCAGCTCAAAGAGATCGGCGCGACGTTGGTGCTTGCCAACACCTATCATCTCTACCTGCGGCCCGGTCACGAGCTGGTGGCGAGGTTGGGTGGGCTGCACGACTTCATGGGCTGGGACGGCCCCATGCTCACCGACTCCGGCGGCTTCCAGGTTTTCAGCCTGGCAGGCGGCGAGGGACAGAAATCGCTGCGCACCATCGACGACGACGGCGTCACCTTCCGCTCGCACCTCGACGGCTCCAAGCACCGCTTCACGCCGGAGCGCGTGGTGGAAATCCAGGAGCATCTGGGCGCCGACATCGCCATGGTGCTGGACGAGTGCGCGCCGCCCGACGACCGCGACACCAGCCGCAAGGCCATGGCGCGTACCCACGCCTGGGCCGAGCGCTGCAAAGCCGCCCACACCCGCATCGATCAGGCGCTCTTTGGCATCGTACAGGGTGGCGTCTTCCCAGATCTGCGGGAACAGAGCGCCCGTTTCCTGACCGCCCTCGACTTTCCCGGATACGCCATCGGTGGGCTCTCCGTCGGGGAAACCAAAGAGGAGATGCACGCGATGTTGGACGTTGTGGAGCCGATGCTGCCGGTGCACAAACCGCGCTATCTGATGGGCGTCGGCACGCCGCCGGATCTGGTGGAGGGCGTGGCGCGCGGCATCGACATCTTCGATTGCGTCTACCCGACGCGCGTGGCGCGGAACGGGGCCGCCATCACGCGCACCGAGCGGCTCAATATGCGCAACGCGCAGTACGCCGAAGATCCTGCGCCCATCGATGCAACCTGCGCGTGCTACACCTGCACCCGCTTCAGCCGGGCCTACGTGCGTCACCTGGTGGTGGTCAAGGAAATCCTGGCGGCAACGCTGCTCACCATCCATAACCTGCACACTATGCTGACCATGATCCAGGAGATTCGCGCGGCGATTTTGGAAGGACGCTTCGGGGACTATCGCGCCGCTTTCTGGGAGGCACGGCGGGACTGAGTCCGCCTGTCCGACTCTGCTCTGAAGACCAGATATGTTGGATTTACGGTATAAGGTGCAACGCACCTCCGCTTACCACACTCTGCTGGCCACAATTCATCCACCCGTGCATGCACAAGCCATTTTTCGAGCATTCGCAGGTGCGTTGCACCTAAAGTAGGCCAGAAAAAGTATGTCAACAAAGGCTCGGAGCCCCGTCTCGGGGGTGGTCTCCCTAAGACCGAGACGTTCGCGGTTAGCCGTCCCCAAGACGGGGACTGGGAGCGGAAGGTGAATAAGGCTAACGTAAAGAAACTTTTACGGACGTACTTAGCTAATTCCTAATACCGTAATTTCAGCAGATATGAGTGCAAACTGCGTTTTGCTTGCCGATCTGTCGCATTTGAGACCGAAAAGTTGACAGCGCCCGGCTTATCATGTACCATGCGAGCGTGGCAAAGGGAACCGTAGGCTTGGGACGACGGGGTGAGACACTGGCGGCGGACGTACTCGCTCGCCACGGGTATAGCATCGTCACGCGAAATTGGTATTGCGCGGAAGGCGAGGTCGATATCGTCGCCGAGCGCAATGGAGAACTCACCTTCTTTGAAGTTCGCACGCGGCGCGGCAAGGCTTACGGCACGCCGGAACAGTCGGTGCGCCCGCAGAAACGCGCCCGCATGGTCGCCGTAGCGCGCCGTTATGTGAGCGCGGAAGTCGAGGCCCTGGATGTGGCCTGGCACCTGGGACTGGTCGCCGTGCAGATGGACCGGCGAGGTCGCGTAGTACGTATCACCGTCTATCCAGATTTGGAGGGAGAACCGTGGGACGCGAAGATCTGATACCGCTGGTGGCCATCGTGGGACCGACCGCCGTCGGCAAGACGGGGCTGGCCGTGGAAGTAGGCCCTGAGTTCGACGCCGAAGTTGTGTCGGCGGACTCGCGCCAGTTCTATCGCAAAATGGACATCGGCACAGCCAAACCTACGCCCGGCGAACGGGCGCAGATCCGCCACCATCTCGTTGATATCGCCGCTCCCGAGGAGACGGTGGGCCTGGCACAGTTCTTGCAGTTGGCGCGCACGGCCATCGCGGATATCCACCAGCGGAGCAAGCATCCCTTTCTGGTGGGCGGCACCGGGCAGTACGTCCGGGCGCTGCTGCACGGCTGGCAGGTCCCCAACGTGCCACCGGACTCCGAACTGCGCGCCGAGCTCGAAGCGCTGGGCGAACGCGACCCCGACGCGCTCTGGCACCGCCTGGTGGAGATGGACCCTGAAGCCACGACGTTCATTCATCCAAACAACCTGCGGCGCATCGTGCGCGCGCTGGAAGTCACCATCAAGACCGGTCGCCCTTTCTCCGAGCTCCGTCGCCGCAAGCCGCCGCCGTATCGCGTCCTCCAAATTGGGCTGACCCTGGACCGGGACGCGCTCTACGCCCGCGCCGATGCCCGTGTCGATAAGATGATGACGGCTGGCTTATTAGACGAGGTGCGCGATTTGCTGGAAGCAGGCTACAGCTGGGACGTGCCGGCCATGTCCGCCCTGGGCTACCAGCAGTTTCAACCTTACTTCGAGGATGAGGCCTCTTTGACAGACGTCATTGCGCGGATCAAACTCGACACCCACGATTTCATCCGGCGACAGTACACGTGGTTCCGGCCAAATTCGCCGGATATCCACTGGCTGGATGCAACCGAGTCGCCGGCAGAAGCCGCGCGGGTGCTCCTGCGCGATTTCTTCGGTCGTTCAGAATAATACACTCCCCAGTCAACCCAAGGGGCGCGGACGAACATAGAAAACACAAAAACCGTGAGCGAAGTCCGTGTTTGTCCGTGTCCCAAACAAAAGACTCGTTGCTGTGAGGGCTGACCTAGCCCGGAAAGCAAAAACGCGGGGAGCACGTGCTCCCCGCGTTGGATGAGACAGTGCGCTCAGCTCATCTTGAGCAGCCGGTCGATCTTCCGGCGATTGAACCCCACCACCAGTTTCCCATCGATGAGAATCTGCGGGACGCCCTGCTGCCCGCTTCGGCGCACCATGTCCCGTGCCGCGCGCTGGTCACGCGAAACGTCCACGTCCGTGAACGACACCCCCTTCTTTTGCAGATAGCGCTTGGCCGACCGGCAATGCGGGCACGTCGGCGTTGAAAAGACGATGACCTTGGGTTGTTTGCTCATGATTCACTCCTTTTCCCACAATATTGTGAACAATTTCTATTTTAATATCTTCTTCACGGTTGTCAAATAACAGATGAGATTTAGCACTCTCATCAAGAGAGTGCTTGACAAAGAAATCGGGGTATGTTATTATAGTGGGTGTGTTAGCACTCATGCTTCGAGAGTGCTAAATTGTGTTAAACCACAACATTCAATGGATGGAGGTAAAAAGATGAGTGTTAAGATTCGACCCCTGGGTGATCGTGTTGTCGTAGAGCCCATCGAGGAAGAACAGCAGACCATCGCTGGCGGCAAACTCGTTCTTCCCGATACGGCCAAGGAAAAGCCCCAACACGGCAGAGTGCTCGCCGTCGGCCCCGATGTCACCACCGAAGACGAAGAGGGAAACGTCATCGGTCTGCAAGAGGGCGACATGGTGATCTACGCCAAGTACGGCGGCACCAACTTCAAAACTCGCGAAGGTCAGGAACTGCTGATCCTGCGCGAAGACGACATTCTGGGCGTCATCGAAGAGTAACCGCATTTTCAAGTTACGACCATTTAGGAGGAAAAGACAACTATGGCTAAGCAGCTTAAGTTTGGAAGTGAAGCACGTGCAGAATTGAAGGACGGGATGGACATCCTGGCCAAGGCCGTGGTGACCACCTTGGGCCCCAAGGGCCGCAACGTGGCTCTGGATAAGAAGTGGGGATCCCCCACCATCACGCATGATGGTGTGACCGTGGCCAAAGAGATCGAGCTGGAAGAGCCCTTTGCGAACATGGGCGCGCAGCTGCTCAAAGAGGCCGCGACGAAGACCAACGACATCGCAGGTGACGGCACCACCACCGCGACGTTGCTGGCGCACATTCTGATCGAGGAAGGCATGAAGAACGTGGCCGCAGGCGCCAACCCCATGCTCTTGAAGCGCGGCATTCTGGCCGCCGCTGAGACGGTCGCCGACGCGGTCAGCGAGGCCGCCGTTGAGGTCGATACCAAAGAAGACGTCGCCAACGTCGCGTCCATCTCCGCGCAGGACCGCGAGATCGGTGAGTTGATCGCCGAAGTCATGGACAAGGTCGGCAAAGACGGCGTCATCACCGTCGAAGAATCCAAGAGCCTGGCGTTTGAGAAGGACTACGTCGAGGGCATGCAGTTCGACCGTGGGTATATCAGCCCTTACTTCATCACCGACTCCGACACCATGGAAGCCGTGATTGAAGATGCATATATCCTCATCACCGACGCCAAGATTTCTGCGGCGCAGGATCTCGTGCCTGTGCTCGAGAAACTGGTGCAGAAGGGCGTTCGCAACCTGGTGGTGCTTGCCGAAGACATCGACGGTGAAGCGCTGGCCACGTTGGTGGTCAATAAGTTGCGCGGCATGCTTGACGGCCTGGCCATCAAGGCCCCCGGCTTTGGCGATCGGCGCAAGGCCATGCTGCAAGACATCGCCACGCTGACCGGCGGGCACGTGATCACCGAGGAAGAGGGACGCCAGCTGGAGAGCACGATGTTGAGCGACCTGGGACGCGCTGACAAGATCATCTGCACCAAGGACGAGACGACCATCGTCGGCGGGCAGGGCAGCGACGAGATGATCGTGGCCCGTGTCAACCAGATCAAATCCCAGATCGAGACGACCACGTCCGACTACGACCGCGAGAAGCTGCAAGAGCGCCTGGCCAAGTTGGC
>DAOTUH010000334.1:0-10999 GCA_034437255.1 Anaerolineae bacterium
AATCGCTATCAGTTAGGTAGAACGCGGTGACTACGAACCACGCCGCGTCAACCACCAGGTTACGACGCCTAAGACCACGGTGGTAAACCCGAAGACGATGGCTAACCAAAGTTGCCAGGATGGGTGTGAGCGCACGGGCGCCTTTACGGGCACTTCCGGCTGCGGTGCAGGTTCCTCGGTGGCTTCCGCCTGCGGTGCAGGTTCCTCGGTGGCTTCCGCCACTACCGTGGGCACCGGCTTGACCTCACTGCCGACGGCTTCTTCGCCGACAACAGCGCCAGCTTCTTCTATCTCGCCCGCGCATTCCTCCGACTCGTCGCCGACGCCGCAGATGCCAACATCCTCATCCGGCGGCGCCTCACCGGTGATCTCTCCTCCACCCAATCCTTGGGGAGCGCCGCCTTCGCTTTCATCCCAGGCAGGCGCAGCACCGGTTTCTTCCATCTCGGACTCTTCTGGCTTCTCTGTCGCCTCCTCAACTGCCATCTCTTCGGCAGCCGCTGTGGGAGTCAGAGCAGGTTCTTCCGTTGGAGCGGGTTCTTCCATCGGCGCCTCTTCCGCCGGAGCCTCCATCATGGCAACCTCTTCCTGTTCCTCAAGGGGCTTTTCTGTCTCGAGCCGACGCTCGACCAACATTGCTTCTTCCGTCATGGTGTCGGGACGGGGCGCCAGGCTCACGTTGACCTGCAAGCCTATCATCACCACAAAGGCCAACGCGCTGAGCGTCGTCGCCAGTCGCATGGCAAAGAGCAGCGGACGCCGCCGCTCGGGTGCCGGTTCAGGCGCCGTCTCTTTCACCATCGAGGGTGTCAAGAGATAGTTCCTCGGTGCCTCGCGCAGAGGCGTGTCCTGCATAAGCGTCAACGTCAGGCGCAGTTCATCCAGGCGCTGCCGTAAATCCTTATTCTGCTTCAAAGCCGATTCCAACGCCTCTGCACGTCGAGCGTTCAACTCCTCATCCAGGTAGGCGTAGAGATCGGCGTCTTCCCAGGTTATGTTGGTCATCAGCCTACCTCCTATGATTCCCTACCCTTCTGACGATACCGAGGCGGTAAAAGTTCCGATTGTTCCATAAGGTAGTCTCTCATCTTGGCGCGGGCGCGGTACAACCGCGACTTGACCGTGCCGAGCTCCGTGTCCATCGTATCCGCAACTTCCTGGTAGGCTAATCCTAACCGATCTACCAGGAACAACGTGGTGCGCTGCTCCTCCGGCAGTCTGTCCATCGTCTGTTCCAACAGAACGCGCAGTTCGTCGCGCTGCAAGGTTTCTTCTGGCAGCTCCGCCTCATCCCGCAGATAAGGGTTAGCCTCCTCGTCCAGGTCTCCGAAATCATCAAAAGAGATTTTAGGACGACGTTTGCGCCGGCGCAGTTCATCATAGCAGGCATTGGTCACGATGCGCAGCAACCACGCGCGAAAGGACCCACCCCGGAAGCTATCCAGGGCGTGATAGGCAGAGATAAATGCCTCCTGCGCGGCGTCGTCGGCCGAGGCCGGGTCTTTCATAATGTGATACGCCAGGTTGTAGACTTGATGCTGGTAATACAGGATTAACTCATTGAACGCATCAAGGCTGCCGCGCTGGGCCACCTTCACCAACTTCTCTTCGTTAAAAGATTCTGCTGTGGACGTCATGTCCTCCTTTTGCACAAGCCATATCTGGCATGCTGTACACTCCGATAACGGGACTGAAGCGTACTTAGGTAGTTCCAGGATTTAAAACCTCCCAAACCTGAGCCTCTTTCCTCAGAAAACAACTCGTTTTTGGGAGGTTTATTTTCTTGGAACGGCCTTATGCTGGGCCAGCACAGCTTGACTCTCTTGAAAAGTCTAAAAGTCGGAAGTTTAGCAATTCGCCGTCTACATCGGGTGAATTTGAATACGCCAGACCTTCATAGACTTTCATATAGGGTGAAGGTTGTTAAAAAACCGATTTTTAGGAGAGCCAGAGCTTGACGGGTCCGCAAATCCGGCTATACTTGGACGTGCGCCGGAGTGGCGGAATCGGCAGACGCAAGCGACTCAAACTCGCTCGGGCACCGACCCATGTGGGTTCGACTCCCACCTCCGGCATTATAACGCAAACGAGGGCGATCTCAAGGTCGCCCTCGTTTTTAATAGCTGTGTCTCGGTGAATTGTCAGGCTCCTCCCCTGATCATCTCCTGCAGGATAGGTTCGGCCTCCAGCACGTTCGAGACGACAAAGTCCACACCGTCTATCGATGCCAGCTTTTCACCCACCAGGACTGTGCGCATGCCGAACTCCGCCGCGCCCTCCAGGTTAGCCAGATGATCGTCCACCAGCACGCACACTTCGCCGGGCACCTCCAGGAGCGCCAGCGCCCGCTCGTAGGCCTCCGGCTTTGGCTTGCTCTCATAGCCCGTCGCGCGCACGTCGATGATAAGCTCGAAATGCTCGCGCACACCCAGGCGCGTGAGGATACGCTCTGCCCAGCCGGCGACGGCGTTGGTAAAGATAGCCTTGCGCGTATCCAGGCGCTCCAGCATCGCGTCGAGGGCGGGATCGGGGGCCAGGTACGGGTTCACGTCTACCTGGTGCACAGCGTCGAGATAATCTTCGATATCCACGTGGGCATGGTGTTCCAACAACCCACGCATGGTAGTGCCGTAGGTTTGATAGTACTCGCGGCGGAGCACCTTGGCCTCCTCCACAGAGATATCCAACGCTTGGGAGGTCCACCGCGCGATGCGGTCGCGGACCTCCAAGAAGAGACCGGAGGCGCGGGTGTAGAGTGTATCGTCCAGGTCGAATAGAAGACATTGCACGGACGTATCCGAGCGCTGTGAAGATGCGACACTGCCGGTATGGACCTCACGAGTCATGTTGCACTCCCTGCTTTGTAACGAAATGTTGTGGGCGTAGACCTTTTTCCTCCGAAAATGTGTCTAAAGTCGAAGGTCGAATGTCAAAGGTCGTCAGCGGATGCAAAAGGATGAAGTACACCAAAAATCTGTTCAATCCGCTTAATCCGTTGATCTATTTTTTGTCTTCGTCAGTGCGGCTTCTCGCATGAGAACTTCTCTGCACATTCGGTCTAACGGATGTCCTTGCGCTTGAGAATAATCAGACTCAACACGCCGAAAAGCAGGCCATAGCCCAGGATAAACCCCCAACTCTTGAGCAGATGTTCGGTGGTGCGCCCGTAGTCGATGCGGAACTCCTGCTCTGTCGCCACGTCCATGGGGTCCGGCTCGACGGTGAAGCTCTTCGTCACCGTCTCTGTCACTGTCACCATATCGTTGACCGTGACCTCAGGCACGGAGATGGGAATGGTCTGGGTGATCCCCGGCTGGACCGGTACTTCGATCTCTTGGGTCTTCGTCACTACAGTTACCGGCTCCCAATCTTCGGCGGGTTTTCCTACTTCGACCCCAACTTCCTCCGTGACCGGATCAGGTTGGAAGCGAGTCAATGTCATCTCGTTGAGCGCTTCCATGTCCGCCGAGGCGCCTAATGCCTCCATCGCCCAACGAGTCAACGTGAGGGAGGAAAACTTCTCGGTGATCCCCGGCAGATCGAAGAGGACGCCGGCGAAGATCATTTGGGACATGAGGATCAGGAAAACGAGATAGATGACTGTGTTTTCGTTGGGTACGATGGCCGAGATCAACAGGCCCATGACGATGGCGGCTAACGCCGCGACACAGAGCGTGAGATACATTTCTATGGGCGCGGGTAGGAAGATGCCGTCGGTGGGAAAGTCGACGCGCAAGCCCACGACCAATAAAAGCAAGAAGCACTGGAAAAGCGCAAAGCCGCCCAGGACGAGCACCTTCGACAAGAGGTAGGGGACCAGTCGCAAGGTGACCATCCGCTCGCGCCGGTAGACGGACCACTCCTTGACGATTTCGTAGACCGAAGCGAAGAGCCCTAGCAGGACAGCAGCGAAAGCCAAGATAAAGAGCAGCGACTGACTGTCACCGATGATACTATACGTGGCGCTGGTGGCACCGGCCGCGATCTCCGAACTCAGTTGCCGCTCAATGCCGTTGGCTGTGTCACCCACCAGCCAGTTCGTCTCTGAGATGAGCAGGACCAGGGCGCCGATGATGGGCATGACGGCCATCAGCACGGAAAGCAGTAGCTTGTCTCGTAACACAAGGTCAAGATAGCGCCGCGTCAGCACACTCAACTGCCGAATGGGATTCACTCGGGGGCCGCGTTGTTCCACCGCTTCGCCTGCTTGCTGCTGAGCCTCCGGCAGTCTCCGTTGCCGCTCGGCCACGAACTTTTGATGTTGCGGCGAGCGGCGGTAGGTCTCCTCCCACTGTTTCGCTTTCTGGCGCGCGACTTCGGGATTCGCATCGTCCAGGCGATCGTATACATCGGAGAAATCACCGGTGGTGACGTTGAAAAACTGGAACGTTTCCTCAGGCGGCCCGTAATAGGCCATCCGCCCCTGGGTGAGGAAACAGACGTGATCGCACTGGGTGATGTTGGCCGTGGCGTGGGTGACCAGGACGATGGTGCGCCCCGCGTCGGCGAGACGGCGTAGCGTGTACATCATCTTCTTTTCCAGGCCAGGATCTAACCCGGAGGTCGGCTCGTCAAGGAAGAAAAGCCGCGGCTCGGCCAGCAGCTCCGAAGCGATGGAGACTCGTTTCCGCTGCCCACCGCTCAGGCTGTTGATGACCTGATCCTTCTGGCCGAGCATCTCGACCTCTTCCAGCACTTTATCGATGCGACGGTCAATCTCCTCAGACGAGGTATCCGGCGGCAGGCGCAGTTTCGCCGAGTAGCGCAGCGCATCGGCGACCTTGAGATCCCGGTGGATGATGTCGTCTTGAGGCACGTAGCCGATCATCGTACGGTAGAGATCAAACTGCTGGTAAAGGCTATCCCCATTGACGAGTACCTGTCCCTCCTGGGCGCGAGCGACGCCGCTCAACGCCTTCATCAGCGTGCTCTTTCCGGCGCCACTCGTCCCCACCAGGGAGATAAATTCCCTGGGATAGACGGAGAGAGAGATATCGTTGAGGATACGCTTGCGTTTATTCCCTCTGCCCACTTCCCGGCTCACCTGAATGCCATCGAGACGAACGCCGCCTTTGGCGACGTACTGCTGCAGCTCGCTGGCCTCGTAGACCAGCTTGAAGGGCCCGATCTGCACCACGTCGCCCTCTCGAAGCTGGTGGGATCCGGTGAGACGGCTCCCATTGACGAAGGTGCCGTTGGTACTGTTGAGATCGGTGATGACCCGTCCCTGGGGCGTCTGTTGGATGCGAGCGTGATGGCGTGAGATGACGGGTGCATCCAGCGTGATCTGCGCCTGGGGATCTCGTCCAATGGTGACAGAAGGAGCGCCCCCCAGCATCTGGGACCCCATGCGCTGGGTGCCCATCGGCGCCCCGGCGGCACGTTGTGGGCCGTATTGCTCATAGGCAGGCATGCCCACAGCCTGAGATGCCGAACGAAACGCGAGCCCGACGGAGTTGCCGTGGACGTCGCCGATGCGCAGGACGTCGCCGTTCCGGAGCACGGCGTGTTCCGTCCGCTGTCCGTTGACGTAGGTTCCGTTGGTACTTCCCAGATCGGTATAGTGCCATTCGGTGCCGTGTTGTTCGAACCGCCCGTGGTGACCGGAGATATAGCCATGAGCGAGAACGATATCATTGTCCGTCGCCCGCCCCATGGTGAGAACGGGCCGGTCGAGGGACACCTCACGCTGAGGTTGCCCAGTCACGCGGATAATTAACTCCGGCTTGGATGGGGATGGCCCACCCTCCTGGGGAGCCCTTGGCCCTGGGCCAAGGGGCTGCCCGCAGGCAGGACAAAAGCGAGACTGATCCCGCACGACCATACCACACTTGGGGCATTTTCTATCCATGATGATCTCCTTGAGGATCGAGACGGATGCTTGGGTGAGCGCACCAATTACCTAGTATTGACATATCAGACTGTTTAATGGTTCCCACATTGGGGATGTTTTACACAGTAGATAACGCTAATTAGATCAAGTGTGAGGTGAAGTTTAGCACAGTATCAAATATGGACAAATTATTAAAAAACCGGGGCCGGATTAGGGTCCGGCCCCGGTAGAGCAAGAGATCTATCGATCACTCGATCTCATCATGTAAAGGTAACGCCACCATGCCGCTGATGATCTTGGGGAAAAAGTCGGTGGATTTCTGCGGCATCTTCTCACCGGCCTTGGTGCAGGCGCGGACGTGCTCCATGCGTGTGCCGTTGAGCAGGAAGAGGAAGTCGGCCTCGCCGGCATCCACGGCTTCCAGGCCGGGTTCGGCATCCCGGAGATAGTCGAGGTTCTCTTTGCGCGCCACACTCTCCTTCGAGAGGCCCATCACGTGTTCCAGCACCAGCTCGTGCAGCACGGCGACGTCCAGCGCGCGCCAGCTGGGATCGCGGTCGGGCACCAGGTCGTCCATGACGTCGAGAGATTTTAGCGTGAGCAGCGCGTAGTCGCCGTCGTAGAAGCCGTAGCGCGGATGTGCCGGTTGCGCCTCCGCCAAGCCCGCGTCCATCGTTTCGCGGTCCGCTTTCGGCTCGATCTCGAAGTAGGGTTTAAGTGCCTCAAGGAGCGCTTGCCCGGTCATCTCATCGTAGGAGTGGATAAGGCGATGCGTCGGCAGAATCACCAGGCCAGGATCGCTCATGCTGACGAAAGTCGCCATGACGTAGTTAAAGGCGGCGTCGGCCGGCGCGCCGGGGTGCTGCTCGCGCATCTCGTCGCGGTAAGCCAGCGCCGTCTCGTAGCGGTGATGCCCGTCGGCGATGATGAGATTGCGCTTCGGCCCCATCGCCTCCGTCACAGCCGCCACGACGTCGGGCTCGGTGACGACCCAGAAGCTCTGCTCGACGTCGGACTCGATGATCTGTTCATGCAGCACGGCGGGCATGTGTGTATCCAGATAGGGCTGCAGCAGGGCGTTGACGCGGTTCTCGGCGTCGGGATAGAGGATGAAGATGTGGCCCCAAGCGGTCTCCGTGACCTGCGTCAGCTTGAGCCGGTCGGCTTTGGGCCCGCTGAGCGTCCGCTCGTGAGGCAGGATGACGCCCTCGTCGAAGCGGGTCAGTTCCAGCGCGGCGGTGACCCCCCGGCGCGTGTGTTCCGTCCCGTCGGGCGTGGTGAAGGTCTGCTCTAGCACGTAGAGAACAGGCTCGGGATCGCGCAACATCACGTCTTCGGCAAGCCAGGTGTGCATGTAACAGCGCGCCCGCGTGTAGACATTGTTCTCCGGCGCGTCGGGCGCGCGCACGCCCTGGATGATCCGGGTGAAGTTGTACGGATTTAGATCGTAGTATGCCTCACGCTCCGCTTCGTGAATGCGGTCGTAGGGCATCGTGATGACCTCTGACAAATCACAGAATGCGTCGGGATTGTAACGTAAGCCGCGAAAAGGTCGAATATTCGCCATAGATCCTCCGGTCAGATCAGATGTGTCTTGACTTTCTTGATGATTTCGTCGCCGATGCGGGCCTTGGCTTCCGTCGTGCCGGCGCCGATGTGCGGCGTCGCGATGACCTGCGGCAGTTCCACCAGTTTGCGCAGCAGATCGCTCGTGGGCGGCTCCTCGCTGTAGACGTCCAGCGCCGCCGCCACGACGTGACCGTCCACAAGCGCATCGTAGAGCGCGGCTTCATCGACCACGCCGCCGCGCGCGGCGTCGATCAGGCGCACGCCCGGCTTCATCTTTGCGAACTCATCGGCGCTTAGCAGATGGTGCGTGCCCTCGTTGTGCGGCAGATGCAGCGTGATGTAATCGGCCGATGCCAGCAGCTTATCAAAGTCCACGATGTCCTCGTGCTCGACGTAGGGATCGTGCGCCACCACGTCCATGCCCAGGGCCTTGGCTTTCTCGCCCACGGCCTCGCCGATGCGCCCGTAACCAATGACGCCCAGTGTCTTGCCCATGATCTCGGTGCCCTTGAGCTGCTTCTTGGCCCACTCCCCGGCCTTCATCGTCGCGTCGGCGCGCGGGATGTGGCGCGCCAGGCTCAGCATCAGGCCCAGCGCCAGCTCGGCGACGGCGTTGGTGCTGGCCGCCGGTGTGTTGGCCACGGTGACGCCCTTGCTCTCTGCATAATCTACGTCGATATTGTCCAGTCCAACGCCGGCGCGGACGATCAATTCGAGGTTGACCGCCTGGTCGATGAGCGGCTCGCGCACCTTGGTGCGACTGCGGACGATCATGGCGTCATACTCGGCGATAACGTCCGGCAATTCCTCGGCCGTGATGTCGTCCTGCACATCGACGTCCACGCCCAACTCACGGATCGCGTCCACGGCGGATGCATCAATAGGATCACATACAATTAGCTTAGACATGTTTCCCTCCAAGAAAAGGGCAGATCGTGAGATCTGCCCTGGAATTTACGCTAACCCCAGAATATCGTCGATCTGGCCAAGAAGCCACTCAATGTCGTCCACGGTGAGATCGCCCATGTGCGCGATGCGGAAGGTCTTCTCGCGCAGTTTGGACCCGTACCCGTTGGAGATCATGGCACCGCGCTTGCCCAACTCTGTGTTGAGATCGGCTACGCTGATGCCCCGCGTGTTCTCCACAGTGGTGACCGTGTTAGAGAGGAAGCGCTCGTCGGGGAAAAGGTCGAAGTGCTTGTGGGCCCAGGCGCGGACCGTCTCGGCCATATCGATGTGCCGCTGCCAGCGATTCTCCAGGCCTTCCTCCAACAAGATGTCGTCCATCTGCGCGTTGAGCGCCTGGATCAGGCTAATGGCCGGGGTGGCGGGCGTCTGGTTCCGCTTGTAGTATTTGTAGAAGCGTTTCAGGTTGAAGTAGAAACCGGGATTCTCCACCTCTTCACTGCGTGCCAGCAATCGCTCGCTGATGGCCGCGACGGTCAAGCCGGGCGGCAGTGCCAGCGCCTTCTGCGTACTGGCGAAGACCGCGTCGAGGCCCCAGGCGTCGAACTCGATCTTGGCGCCGGCCATACCGGAGACTGCATCCACCAGAATAACGACGTCAGGGTACTTCTCGTGGACCATGCCGGCGATCTCTTCCAACGGGTTCATGACGCCGGTGGACGTCTCGTTGAAGGTGACGGTGAGCGTGTCGTAAGCGCCCTTGCTGAGCGCCTCATCGACCATCTCGGGCGTGAAGCCCTGGCCCCACTCCACGTCAACGCGATCCACGGGCACGCCGTTGGCGACGGCGGCTTCGTGCCAGCGATCGGAGAACGCGCCGCAAACGGTGACCAGACCGCGCGTCTTGACGGCCTGGCGGATGGTGCCTTCCATCATGCCTGTGCCAGACGAGGTCACCAGGAAGACAGGCTGTTCCGTGTAGAGCAGTTTCTGCAGCTTGGGCGTCACATCGGCCTGAAGATCCGCATATTCCTGGCTGCGGTGGCCGATCATGGGCGCCGTCTGTGCGTCGAGGATCTTCTCACGTACGTGGGTAGGTCCTGGAATGAAAAGTTTCTTATACATCAGTGACAACCTCCTGAAGATATGATATGAGACATTTGAATAGATTCCCTGTAGATCAAAAGGTTCCTTTGATCACAGGAATTGTATAAGAGTCGATGAGATTGTCAACGGATGTGGCCTGATCCTCAGGAGTCAGAAATCAGGCTAGGGACGCCGTCGATGGTGCCAGTGAGGAAGAGGCGCAACGTGTCCATCCCGCCAATGACCAGCGCCGCGAAAACGATGCCCCAGAGCATCGGCAGCCACGTTTGTCGCCAGCCGGTGTAGGTCTGATCAAGACCCAGCGCCATCACCCAGACCATGGCGCCCAAGAGCACGAACATGGCGAGGACGCCCAGGGCGCTGTAGATCGCCAGCGGATAGAGCATCCACGGCTCCAGGAGATAGATCAGGCCGGCCTGCGCCAGTTCCACCGCGAGCAGCGGTGAAAGATCGCGCCATCCCCGGAGCGAGCGCTCGTTCCGGCCGTCGGCCCACATCGTCTCGTTGAAGGCGGCGACCAGGGCGACGCTCATGCTCATGCCGACCAGCGTCCCGGTCAGCAGGCGCAGCCACGGTTGCGGCTCGTACGCGGAGCGCACGGTGACGCCGAGGATCTCGAACTGCGTATCGCCGGTCGCCAGCAGTGAGTTGAAGCCATCCAGCCCCCAGAGCGCGAAGAAGAGCGCCATGAGTCCCCAGACCCAGAGCGCCGGAAAGCGCTGGGCCTTGCGACGCCGCAGGACGAGCCACTGGAAGAGGAGACCCAGCAGCGCGCCGTTGAAGGTGCCGGTGCACCGTTGGCAGATGGGCAGCTGTCGTCCGGCGACGAAGAAACTGTGCGACGGGATGCGGTGGCAGACCGCCGCGCCGACGTAATCCAGCTTGCGCAGCAGCGACGGCGGCGTCAACACGACGAAGGCGACCACGGCGGCGCCGGCTAGCAGGATGCCCGTCCACGTCCAGAGAGGATGTACTGTGTCGCGCTTCGTCATTACGAGCTCCTCATCAAGTGTGGGAGATGCTCTTGAAAGTTGAAATAGCAGATGAGCCAGAAATTTTCCATCCACTCCAGGCAATGCAGCGCCGTGTTCGGCGTCCAGATACGCTGTGTGGGCGCGCCGAGGAGCACGCGGAGCGCGGTTCCCAACACGCCGCCATGCGCGACGATCAACACGGTCTCGTCCGACGTACCATCGCCGGCAACGCGCTTCAGCGCATTGCGCACCCGCACGCGGAACGCCTGATTCTCTGGATGAATGGCGCTCGCCGGTGAGGGGTTCCACATTGAGACCGGCTTCGGAGCCTCGCCCGCGTCCCAGCTATCGAACTCGCGCAAGTCAGAATCAATCTCCAGGGGTAGATCCAGATGCGAGTTCACGATCTCCGCCGTCACCCGCGCGCGCTGCAAATGGCTGGAGACGATCCGGGCGACCTCCTCATGCTTCTGCAGATGCGCGCCCAGCCGGTGCGCCTGCGACCGTCCCAGCTGGCTCAACGCCGCATCGGGTCCCGCACTGTCGCCCTCGGTTTGCCAGCGCGACTGTCCATGTCGTGTCAGTAGTAGTTTCATAGCCTAGGATTATA
>DAOTUH010000335.1:0-12229 GCA_034437255.1 Anaerolineae bacterium
GACGTGCTGCACGAGACTGAGATCGAGGTGCGGGGCGGGTGGATGGCCTTGCTGGAAAGCGCCGTCATCCTGCGCTACACCGAGGACGTCGCGCTGGAGCCAATCTACGCGCCGCTGCTGGATTACTGATCCAAAAACGCTGGGGCCGGTGTCCTCACCGTGCCCCAATAGATAACTCCGGGGCGGAGTTCTGTTCAGCTTGCAGCCGTGCGTTCTTGATTGATGATATCCTCGATCAGAGGGATCAGCATGGGGACATCTTCGTTAACAGTTTTCCACACAACTTCTAGATCGACACCAAAGTACTCATGGATGAGTTTATCGCGCATCCCCGCCATCTCTCGCCACGGCACTTGCTTATACCGCGGCCTCACCTCATCAGGTATCTGTTTTGTGGCCTCACCGACAACTTCAAGCGCGCGAATTACGGCAAATACGGTCTTATCATCCTGGGCGAACAGATCGTAATCCAGGCCTACAATGAATTGCTGACTTTTCTGTAGCGCTTCCAGTAGATCATCCAGATAATCCTGATAGATTCGTTTATCTTTCATACCGGTACGGTCTCCTGCAAGATGCGTTGGCCAATGCGCCGCTTTAGGGCACTTCGCATGACCAAATCAACCTTCACCCCTAAGAAATCGGAAAGATGATTTTCTAACGCCATGAACGTAAGTAAGCCAGGTGGCTCCGAAAACGTGACGAGGATATCCAAATCGCTGCCTGTATCTTGCTCATGCCTGGCGTAAGACCCGAAGGCGCTCAAAGTTTGCACGTGATATCGCTCTTTGAGCATGGGTAGCTGTTGCCTAAGCGTATTCAGCATTCGTTCAAATTCGGCTTGTTTGTCCATCTGATCTAATCCTCTGCGCGTCGTTGTATCTTCGTCTTCAGTATACATCAGTTGACAATTGGTAGCCACTTCATCCTTGGGGAATGAAAGACTGACTCACCTGAAATAACTAGCAGAAATCGGATTTTTCTACGACTTGATACTATATGTGGGTTTCTCATGACCAAAATTACTAGATGTGGGGTATGGCCACCTAAAAATCCGATTTCTTGGACCTTTTTTCACGTGAGTCAATCATTTCCTTTCACACTGATTATACCATACGATAAGGGAGATTAAATGGAAAAGCAGCAACGTCTGGATCGCAAGCACCGTAAACTGAGCAAGTTTCTCTCACTCCTGCTGCGACATCGCCCGGCGCGGTTCCCGATTCCGCTGGACGATGAGGGCTACGCCGATCTGAGCGAGATCATGACCATCCTCAACGGCCTGCCGAACTTCCGCTGGGCGACCCGGTCCGACGTCGAAGCCGTCGTGGAATCACCGGGCCGGCGGCGCTTTGAGATCGAAGGCGACCGCATCCGCGCGCTCTACGGGCATACGGCCTTCCATCCGACGTACGAGCCGGTGAAGCCGCCGGACACGCTCTACCACGGCACCGCGCCGGCTTCACTGAAGGCCATCCACCGCGAGGGCCTGCGTCCCATGCAGCGGCAGTACGTCCACCTGGCGGCGACGACGGAGACCGCGCGCTCCATCGCCCTACGCCACACCCACGAGCCGGTGATTCTGGTCATCGACGCAGCGCGTGCCCACGCCGACGGCATCGGATTCTATCATCCGACCGAGGAGATCTATCTCTGCGAGCATGTGCCCGCGGAGTATATAACGCGAGATCCCTCGTAAGACTGAGGGGCGAAGAGGGGACTCCATCCCCGGTCAATTCTAGATACAGAAAGGAGGGTACACGATGACGCCTTTGCACCACATCACCAGGGACGAAGCGTGGCAGGTGGCCCAGGCGGCGGGTGTCTACCGCACCGAGTCTCTGGAGACTGAGGGGTTCATCCACTGCTCGCTACTGGGACAAGTGATCGACGTGGCGAACACGCTTTATCGAGGCCGGGACGACCTGGTGCTCCTCGTCATCGATGAGGAGCGCGTCGAGCCGGACATCCGTTACGAGGACTGCTACGAGACCGGACGGAACTTCCCGCACATTTACGGCCCGCTCAACCTGGACGCCGTGAGGGACGTGCTGCCGTTCTCGCCCGGCTCAGAGGGGACGTTCACGCTGCCCGAAAAGCTTCGCAGCGAACCGAGCTTGTACAGAGCAAGGTGAAGCAATCCGCCCCATCCGGTAAATCCGTTGATTGCGTCTGAGATTGAAAAACTTTCAAAACCCTCTATAATGAGCCCTGTGAAGATCGAAACGATAATACACCAGATCGGCCGTGCGGGCCGATCTCTATTTTTATGGACTGAGGTCAGATGCAGTTATCAGACAAGATAGATCGCCGAGAGTTTCTCAAGTGGCTCATCGGGTTGGGTGGCGCCGCTGCGCTGGGATATGCGCTGCGACGGCTGGTCACGCAGCGTCCGGCTGCGCCTCCGCCCAGGGCAACACCGACCGTGGCTCCCAGCGGAACCCCGTCGATAGCAGCGCCGACGCCCTCGCCGACACTCACGACCGGCCCTACGCCGCGCCCCACGCCCACGGAGAAGGTGCCACCGACGCAGCCTCCGCCCCCAACGCCGACGGAGATCCCCTGGGTCTATCCAGAGGGTGTCTCAAAGTTGGGACTGCACACCATCAAGCCTAACCACGCCTTTCCCTTCGTGCGAAGCGTCACGGACGCCGGCGCGACGGTGAAACTGGTCAAGGCGCTGGGCGGCGTTGGCCTGTTGCGCGAGGTGAAATCCGTCTCGCCGGAAACCATCACCGTCGGGCGGGCAGCTCGCACCGAAAATATAGCCACGCAGGGCGCTCCGACGGCGCGCGCCCAGCAGCTCATGGCCGAACATATACCGGTCTGGGAGGGCGAGCGCGACTTTGTGGACTATTGGGAAGTGCTCAACGAGCCCGATCCGAGCGGACCGGAAGGGCACACCTGGCTGGCGCGCTTCTACATCGCTGCTATGGAGATTGCTGAGACCAACGGCTATAAGCTGGCCCTCTTCTCGTATTCTACTGGCGTGCCGGAGTGGAACGAGTGGGCGGCGATTGTAGAGACCGGCATTTTCGCCCGAGCCAAGGCCGGCGGTCACATTCTGGCGCTGCACGAATACGATTGGCCGACGCTGCGCGATAACTTCGGGGGCAGCATTCCGGGTCAGCCGGCCTACGAGCCTGATCGCGGCGTGTTGGCGGTGCGATACCGGCACCTGTACCGCGACTTCCTTATTCCCAGGGACGAAGTCATTCCTTTAGCCATCACAGAGTGCGGACTCGATACCGGCGTGACCGGCGGTGAGATGGATCCCTACTGGGAGCGCCGCTGGCTCAAGGAGATGGCCTGGTACGACTCGAAACTCGTGGAAGATGACTACGTCCTCGGGGCAGCCATCTTCACCCTGGGTGGCAGCGGTGACTGGCATGAATTCGACTACGAAAACCTTCTGCCCGACCTCCGCGCGTATCTCCTGACGCAACATCAGAAGTACGGATAACGTCCATGCCCGACCATCTGACCAGGTTAGAGCTGGTCAAAAGGGCTGGTGAAAGGTCATACTTTCGACCAACGCGCAAACGCTACGCCACCTGTATACTGAGAATGTGAGCCAACACGCAACCGTTAGCAGGAAAAAGGGGAACGATCTTATGGAACCAACAGTAAGCATATCCCACGTTCGAAAGAACTTCGGTGACGTTCAGGCCGTGAAGGACGTCAGCTTCGAGGTATATCCCGGTGAGATTTTCGGGTTGCTGGGCCCCAACGGCGCAGGCAAGACTACAACCCTGCGCATGATGATGGATATCTTCAAGCCCGACGCCGGTGACGTGACGCTCTTCGGAGGGCCGATGACGGAGGAGAAGAAGAACCGCATCGGCTATCTACCTGAGGAGCGCGGGCTCTATCAAGACCTGAAACTGGAGCCGACGTTGCTTTATCTAGCCATGCTCAAGGGCATGGTCGAAAGCGAAGCCCGTGAAGCGCTGGAGATGTGGCTCAGGCGGCTCGATCTTTATACGCATCGGGAACAGAAGATCCAGGAGTTGAGCAAGGGCATGCAGCAGAAGGCGCAGATCATCACTACACTTCTGCACGATCCCGATCTCATCGTGGTCGACGAGCCGTTCTCCGGCCTGGATCCGGTCAACACGCGGCTGGTCAAGGATATCATCGACGAGCTGCGCGAGGCAGGCAAGGCCATCATCATGTCCACGCATCAGATGTACCAGGTGGAGGCGCTCTGCGGTCGCATCGTGCTCATCAACAAGGGCGAGACGGTGCTCTACGGTGAGGTGGCGGCGATCAAACACGATTTCGCCGGCAACTCCGTCACCATTGAAGGCGAGGCCAATTTCGACGGCCTAGACGGTGTGCTGGAAGCGCGCCGTCACAACGGCGACTGGCATTTGGCGCTGGCGGCGGGCACGTCACCGCAGGACGTCTTCCGCGCGCTGGCGCAGCAAGAGAGCGCCCACATCGAGCGCTTCGAGATCTCCGAGCCCTCACTGGATGACATCTTCATCTCGGTGGTCAAGGATGAAGCGTCCACCGAGGAGGTGACGAGCCATGCGTAAGCTCTGGCTGGTCGCCAAACACGAGTATATCAAGCGGGTACGGAAGCGCTCTTTCCTGATGGTCGTGCTGGGCATCCCTCTTCTCATGATCGGGGTAAGCGCCGTGACGGTTCTCGTGATGATGGCAAGCGCCGACGATAGACCGGTGGGCTACGTCGATCACGCGGGCTTTCTCGACACCGCTGTGGTCGCCGAACTGCAAGCCGACAATCGGCGCTTTGTAGATATCCGCGCCTATCCCGACGAAGATGTCGCACGCGCCGCGCTGGAAGAGGAGCGGATCCAGGCGTATTACGTCGTGCCGGAAGATTACCGCGAGAATCCAGAACTCACGCTCATGTACTGGGACGAGGCGCCCGACGACGAGATCCAGGAAGATTTCAACGAGTTCATCAGCGCCAGTCTGATTTACGATAACGCCAAACCTGTACGCACGCGGATCAACGAAGGCCCTAACTTGACCATCCGCTCCATGGACGGACGCCGCGAGTTGAGCAGCGAGAACGTCCTGGGCATCATCATCCCTTTCATTGCCAGTTTCTTCCTCTATTTTGCCATCGCCATTTCCGGCGGCTACATGCTCCAGGCGGTGACCGACGAGAAAGAGAACCGCACTATGGAGATTATGGCGACCTCGCTGGCCCCCCGGCAGCTGATCGGCGGCAAGGCGCTGGGCTTGATGGGCGTCGTGCTTACCCAGATGCTAATCTGGGTCGGCGCGCTCGTCGCTGCCGTGCTCATTCTGGGCCGATTCTTTGAGGTGGTGCGCATGCTCACGGTTCCCTGGGGGACGCTGGCGATAGTCGCGCTCTTCTTCTTGCCCACCTTCGCCCTGATCTCCGGCCTGATGACGGCCCTCGGCGCGGCGGTCACGGAGCAGCAGCAGGGGCAGCAGATCGCGGGCATCGTCAATATGCTCTTCATCTTCCCCGTCTTCTTCAGCGCCCTGCTCTTGACCAATCCCAACCACCCCATTATCGTGGTGCTCACCCTTTTCCCGACGTCCTCTTTTATCACCGTACTAATGCGATGGAGTTTCGGCGTTATCCCGCTCTGGCAACTGGCGACCGGTTGGGTTCTAGTGATGGCCTCAGCCGCCGGCACCATCTGGCTAGCCGCGCGGATCTTCCGCATGGGCATGCTGCGCTACGGTCAGCAGTTGAAGCTTGACGCCATACTCACCGGTCTGCGCGAGTGAACGGGAGGTCATTGTGAAAAATATCTGGCTGGTTATCAAACACGAGATATCTTCACGACTCGGCAAACCCACATTCTGGCTGACGACCTTCGTCTTCCCCATGATCATCATGGGCATCACCTTTGGCTCTCAATTGCTGGCGAACAACATCGCAGCAGATGAACAGCAGAGTCTCATGGAGTTGCTGGCGGGCCAGCTCAAGGATCAGCCTGTAAGCGGATATGTGGACCGTGCGGGCCTCGTCGAACAGTTCCCAGAGGCCTTCCCCCGTGAGCTGTTCCAGGCCTACGCCGACGAAGCCGCAGCCAAGGCTGGCTTACAAGCGGGTGAGATCGACCAATACTACATCGTCCCAGAAGACTATATCGAGACCGGTGACCTGATCTTGATCCAAGGGACGTTCTTGCCATTTGAGGCGCTCACAGATCAAAGCCTGATGCAATACCTGATCACCTACAATCTGACCGGTGACCAGCGCACGACACAACTACTTTACAATCCCGCGCCCGAGATAGAGCGGACCGCACTGGTACCCCAGGAAACCGCCGAGCAGAGACCTGACCCCGGCGCAGCCGGCGGTGCGGGAACGGCAGTCTCCTACGGCGTCTTGTTCATCTTCTTCTTCCTCGTGACTATGAGCAGCGGCTTTATGCTCAACAGCGTGACCAAGGAGAAAGAGGATAACGTTGTCGAGGTTCTCCTGCTCAGCCTCCAGCCCCGCGACTTGATGCTGGGCAAAATCCTGGGATTGGGCGTCGTCGGGCTGCTGCAGATGGTCATCTGGGGCGGCGCAGCCTTCGCGCTGACCGGCGGCGGCTTGACGATCAGTGCGCTGGCAGTGCTGAGCAACGTCTCGCTGCCTCCCATCTTCTTCGTCTGGGGGCTACTCTACTTCTTGCTGGGTTACTTGACCTTCGCCTCGGCGCTGGGCGCCATCGGCGCGCTGGCGCCGAATACGCGCGAGGGCAGCCAGTTCACCTTCGTCATTCTTCTCCCCCTCATGATCCCGCTCTGGCTGAACACAGCCTTCACCGAAGCGCCCAACGGGACGCTGGCCGTGACGTTGAGCCTATTTCCGCTGAGCTCGCCCGTTGCCATGACAGCACGATTGGCCGCGACGACCGTCCCGCTCTGGCAGATCCTGGTCAGCCTGGGGCTGCTGGCGGGCACCACCTACGGCTTCGTCCTGCTGGCGGCCCGCCTCTTCCGCGCGGACAACCTGCTTTCCGGGGAGGCGCTGAACGCGAAACGCCTCATCCGCAACGTGCGTGAGGCTGTGCTGGGATCATAGGCGTATCAGTATCAACGCCCTCTCTCCAACGAGGGGGCGTTTTGTTTACACGGTGTCTAGAACTCGGATTTCTGACGCTGGCGCCTGTGGGATTTCGAAGCAAGTCCGCTGGTGAAAACGCCCTCCGTACCGAAGAAACTGCGTAGACGAAAGCAAGGCAAACGAAGCTGGGGTTGATGCGGGAGGGAAACATGATTGGAAGCCGCCTATGGCGTTTGAGCCACCCTGGAACTGCTTCGTTTGCCCCCTGTCGGGGCCGGTGGCAGATCCTCCTAATCCGTGGTACACTGCCCAGCGAACAAACAGGCCGCTTCCTGGACAGGAGACTACACTTATGAACGAGACCTTGCGCACCTGGATAGAGAGCACCTTCAACGTAGCTTATCTCTTCACCATCTGGGGATTGGTGATCGCCATGGCGCGGCAACGCGCCAGTTTACCCCCACAGAAGCGTGATCTCGCGCGGCTCTTCACGCTGGCCTTCGGCCTGCTGGCGCTGGGAGATACGGGCCACGTCGGTTTCCGCGTGCTAGGGCATCTGCTCGGCGACCTGGAGACCACGGTAACGCTCCTGGGCCAATCCATGGCGCTGGTGGGCCTGGGCGCGCTCTCGACCGCCGTCACCGTGACGTTCTTCTACGTCCTCGTGCTCGTGATCTGGCGCCAACGCTTCGACAAGCCCTATGGCTGGTTCGGCAGCGTCCTCTTCACAGCCGCTGCGGTGCGGCTGGTCCTCATGGCGCTGCCCCAGAATCATTGGGGGCGCATCACCCCACCCTGGCCCTGGTCACTCTATCGCAATCTGCCGTTGATGGTGCAGGGATTAGGCGTCGCCTACCTCATTCTGCGCGACGCCTGGACGACAAACGACTGGCTCTTCAAGCGAGTGGGCATCCTGATCCTGATCTCCTATGCTTTCTACATGCCGGTGATCTTCTTCGTGCGGTGGGCTCCATTGCTGGGCATGTTGATGATCCCCAAGACGTTAGCCTACGTGGGCATCGCGGGGCTGGCCTATGCGTGGATGCGAGGCAGCGAGAAGCGAAAACGGCGGGTCAGTGGGACGGCGACAGCGTGAGCAGATCGAGCGACAAATCGAGTTTGGTTGCGATAGCCTGCGCCTCCTGCGCCAATGCCGTCCCCCGGGCACGATCTCCGCTCCGCTGCAGGCAACGCGCCCAGCGCCAGAGCGTCCACATCCGCTCGCCCTCCATCGCCAACTCCGTGAAGATCTCCAAGGCATACGTGAACGCCGTTTCCGGCGCACAGACCGCGTCTTCTACCACCGGCGGCTCCGGTAGCGCCGCAGCGACTTCCGCCAGCATGCGCCAGGCCATCGCCGCGTACTTCAAGACACCCGCCTCCTGTGCCAACGCGAGCGCCCTCTGCACCAGCGCGGACGCAACCTTGGCGTTGCCCTGGCCCAACCGCACCTCCGCCAGATAGCGATAGACTTCGGTCAGCATAAACCACTCCTGGCTCTCCGGATAGTCCAGTACCTGCATCAGATGCGCCAGCGCCTGGTCGTAGCGGCCCAGCGCCGCCTCCGCGCCGCCCAAATTGGTCAAGCAGAGCATCTCCAGATAGCGGATGCTGACCTCACGGGCGATGGGCAGTGCCTCGCGGCAATAAGTGACCGCCCCCTCGTAATCACCCTGCTGATAAGCCGTGTAGCCCAGATTGCTCAGCATCTGACTTTCCCCAACCCGATCCCCTTCGCGCCGGAGAATCTCCAGCGCCTGCTCAAGGGCCGCCACGCCATCAGCGTAATGTCCCCGGTGATTGTGAAGCGCGCTTAGCAGATTCAGACTGGCCGTAATCCCCTTGACGTGTTCAAGACGCTCGCTGAGTACCAATGATTCCTGGGCCGCTTCTACTGCAGCCTCCACGTCAGAGAGACGATAATAAGCCCACGCCTGACGGTTGATGGCCAATGCCAGGATCTCATCGCCCCCGGATTCCACCCGGCGCGCGGAAGTCTCAGCCTGCTGCGCGCTCCTCAACGAGGCGTGATGATGTCCCTGATCGTCCTGGATTTGCGAAAGTTTGAGCCATACATACGCTGCTTCCGCATGCATCTCCAATGGCTCGACCATCACCAAGGTCTGCCGGATCAAGGTTCTGGCCCGTTCCCACTGCCCCAAGTGTTCCCAGAGCTGAATCAATTCCATCACGATGGGAAAGCGTGCTTCATCATCCAGCAAGGGAAGCAATCGTCGATAATAATCGATAGCCGTCTCGTGCGCGTAAGCGCGTTGGGCCGCTTCCGCCGCCCGTCGCAGATACGGGATGGCCCGCGCAGGCGCCGGGGAACGCTCGAAGTGATGAGCGATCTGAGCGGCGATCTCGTCCGGAAGCGCATCCCCTTGCCCAAAGCGATCCAGGAGCGCCTGTCCCACCCGCTCGTGCATAAGATTGCGCACGCGACAGGAAAGTTGCTGATAGAGCGTCTCTCGAATGCGATCGTGTACAAAATCGTACCGCGCATCCTCCAGCGCCCGCACCAAATGACGCGCGCGTCCGGCCTGCAGCGCCCCCCGGACGACCTCACGATCCTCCCCCATCACGGTCACCAATAGCTCTGCCTCAAAAGGCTGAGCGATGACGGCTGCATAGTTGAGTGCCCACCGCGCTGCTTCAGAGAGAGCGCCTACGCGCCAGAGTACGAGATCCTGGGCACGCTCCGGCACCCCCTCCGCCTTCAGCGTTCCCACCAAGCGCCAAGACGACCCCGCTTGCTTCAGACCCCCCTGCGCTTTGAGGGCCTTAAGCGCTTCTTCCAGCACAAACGGGTTGCCGCCGCTCTGACGAAAAAGATAACGCGCCAGCGGCTGTCGATCCGATTCCCGCACCAGGCTGGCGGCAAGCCGCTCCACGTCTTCCAGCGTAAGCGCCGCCAACGTCTCTTCGTGGATCAGGCCATCCCGCCGCAAACCGCGACGCAGACGTGTGAGCGGATGACCCACGGGGGTCTCCTCGGGCCGATAGGTTCCCACCAGCCAGAGCGCTCGATGACGAACAGAACGAATCAGATAGTGCAGCAGATCCAACGTATCGGCGTCGGCCCACTGCAGATCATCGAGGAAGAGCACGGGGCGCAGCAACGTGCGCAGCAGATAGGCAAAGCTATCAAAGAGATGAGTGCGCGCCTGAGCACCTTGACCATAGGGCGCAGGTTCCACGTCCGGCATCAGACGCCGCACGGCAGGCAGGATCCCCACCAGTTCCGCAGCGACTGCTCTGGGAATGGTCACGGCGTCGGAAGCCGGTAGCGAGGTGAGATGCTCCGTCAGCGCTGTGTTGATAGCCTGATAGGGCACGGTGGCGCTGAACTCGTAGCAACGTCCGCGCAGCACCGTCGCGCCGTGTCCGCGCACGTGATGCAGCACCTCTTCCACCAGGCGGGTCTTGCCAATACCGGCCTCCCCGGCGACCAGTGTGCATCCTGCTTCGCCCTGCCGGGCCGCTTCCCAGCGCGCCAGCAGCCAGGCGTAGGACTCGCTGCGTCCCACCAACGGCAGGATCGCCGGTTGCGCGCTCGTTTCCATCGCCAGGGGCTGCACGTCGCCGCTCAGGATGCGCCGGTAGAGCGCTTGTGTCTCTTCCGAAGGCTCAACATCCAACTCGTCGGCGAGGATCCGACGGCAACGTTCGTAATGACGCAACGCTTGCTCCCGCTCCCCCTGTAATGTGGCGATGAGCATAGCTTGCCGGTGCGTCGTCTCGCGCCATGGCTCCAGCGCCAGCGCCCGCCGGACGTAGCGACGTGCGTCGTCAAACTCGCCCCGCCGAATGTGATGGTGGATCAGGCGCTCCAGTAGGTCCAACGCCCGCCGGTGAAACCGCTCCCGCTGCACCACCAGCCACTCCTCGAAGGCAGCACAATCCGGCAGCGAGAAGCCTTCCAGAAACGCACCTCGGTAGAGATTCAGGATCTGGGCAGCGGCGGTGGAGTCAAACGCCGGCTTAGGCGCAGAGAGCAACACCTGTGTCTGGCGACAGAAAACGTACGTATCGACGTCGTGGGGACGTTCCACATCGAACTGGACCGTATCTCGATCTGTCAGGAGATAGTCCGGTACCAGCTTCCGCAGATTGGAGAGCACGCGGCTCAGATTGGCGCGCGCGCGGGAGGTCGGCAGATCGGGCCAGAGCAACGCGCCCAGCCGGTCGCGGTGCAGCCGCCGCCGCTCCTGAACAAGGTAAGCCAGAAGCGCACGCCCTTTGTTTGACTTGAAGCGATCCGTCCGCTGACCCGCGCAGGCAACCACAACCTCACCCAGAAAACAGATCTGCAGGGGCATAGCCCCCTCTCTTTCAGAAAGACTATGGTGCTCCATCATCATTTCCTTGTGCTCGTAGCCGCTGTTTCGCCGATGCCCCGTCGAAGAGATGTCGTGCATGCGAAGAGTTTGCGAAGGGTTATCTGATAGTATAGTCTCAGGAGTGAAAGGAGCAACTAACATCAACGCCCAAGATCATACCTCTAAACCGTACCATTCGTATTTACTGCGCCTCTGGCAGGAAATCGATGTCGCTCAGGACGACGAGCCACAGGTGCAGTGGCGCTGCAGCCTGGAGGAGATCGGCGAGGAGCCGCGCCGGCGCGGCTTCGGGTCCCTGGATGCGCTCATGAAGTTCTTGGAAAGTGTACTGAAGGACAAATAAGCACGTACTGAACACACAAGGAGAAATCAAAGTGAAGACACGGCAAATGACGAAAACATTTGGAATGATTGGCGGCGTGTTGTCATGGATGCTCATCCTCTTTATGCTTTCAATGCATCCTGCCTTCGCCGTTGAGCACGTGGTGACCACCACAGCGGATAGCGGTCCCGGCTCGCTGCGACAGATGCTCACTGATGTGCAGCCAGGCGATACCATTACCTTCGATCTCACGTCCCCGGCGACGATCACCGTGAACTCGCCCCTCGTCATCAACAAAGACATCGTCATCGAAGGCTTGGGCGCGGATGTACTCAGCATCAAAGCGAACGCAGGCCCAGGCACAGAGTTCGGTGAGTTTGGCATGGATCGCACGCACGTGGTGACAGTAGCCGTGAGCGCCAACGCGGTGATCTCCGGCGTGAAGATCGTGGGGGATGCGTGGCTCGCCGAAGTCGGGGGGATCTACAATGCCGGGACGCTGACGTTGCAGAACAGCGTCATTTCCGAGGGAGATGGTCGGGGTATCCACAA
>DAOTUH010000336.1:0-4765 GCA_034437255.1 Anaerolineae bacterium
ATAACTAGCAGAAATCGGATTTTTCTACGACTTGATACTATATGTCGGTTTCTCATGACCAAAATCCCTAGAGGTAGGGCATGGCCACCCAAAAATCCGATTTCTTGGACCTTTTTTCAGGTGAGTCAATGTTAAATGACTCGTGACTCAGAATTTATGACTTCTGACAAAGCTCGTTTCGAACCAGGATCATAGCATATCATGCTTGCGATACCATGTCCAGGCTTCTTCGACCGCTTCGCGGGCCGAAACGTAGGGAAAACCCAGTTCGCGCTCGGCTTTGCTGCCGTCGAAATAGATGAAATGCGCGCTCAGGCGGGCCTGCACATCGTCGATGAGCGGCGGGCCATCGCGCAAACGGTTGAGCCATCGCACCGACGCGGCAAACAGCCACATCGCCGGGCGGGGAATCACCAGCCACGGCGGGCGAGCGCCCACCACGTTGGCCACGATGCGCATCAGATCACGGAAGCGGAGATTCTCACCGTTGAGGATGTAGCGCTCGCCAGTGCGGCCACGCTCGGCGGCCAAAACGTGTCCCTCTCCCGTCGCCCGGGCTGAAACGATGCCCGATCCACCTGGCGGCGCAACGAGCGCTTTACCCCGCTTCGCGGCGCGCAAAAACTCGCCGCCTACAAAACCGACGTCACGCTGACCGATCACCGAGACCGGGTTGACAATTACGGCGTCGAGGCCGGCGCGCACGGCTTCCTGCACCGCCGCTTCGGCCAGCGCCTTGCTGTGACCGTAGGGGAATCGCTCCGGCGGCAGATTGAAGGTGCTGGTCTCGTCCAGATACGCGCCCGGCTCCTCCGGCAGTCCCAACGCGGCCACGGAACTCGTGTAGACCAGTCGCGTCACGCCCGTCTCCTGCGCCGCCTGCAGCACGTTGCGCGTGCCGTCCACGTTGACCCGAGTGATCAGGTCGGCGCCATTGCGCCAGTACTGAGAGATAGCCGCCGCATGCACGACCCAATCGCAGCCATCCATGGCGGCGCGCAGCGAGTCAAGATTCAACACGTCACCCACCACCATTTCCGGCGCCAGACCGTCCAGGGCGATCAAGCGCGATGTGCTGCGCTGCATAGCCCGCACCTCGTGTCCGCACGCCAACAACGCCTCCACCACGTTGGCGCCCACACATCCCGTCGCACCCGTCACTAAAACGCGCATACGCCTCCCAACTCCGTCCCCTAGATGGCCTTCTCCACAGCGTCGACCAGCGTGCCGTCCGCCACCAACTTCGCCACCGCTTCGATCAGAGGATAGAGCGGCGCGTCGTGCTCCAGGAAGGCCACCTGCTCCCGGATCACGTCGTAGGCCGCCTGCGTGCCCGCGCCCAGTTGGGCGCGGGCGCCCAGCTGTTCCCGCCGGAAATCAACGCCCTGCGCCGCCGCCAGCAGTTCCACGGCCAGGATCCGCTCAACGTTATCCGCCACGGCGCGAGTGTCGTGAACCGCGTTGGTCGCCATGCTCACGTGATCCTCGACGTTGGCCGAGGTCGGGATAGAATCGGCCGTGGAAGGATGCGCCAGC
Source organism: Anaerolineae bacterium (assembly GCA_034437255.1). GTDB lineage: Bacteria > Chloroflexota > Anaerolineae > B4-G1 > SLSP01 > G713. The sequence continues at coordinate 1,537 of DAOTUH010000336.1, forward strand.
ACCTTATTACGCGAAGCCAGCGCCGCTGCCGTGTACTGCCCCAGCATAAAGCCGCTCTCCAATCCGCCGTGCCGGGTAAGAAAGGGCGGCAGCCCGTTGCTGAGCGATTCGTCCACCAGCCGCGCCGTGCGCCGCTCGCTGACGTTGCCCAGCTCGACGAGACCCAGCTTGAGGTAATCCATGGCCAGCCCCACCGGCTCAGCGTGGAAGTTGCCACCGGAGATCACCTCCGGTTCCCCAGCGTCGTCGAAGAAAACCAGCGGGTTGTCGGTGACGGCGTTGAGCTCGATCTCCAGCGCCCACCGCGCGTAGGCGACGGTATCGCGCACCGCGCCGTGGACCTGGGGGATGCAGCGCAGACTGTAAGCATCTTGAATGTCGCGGGGATCGTGGGGCCGCAGGAACGTGCTCCCTTCGAGCAGGTGCCGCATGTACGCCGCCTCATCGACCTGCCGGGGATGGGGACGCACGAGGTGCAGGCGGGCGTCGAAGGCCGCCGGGGTGCCGCGCAACGCTTCCAGGGAGAGCGCGCCGGCAATGGCCGCCGCACGGATCAAGTTTTCGGCGCGCAGCGTGACCAGCGTGCCCAGCGCCGTCGTGACCGCCGTGCCGTTGATCAGGGCCAGGCCCTCCTTGGCACCCAACGTCACCGCCGCCAGACCGGCACGCCGCAGCGTATCGCCGCCGGGCAGACGCTCTCCTCGATAGAAGGCCTCGCCTTCGCCGATGAGGACGCAGGCCAGATGCGCCAGGGGCGCCAGATCTCCGCTGGCTCCCAGCGAGCCGTAGGCCGGAATGCAGGGGACGATGCCGGCGTTGAGGATCTCCAGCAGCGCCTGTACTGTCTCCGGTCGAATGCCGGAGTGGCCCATGGCCAACGTGTTGGCGCGCACGGCGATAACGGCGCGCACGGCGGTCTCGTCCAGCAGGGGGCCGACGCCTGCAGCGTGGCTCAGCACCAGATTGCGCTGCAGCGTGCCGACCTCATGGCGCGGGATAATGCGCCCTTTGAAGGCGCCAAAGCCGGTGGTGACACCGTAGGCGATCTCGCCGCGTGCCAGCAGCGTCTGCACGCCTTGCCAGGAGCGCGCCATGGCCTCGACGGCGTGGGCGTCCAGCTCAGCCGACTCACCGTGGGCGATGCGCGCCACATCCTTCATGGTCAGATGCTCGCCTGTGATGGTGATGGTCATCGTCGCACGTCTTTCTGTCGCTGCGAGTTCGCGTTCAACGCGCCGAGGGGTGAATATCCTGCGCGTTGAGCTGGAGCGTGACGCGCCCGTTCCACTCGTTGCGCTCCAGATAGTACGCCAGGTCGATCAGATCCGGCAGCCGTTCGGCCCAGTGGCCCTGGCGAAAGGCAATCACGTCCCACACCTTGCCTCCGCGATCCTCGACGTAGAGCTTGAGGTGCCCGCCCTCGCGGCCCACGGCGCGCGCGTGGCGCACATAAAGCCCCCGGCTTACGAGCAACGGGCGCGGGTTACCGTAGCCAAAGGGGGCAAGGCGCTCCAGGGCGTGGTAATCATCCCAGGAGAGCGTGTAGAGCGGCGCTTCCGCATCGACAAAGAGAGAAGGCACCAGCTCCACGTCGGCCAGTTGCCGCCCGGCAATCTCCAGGAGCCGCGCCTGCACCTCGGGCAGCCGCTCGGTCCGCACGGTGAAGCCGGCCGCGGCCGCGTGACCGCCGTACTGCTCCAGCAAATCGCCGACCTCATCGAGGGCCTCGGTGATATGGAATTCCGGGATCGAACGTGCCGAGGCTTTGGAGAGCTCCTTGCCCTTCTCCACAACGATAGCCGGCCGATAGAACGTCTCCGAGAGACGGCCCGCTGCCAATCCCACAATGCCGGAAGGATAATCGGAACCGATGACAAAGAGCAAAGGCTGATCCACGCCCGTCTCCAGCACCTGAGCACACGCCCGCTCCTGGACGTATTGCGTGAGCTCCTGCCGCTGGCGGTTCAGACTTTCCAGCTCACTGGCGATGGGCAAGGCCTCCGTCAGATCGCGGGCCACCAGCAGGCGAAAGGCCGTCAACGGATCGCCGAGGCGTCCTGCCGCGTTGAGTCGCGGTGCCAGCACGTACCCGATGGTCGATGCTTTGACCTCGCCGGGTGAGACGTTCAGCACGTCCATCAGCGCCGCCAGCCCCGGGCGTCGCGCCGCGTTGATGACCTCCAGACCCCGCTGCGTCAACACGTGATTCTCACCCAGCAGCAGCACCATGTCGGCGACAGTGCCCAGCGCGAAGAGGTCCAGCAGATCGTCCTCGTGAAGTGCTGTCCGCGTCGCCGGTAGCGTCGAGCGCTCGTTGACGCGCAACAATCCTTGTGCGAGCTTGAAGGCGACGCCCACTCCGGCAAAGTCTCGAAATGCGTAGCCAATATCAGGGCGACGGGGATTGATGACGGCGTCGGCGCCCGGTAGCGCCGGTCCAAGGTGATGGTGATCGGTGATGATGACGCGCATGCCCAACTTCCGGGCCAAGGCCACCTCTTCCAACGAGCGAATCCCGCAATCGACCGTGATCAGCAGCTTCGCACCCCGGTCGCGCACCAGGCGGATGGCTTCCGGGTTGAGGCCATATCCCTCGTCTTCACGATCTGGAATATAGGGATAAACGCGCGCACCCAACGCCCGCAGCGTCTGGACCAGCAGCGCCAGCGCCGTGATACCGTCGGCATCGTAGTCCCCGTAGACGGTGATGAGCCCATCACGCCGGATGGTACGTCGAATCAGCGCGACAGCGGGCTCCACGTCGCGCATTTGGAACGGACTGTCCGCAGCGATAGAGCCTTCGAGGAAAGCCTCGACCTCTTCGGGTTCCGTCAGGCCCCGGTTATAGAGCACCTGGGCAACCAGCGGATCCAACGGGGAGAAACGGCGCAGAAACGCGTCCGGTACAGCGGGGGCGAGCTGCCAACGCTTACGCCATGGAGTCATCTGATCTATTCACGTCCTTTCGGTGAATCGTAGATAGATCTCTAATTCAACACTGTTAACTTCCACTGCACGGCGGTTGCCATGGTCCGTACAAGGTAATCCGCGTAGGCGGATTTCGCAACTGTAGCCGCGAATTCATTCGCCAGGGTTGATTCATAAAAACAACTCCCTCTTCAACAAAGAGGGAGTCGTCACAGAACGATTACGGGCTAGATCCAACCCTGATTCTTCGCAAAGTCGGTGACCACGGGCACAGTAACCCATTTGCCATTGTAGGCCTGGA
>DAOTUH010000337.1:0-26751 GCA_034437255.1 Anaerolineae bacterium
ATAACTAGCAGAAATCGGATTTTTCTACGACTTGATACTATATGTCGGTTTCTCATGACCAAAATCCCTAGAGGTAGGGCATGGCCACCCAAAAATCCGATTTCTTGGACCTTTTTTCAGGTGAGTCAACTGTTTAGTCTTCTGAGGTGCAACGCACTTTCGTCGAAGTTGACAAGTCAGGACATGCTAAATCATACCTGGAGAGCTTCGTAGCACAGTTTTTGGGTTCGCAAGTGCGTTGCACCTGAGTTGCTCATAAGACTAAACGGTTTTCCAATGAGAATGTGACTTATTTCGGACACCTAATCAAGATCAGCCAAACAAACCCGCAAAAGTTTGGTTTAAGTTTGACAAGCGAAAATTTTGGCGTAATATGGGAATAGGACTGACCAATAGAAACTGCCTTTCTCAATACCAGGTGAGTTAACAGAAGATTCTTCAACGGTCAAAATCTACACGCGCTCGTAGCTAAGGAGACTAGGCATGAAAGAGACCATATTACTCATTGAGGACGATGAAGCACTATCACAGTTGATCGATTTGCTTCTGGGACGTGCAGGATATACTGTCATCACGGCTCCAGACGGAAAGACCGGATTGGAAATGGCACGTGAAGAAAAGCCAGATCTCATCCTACTGGATATCCTGATGTCCGATATGGACGGCTGGCACGTCTACGAGGCACTCCAAAGTATCACCGACGTACCTGTCCTGTTTCTCACAGCACTGGGGGACGAGCATAACATCACCTATGGCCTGGGGCTTGGAGCGGATGATTATATCGTAAAACCCTTCGGCTACAAAGAACTAGTCACACGGGTGAAAGCTTCGCTGTCACGCGCGCGACGGGCTCGGGGTGAACAATCCATCTTCCAGGCCGGGCCTCTTTGGGTTAACCTGGATACCCACGAGGTTAAAATTGATGAAGAGGTCATCTCCCTGACCCCGACGGAGTTCTCCTTGCTCTCGGCGCTGATTCAGGATGCCGGACGTACCGTCAGTCACGATACGCTCTTGCGCCGCGTCTGGGGAGCGGAATACGCGAACCGACGTGACTATCTCAAGCTCTACATCTGGTATCTGCGTCAAAAGATCGAGCCGGAGCCCCGAGAGCCAAAGTTCATCATCAGCGAACGGGGCCAGGGCTATCGACTCGAAGTTGAGGATGTCAAGACCCGCGCCGCAGAGTGAGCGGGTCTACATCGCATCAGAAGATATCTCGTGCACACGGCATCGATTTTTCCAGACAATTGGGTCTTTGACTGGCGTTCTGCCGTCATTGGCGCCCTCGTCGCTTGGCTATTGGCTATCTTTGTTTACACTCGACGAGACGCGCTGCGTCGGCTGGGCAAGCGCGCGTGGACGCCTATGGCACGATGGCGCACGCGGTTACAGCGCAGCGCCGAAGAGAAATATCTACTTGCGCTCCGCAAGGAACTCCGCACGCGGCTACTCTTTGAACCGACCCATCCCGAGCTTATTTTCGTGCCACCGTCGTTTTTAGCGCTTCCCCCACTACCCAACACCTTCACCGAGGAGTTTGACGCCGAAGCGTGGCTGCGCGTGCCCTACGCGCAGCTCTTGGATGGTCATTCCAAAGTTCTACTCACCGGCTATCGCGGATCAGGACGGACAACTGCCCTCGTGGCAAGCCTCTGGCACCTGATCAGTGCTTCTGAAGAGGAATCAACCCCATTTACTCACTTCCCATTGTGGATCGACCTGAGCCAATTGGACGCGATCTCACCGGATGAAGAGGAAGAAAAAGATGTACTGAAATGGCTAACCGAATTGTCCGCACAATCGTTTCCCCCCGCGCTCCCCAAGTGGTTAGCCTCCCAAGTTCAGGATCAACCCACGTTGATTTTGATCGATAATTGGGAGGCCCTGGCCGGGGGCCTACGTCCGCAGGTCGCCCGGCGGATTGGAGACGCCGCTGAACGCTTGCCGGACAGCCATTGGTTGGTCGCAACCGGTTCAGCAGGATACGGGCCGCTGGTTGAACAAGGGTTTGTCCCGGCAGACATTCAGTCACCCAACGAGCAGGAAGCTATCCGTGAGCTCTATGATGGGTGGGTAGCCCAAATGGACGAGGGCCCTCCACAGCTTGAGGAGGAAATTGAGCACGTCCTCTTTTGGGCGCTGGAGACGGGTGACAGTCTCGCAGAACTGAGCTTGCGCATCTGGCTCTATCTTCAAACTGAAGAGGCTCCCTATCGGTTGCACGATACACTCAAACGGTGTATAGATCAGTTTCTGCCACAGCCGGACTTGGGAGAAGAACACGAAGAAACGGCGCAGAACGCACGAGAGGCGGCCCAGGCCGTGCTTCGGGACCTTGCCTGGCGTAGCCGCATGGACGCCCAGGTCTTATCACTTCAAGAGATCAAAGAAGATCTGCTTGCTGAGCAACTTCCTCCACCAGAGGAACGACCATCTCAACTGGAAAGCACGGCGATCAAGCTCCTGCAGAACACAGAGTTCTTAGATTGGGAAAACAAAAAGGCCCGATTTAGTCACCAAATTTGGGAAGATTTGTGGCTGGCTTATAAGTTGGCTGATATGGAAAACCTCGATATATTGCGAGAGCACCTCCATGATCCAAATTGGGCGTTCGTGTTGGAGTGTTACATTGGCATAGCCAAGGCCCAAGCCTTGGTTGCGTCACTGCTTAAGACCGGGATGAAGAAAGATGTAATTCCCACACTGCTGAGAAGTGCCCGTTGGGCTATCTTAGCGCCGGCCGAGGTGCCGTGGCGTAAATCTGTCATGAAGGTGTTGGCCAAGATATTTATCAAAGCCGGGTTTGACCTTGAGGAACGTTTCGCTTTAGGCAAAGCGCTGTCGCTCGTCGCCGAAGAAAACGCCAAGCCCTTCTTCCTCCAGGTTTTGCGTCACCCTGATACAACGGTACGGGCCGCTGCTCTTCATGGTCTTGGATGGACGGGAGGCCCTCGTGATATGCAAACACTGGCAGCCGGTCTCAACGAAGAGGCCGTCGAGGTACAGACCAGCGCGGTACGGGCTTTGGGCGATCTTGGCACCCCCGGAGCTTACAGGTTTTTGAAAGACCGCCTTACCGAGGCCGACGAGCAGCTGATGTTGGTTATCGCGGAGACATTAGCAGAAGATCCAGCAGGCCAAGAAGCGCTCAAAGAGGCCGTCGAGGCTGAGGATCTGCTGGTACGCCGCGCCGCCGTGCACGGTATAAGCCAGATTGATGCACCCTGGAAAGAAGAGATTCTGGAACGCCTTATGCGAGATGACCCACAGTGGTTGGTACGATCCGCCGCCGAGGCGGCCTTGAGCGCCGGGCAAACCTCGACGGAGACTCTGACGGTCCAGCCGCCACCCAAACTCGACGAGGCTGCGTGGTTGATCACGTGGGCTGCACAACAAGGGTTGGGGGTAGGCGTTGGAGACGCGGCCTTGCAGATGTTGTTACGCACATTGGAGGCCGAAGACCCAGAAGCGCGACATTTGGGGTGCGTGACGTTGGCCCGTATTGGGCGTCCAGAACACCTCCCTACTTTGATCTCACTGCTGGAAGGCGAGCAAAATGCCGACGTCAGAGAAGCGGCTGAGGAAGCTAAACAGCAGATCGAAACGCGGTATCAAAATGTCGATGTCGATGAAACCGAAGCAGAGGCTGAGACCGAGTCTCAAGCTGAAGAGACGACGTCGTAATGGGCTGTAGCGCGGTCCCTAGCAAGCAATGAAGTTGCTGCGGGAGCCTGGCCACAGCTAGAATACAAAAGCCCCTTGTCCTACTCCTCCAGAACCTCTTGGGGTGGTGTCCATGCGATATCATGACCGTCGCCGCCCAGCAAATCCCATGCCAGCGCGCGATAAGCTAGTGAACCTTGCGATTTCGGTGAATAGACCACGCCCGGCTCTCCATAGCTGGGCGCTTCGCTAAGTCTCACGCTGCGCGGGATCAGAACACGAAAGACCTGTTTGGGAAAGTAACGTTGCACCTCAGCGACGACCTCTTTGGCGAGGTTGGTTCGCTTGTCGTACATGGTCATCACCACGCCACGCATGGTCAATGTAGAATTTAACCCTCGCTGAATGAGACGAATAGTCCGCATCAACTGGGTAAGCCCTTCCAAAGCCAGGTACTCGCACTGAACGGGCACGATGACGCTATCGGCGGCACATAGACTGTTGACGGTCAGGATACCCAGGCTCGGCGGTGAATCCACGAGTACGTAGTCATACGCATCAGCGACCTCTCGTAGTGCGTAACGCAGCGCGCGCGCCCGTTCGCGGGGATCTTCCAGCTCGTTGAGTTCTACCGTGGCGCCGGCCAGCGCGGGGGAACTGGGCAACAGCCGCAGTCCCTCCCACGCCGTCGACACGATGGCCGCCTCGACGGAAACGCCACCGAGGAGGACCTCGTACATCGACACCTCCTGCGCGCCGGGCTTTATCCCTAAACTGGTAGTCGCGTTACTCTGGGGATCAATATCTACGACTAAAACATGCAGATCCCAATCGGCCATGACCGCCGCAAGATTCACCACAGTGGTGGTCTTGCCCACACCACCCTTCTGATTGGCAAAGGCATACGTCTGCATCATCGCATCCTCATGGCGAACCGTTTTCGTGTAACAGAGATAGGCGCGCTAGTGACTGTCCGAGTTCACGGGAAACACAGTTACCGCCCGCCCGCGCCCTGAACCGTAGCTTTTAGTCCGCACACGACCATCATCCCGCAGCGTCATGTGCACGATGCGTCGCTCACGGGCCGGCATGGGACGCAAACGCACCGGTTGACCTGTAGAGACAGCTTTCTTGGCCATCTTGCGAGCCAGGCTCTTCACGTTATGATACCGACGCCAGCGATAACCATCCACGTCCAGAATAAGGTTGAAATTACCGTCGATCTGGTTGCGCACCAGGACGCGCATCAGGAACTGCGCAGCGTTAAGCGTTTTGCCATGACGGCCTATCAACGACTCGGCGTCATCACCTTCCAGAGAGAGCCACAAGGCCGGGCGTCTATCCTCTTCACGCCAAGTGAGCTTGGGCTGGACATCCAGCGCGCCAAACAGATGCGAACCTACGTCCAGCACCACAGCCTCGATCTGCTTGCGCAGATCATCAGAGGAGTGTTCCGTTCCTTCAGGCTCAGGTTTAGAGGCGGGTTTGCGGGCTTTCTTCTTGAGTTTCGCGGGCTTCTTTTCTGCAGGCTCCTCTTCCACCGGCTTTTTGGCCGAGGGTCGTGGCGCCTCAGGCGCAGGTTTCTTCACCTCGGCTTTCTTTGCAGGTACGGCTTTGACCTCGGGCTCCTCCTCTTTCGAAGTCGCGGGCTTGGACGCTGCGGGGGCGGGCTCTTTCTCAGGGACCTTTGGTTTCACAGGCTCCGCAGCCGACGGTTTTTGTTCCAGACGCCTGACTTTGACTCGGGCTTCTCTTGACCCCAAGCCCAGAAATCCCTGACTTCCCTCATCCACTATTTTGATGGCAGCTTCGTCTCGGGTGATACCAAGACGTGTCAATCCCAATATAATCGCCTCTTCAACGGTGGGCGCTTGAACTTCAACCCACGCTTTCGGATCCATGCTTTTTCCTCCCATTCTTACTTACACACTTCGGACACTGGCGTCAATCAGCCCAAAACAGTCTATCCGAAGTAATCTACAAACTTCTCTAAGTCATCCACAAATGCTGGAAGAAACCCTGGCGGGCGATGCTCAGGTTTCGTTGGAATCTCCATCCTCGCCATACTGTCTCTGGATAAAGTAATACTGTAGAATCCCGATCAAGTTGGAGATCACAAAATAGACGGATAGCCCGGCCGCGTAGTTTAAGGAGATGAACCCCATAAAGAGGGGCATGGTGATTTGCATGGATTGAGTCATCGCCTGAGCCTGATCGTCTACCTCTCCTCCCGTTGTCGGTGAGGATGCGCTGATGAGCTTCTGCTGAATCCAAGCCGTAACCACGACCAACACCGGAAGAATGTAATAAGGATCGGGCAAGGCCAGATCCAACCAGAGGAATTGGCTCTTCAACGGGGGCAGCACACTCAAGTTTGGCAGCCAACTGACGCGATAGATGTGCGAGGGCAGATTCAGTAATCCCAGCGGCGTCGCGGCCAGCGCCCGGATAATGGCACGGTAGAGCCCCAACATCAGCGGCAACTGGATCAAGAGCGGCAGACATCCACTGACCGGATTGAAGCCGTGCTTTCGATAGAGCTTCATCTGCTCCTGTGCCAGACGCTCCTGGTCATTCTTGTACTTCTTCTGGAGCTCCTTGAGCTTCGGCTGTAACTCGCGTTGGGCCTGCATGCTCTTCTGCTGATTGAGCGTCAGCGGGATGAGCGCCAGGCGCACCACAGCCGTCAGCAACGCCACCGCGAGGATAGTCTCTCCTCCCAGTAATTTGTAGAACACCAACAGCAAGTTGGTGATTGGATCAACGATCAACATATCCCACATAGAATATCTCCTCAATAACCGAGATGATGAATCGGACCTCTTACTCCTGGGCCACCGGATACACCCAGAGCAACCGGCCATCCTGGATGTCAAATCCCTGGACGCGCGTAGGAATCATAATAGGCGCAGCATAAACACGCTCCGTATCCGCGACTAGATTCCCCGGGAGGCGACCGGGACCCTCTGGAACAATGCCCCACGGCACCTCCTCGCCAGTCTCGGTATCCAGCGCGTAGATCACGCCATGCTCGTGACCGGGCACCAGCAGGTGGGTACCGTCAGCGTTCAGCACACTTTGGCCCCGAATGACGTCCGCCACGCTCTGCTTCCAGAGCAGTCCGCGGGAGGCGATATCGAAGGCGAAGACGTTGCCGCGCACGTCGGAAAAGTAAATAGCGTCCTCCCCCACAGTCGGCGTCGCCCAGAACCAATCCTCTCCATCCTCAAACGTCCAGAGCACCTCACCGGTCTGAGGATCAATCTGGTAAATCTGATCCCCAAAATCACCGAGCCAAATGTGGCCATCAGCGAGCACCGGAGATGCTCCTAAAGCTCCGCGAGTCTCCAGACGCCAACGTTCGCTACCATCATCCAGGTTAAGTGCATACAGATAATCATCCAATGACGCTACGTAGACGGTATCATCTTGCACCAGAGGCTGGGCCCAGATACGATCTCCAGTCTCAAAGGACCAAGCGAGCGAACCATCTTCCAACCTGAGCGCGTAGATCAGGCCATCGCCGTTGCCGACCAGGAAGAGATTCTGCGCAATCGTGCCGGAACCCACGTACTGCCCTTTGGCTCCACCATTGGTCTCCTCGGGGGGATACGTCCAGAGCGGTGTCGGCATGTTCTCGGGGTTCTCCGCCAGGCGAAGTGCGTGCACCTTCTGATCCGAGAAGCCCGCCGCGAACATCAATCCCCGCTCCTCATCGATGGTGGGGGCAGCGTAAAAGCCGATGTTCGCATCAGGCTCGACAGGGTAGGACCAGAGCGGGTTTCCGGTTTCAGCATCAAAGGCCTGGATGCGATCCACCATAGAGACGTAAAGTGTCCCGTCGACCAACGTCATGCCCGGCCAGCTCTCATACTGCACGCCTCCACCACAGCCAGCCAACAGGAAGGCCAACAGAGAAACCCATACAAGTGCTCGCCACGAGCTGATCATATTGCTTACCATTCTCCAAACACGTTTCATAACTGCCTCCTAGATCACGGAACCGGATCGTATCCGCCTGGATTGAAGGGGTGACATCGCACGATACGCCGCAGGGCTAGCCACGTGCCCTTAAAGAATCCATAACGAGATATGGCCTCGTAGCTGTATTGCGAACACGACGGGGTAAAACGGCAGCTCGGTGGGAATAGAGGAGAAATCCAACGCCGATAAAACCGAATCAACCAAAGTGCAATGCTTTTCACCCTACGAACCTTAACTTACCTACGTGTCCTCACACCAAAGATCGGCGCGCCGAAGGAGCGTCACCAGAGCCTGCTGAACCTGTTGCATCTGAGCGTCCACAATGGACCGTCGTGCCACCAGCACCAAATCCCATCCTTCTACAATGTGAGGATAACTATGCCGGGCCGCTTCACGCAACAAACGACGCGCTCGATTGCGCTCGACGGCGTTGCCTACTTTCCGACTGGCGGTCAATCCAAGTCGCGTCGTTGATAGAGAATTGGACGCAGCCCAAAGAACAAAGAGGGAATGCGCCCAAGACCGCCCTGTCTTCCAGACGCGCCGAAAATCCTCGGGGCGGCGCAGACGCATTCCTTTGTGCCACGGATAGAACACCAATGTCAACCTCAGCGACGCTTGTGGCTGCTCTCCTTCCAATTGATGCGCTTGGCGCCACCCAACTCGACCGACACAAGTCGCTGCCGACCTTTGCTGCGACGTCGCTTGAGAATCTTGCGACCACTCTTCGTTTTCATTCGAGCACGGAACCCGTGCGTGCGCATTCTCTTGCGCTTCTTCGGCTGATACGTGCGCTTAGGCATACTAACTTCCTCCTTCTCAACCCTATGTCCCGCATAAAAACGGTACAGATGATTAAAAGTGATTCACACACAAAACCGCGCGGTTGCCCGCGGCGGCTTGTTCACCTATAGAGCCATTGGGCGTTATTCCAGATCAGTCCGGTTCCGGCAATGAGGGGAATGTGTATCCCAGGACTCTTAAGACAGCGTTATTATACCGTAAGATGGCGGCGGGTCAAATGCAGACCGCAGCAAAAATCAGGTTCTGCGTGAACTTGAGGTCCACTTGGCAAAATCCGATTTATGCCCCTCAGCCGGCGCCTTACAGGCGCAACCAACGGAAACTATATCCCTTCAACGTGAACGAATACGGCCCTTTGGAAACCTCCGGCAGACGTTCGCCCGTCAGCACATCGATGGGCGACGTGCCTGCCTGCTCTGCCAGGCTCACCGTCACGTCCTGGGCCTCGGAGGATAGATTATTGAAGACGAGCATCGTCTCGTTGACGCTGGTGCGCAGATAAGCTAACACCGACTTGGGCTTCGCGTCTACGAGCTCCATACCACCGCGTCCGAACACCAGGTAGTTCTTACGCACTTGGATCATCCGGCGCAACCGGTTGAGCAGCGATTTCGCCACTTTACGCTGAGCCTCGACGTTGACTTTCTCATAGCCGTAGGTCTCGTCATCAATAAGGGGCGCATAGAACTCGTCGGGCGACGCATCGGAAAAACCGGCACCGGGACTGTCATCCCATTGCATGGGCGTGCGCACACCGTCTCGATCCTCCAGCCAGATATTGTCGCCCATGCCGATCTCGTCACCGTAGTAGATCACGGGTGAGCCGATGAACGTCAGCAGGATGGAATTCAGCAGCATGATGCGCTGAGGATCGTTCTCCAACAGCGGGGCCAACCGGCGGCGTATGCCCAGGTTGAGACGCATGCGAGGTTCGGGTGCGTAAAAATCCCACATAAACTCGCGCTCCTCCGGCGTGACCATCTCCAGCGTCAGCTCATCGTGGCAGCGCAGGAACGTCGCCCACTGGCAACCCTCCGGCAGTTCTGGCGTCCGCGAGAGAATATGTTCAATGGGAGAGCGATCGACTTTGGCCAACGCCATGAAGATGCGGGGCATCAACGGGAAATGAAAGTTCATGTGGAACTCGTCGCCCTCTCCGAAATAGGGCAACACGTCCTCGGGCCACTGGTTGGCTTCAGAGAGTAACATGGTGCCGGGCGCATAAGCATCCACGAATTTGCGCACGCGCTTGAGATAAGCGTGCGTCTCCGGCAAATTCTCACAGCTGGTCCCCTCGCGCTCAATCAAGTAGGGCGTCGCGTCCACACGGAAGCCATCGACACCAAAATCGGACCAGTACTGTACGACGCGCAGCATCTCCCGCTGAACCTCGGGGTTATCGTAATTCAAATCCGGTTGGTGATGGAAGAAACGATGCCAGAAATACTGTCCACGGACTTCGTCAAGCGTCCAGTTAGAAGGCTCATAATCTATAAAGATGATGCGCGCGTCCTCGTATTTCTCGTCGGTATCGCTCCACACGTACCAGTCCTTGTACGTCTCATGTTCTGGATGGTCGGGATCACGCGAAGCCTGAAACCACGCGTTCTGATCCGAGGTGTGATTGGGGATCAACTCGACAATGACGCGCAAATCGCGCTTGTGCGCCTCTTCCACCAACATCTCGAAATCTTCCAGCGTGCCGTAATCGGGATGAATATGATAGTAATCCGCCACATCGTAGCCGTCATCCCGTAGAGGAGACGGGAAGATCGGCAACATCCAAATAGCATCGACGCCCAACCAACGGATATAATCCAATTTCGACGTCAAGCCTGCCAGATCACCGATCCCGTCGCCATTGCTATCGGCATAGGCTCGGACAAACACTTCATAAAAGATCGCATCCTTATACCAATCTTTGGCCATCAAAACCCCCTTGAACTGAGCGTGACACTTCTGCAAAATAGTATCCCTGATTTTAGAGCGATTGTGGCGGAGCGCAACTCCCAAATAAAAAACCTGGCAGACTGTGAAGACCTGCCAGGTTAGACTATGAAAATGGGAGGATTAGCCTTTGACAGAACCTGCCAACAGACCGCGCACGAAGTAACGCTGCAAGGAAAAGAAGACAACGAGGGGCAGAATCATGGTCACGAAGGCGCCTGCCGTGAGCAGATGCCAGTCCTGACCACGCGAGCCGACCATCTCCTGCAAGCGCTGCGTCAACACCGCGACCTCGGGCTTACTGCCAATGAATACCAGCGCGACCAGCAGGTCATTCCAAACCCAGAGGAACTGGAAGATGGCGAAGGACGCCAGCGCCGGCACCGAGAGGGGCAGGATCAAGCGCGTGAAGATGGTGAAGTGGGATGCGCCGTCCATGAAGGCCGACTCCAGAATGTCGCGGGGAAGACCGGAGATGTAGTTGTAGAGCAAGTAAGTCGCCAGCGGCAGACCGAAGCCGGTGTGGGCCAACCAGATCGCCAAGAACGTGCCGTTGAGATCGAGCTTGGTGTAGTCGCGCAAGATGGGGATGAGCGCGATCTGCAACGGAACCACCAGCAAGGCCACGACCAAGATGAACAGCGGTCTGCGTCCCGAGAACCGCATCCATGCAAAGCCGTAGGCCGCAAAAGCTGCGATGAGAATGGGAATGACCGTGGATGGCAACGTCACTGCGATACTGTTGAGGAACGCGTTGCCTAAATTGTCACCGCTAGCCTGGACCTCTTCGCCCTCGGCGTTGGTAAAAGTCACGTCTTTGCCCAATAACACCTGTCGATAGTTATTGAGAGTGAACGCGGCACCTTTACGCTCACGCGCCGGATTGAAAGCCGTCCACCAACCGCTGGTCCCCACGGCGTCGGGCGGGCGGAACGAAGATACGAGCAGTCCCAACGTCGGGAGCGTCCAGATAATACACAGGATCAGGAGTACCCCATTGACGACGATGTCACTTATGAGTTTCTGACGTTTCACACTCATTAGAAAGCCTCCTGTTGCCCAAACTGGCGCAGGTTGTACCACATCACCGGGATGACGGCGATGAGCAAGACCATAGCAATCGAAGAACCGCGCCCAAAGTGCTGGAACTTGAACATTTGCTTATACTGTTGACTGGCGATCACCTCGGTGCCATAGTTGCCGTTGGTCATAACGAAGACGATGTCGAAGATCTTCAAGGTGAAGATGATAATCGTAGTCGAGACCGTGACGATGGTTCCCTGGATGTAAGGAATCATAATGCGGAAGAAGATCTGGACCTCGCTCGCGCCGTCAATGCGTCCAGCCTCCAGCAGATCCTCCGGAACCCCCTTCAGCGCTGCGGAGAGCAACACCATGGCATAGCCTGTCTGCAACCATATCATGATGACGACGAGGAAGAGGTTATTCCACGGACGTATCGTCAGCCAGGCTTGTGGTTCGCCTCCCAATCCCACCAGAATAGCGTTTAACAGTCCGATCTGCTCCTGCGAAGGAGGTTTGTAGAAATAGACAAACCGCCAGATCACGCCGGCGCCCACAAAGGAAATCGCCATGGGCAAGAAAATGAGAGACTTGGCAATCGTCTCAAACTTGGAACGATCTGCCAAAATAGCAATGAGCAAACCAAAGGAAACGCTGAGGCCGGTGCCAATCACCAACCAGAGCAAGTTGTTGCGGAAAGACTCCAACATCTTCGCATTTGTAAAGGCAAAGATGTAGTTCTTTAAACCCACAAACGCATCTGTATTGGCATCAAAAAAGCTCGCATAGAGCGTGCGTATGGCCGGGATGGCCAGGTACCAGCTCAAGATGGCGATGGCAGGACCAACAAAGACAAAGGGACGCAAATTCACCATCCACTCTGTCGGCAGCTGCTCCACAATCCAGTTAGAGAGCAAGAATAGCACGGCCACGCCACCCACACCCCAGATAATCGCTACGATCACCGTCACCAATTTTGGAGCATCTCCATCTCGAAGGAAGATGAAAACCCTCCACATGACTAAGAAGGTCACGACGGGAACGACCAAGGAGATGATCACCCGTCCTAGACCTGTCGTGAACCAATCAAGAATCCTGGTAGATTGTTCATTTCCGCTTTCCATCCACCTTCCTCCTTAGGACGTATTACTAAAGAAGTGAGACCAGGGAGCAGGACGTCTTACTGACCATCCTGCTCCGATGTACTTACTCAGCCAATAGCCTCATAAAACGACGAGGACCGATCTTCCTACTCCGGCCAAGACGCATCAATGGTCTGCATGACCTCATCAAGGTTCTCGCCATCGGCGTTGACGTAGTCGACCATGCCGGTCCAGAAGGACCCTGCACCCACCGCGCCGGGCATCAGGTCTGAACCGTCGAAGCGGAAGACGCTGGCACCGGAGAGGATTTCGGCGTATTTGCGGTCGGTGTCGGTGGGATACCAATCCAGAGGGGTGTCCTCGTGCGGCGAAACGAAGCCGCCGGACTGCAGCCAGGCTTTTGTGGATTCACCCGTGGTCAGGTATTCCATGACCTCGCGAACCTCGGGGCGATCGTTGAATGCCGCGAAGAGGTCGCCCGCGCCCAACACCGGCTTCGGGAACTCGTCCGGCTTGATCGGCGGCAGGTAGAAGAAGTCGACGTCCTCGCCCAATGTGACGTCTTCGGGGAAGAAGGCGGGAATGAAGCTCGCCTGACGGTGCAGGTAGCAGCTGGGTGGATCATCAAACATGGGGGTCGGCGCATCGCCGAAGGGGGTGGTCAGGATAGAAGCGGTGCCACCCAGGACGTAGTCTTCGTTGAACCAGATCTCGCCCATGATCTCGGCCGCGTTCTTGACCTCAGGGGAGTCAAAAGGCAATTCGCCTCTGGTCCAGGCATCGTACTTGTCCGCCGGCTGCGTGCGGAGCATGATGTCTTCCATCCAGTCGGTGGCGACCCAGCCCGTCGCGCCGGCGCTTTCAATGCCGATGCACCAGGGAGGCGTTCCGTCGGCCGCGATCTGGTCGGAGAGGGCTAACATCTCGTCCCAGGTCTCGGGAATTTCGTAGCCGGCCTCAGAGAACTCGGGGACAGGATACCAGACCAGACTCTTGACGTTGGCGCGGTACCAGACACCGGCTATGGTGTCGTTATAGGTCGCCATGTCCAGCCAGTGCTGAGCATATTGTTCTTCAAGGTACCCGTCCTCAAACCACTCACCCAGGTCCAGAACTTGATCTTTGTTGACGAAGTCGGAGAGCAAACCCGGCTGCGGGAACGCGGCGATATCAGGTGGATCCTCGCCCTCAACGCGCACGAGGATCAGCGTCTCGAAGTCGCCGGACCCCTCGTAGGAGACATCAATACCGGTGCGCTCCTCGAAAGGTACCATCGAAGCCTCGAAGCGGCGGGCATCTTCATCCACAAAGGCGCCAAAGATCGTAACTTCTTTCGCCTCAGCAGGTGCCTCTTCGCCGCCGTCATCCATCGCTTCTTCGGTCGGCGCCTGTTGCCCACAGCCCGCGAGCACCAAGGCCAGGACTAATACACTAACAAATAACCAATTCCAGCGTTTCATACTGTTTCCTCCTTCACTTAGGATGGTTTACAACTAACATGGAGCAGTCGCTCCAAAAAGATACTTCACACAGTTTTGGTCGATAGGCCACCACCTCCTTATTTAACCCTAACCTGGATAAGCCGGACCCTAACAGATTCTGTAAAATCCTCTTCTGAATCGTTGGGCAAAAGATCGCGCGGTCAGGGTCTAGCACGCCAACATCGTCATGTAAACAACACATCGAGAAAGATCCCGGTTGTGTCTACTACGTTTGGGGCCGTCAATCATCCATAGAAGCATCAACGCGAGCGTAGAGCGTCTCCCGGTCGATGTCGTCGGGCAACGGTCCTACAGTCGTCAACTTCCGTCCTACCACCTCCCGCGCAAAGAGCGCGCATTGTTTCAGCGGCTTACCATCAAGCAATGCAACGATGAACCCGGCCCAGAACGCATCACCCGCGCCGGTCGCATCCACCACGTCGATGGGTTGGGCGGAGATGAAGGTGTCTTCACCCTCTACGGAGAGCACGAGGCCATCCGCCCCCATGGTCAATACCACCACCTCTGGCCCCATATCGTGAAAACGTGCAATGTAGTCCTCTACACTCCCATCCTCGCCAAAGAGGCGCTTCGCGTCATCCAGCGAAGGCTTAGTCATGGTCGCATAGCTCATCATGTGGCGGATGACCGCCTTGGCTTCGGGATAGTCAGGCCAGATCTGGGCACTGTAATTTGGATCTAATGAAATAATTTTGCCATGCTCCTGAGCCATTTTGAAAGCCTGCTCAACCGCAGAGCGCGACGGTTCACGCGACAGGGGCCACATCGAAGCATGCACGACTCTGGCACGCTCAATGGCCTCCTCTCGCACCTCGGACGGTTCAAGCCGAAAATCACCGTCACGAAAAGCTTCAAAATCGGGCGTACCTTTCGTGCGGGAGATAAAAATCACGCTGGTGTGAACGTGATGGTCCATAACTATATAATCTGTATTAACCCCGGCGTGCTGAAGCTCGGCCTTCAGAAACTGGCCAAAGGCGCCGATGCCTGTCTTAGAGATGATGGTCGATTGACCACCCAACTTAGCAACGTAAGTTGCGATGTTCGCCGGTGAGCCTCCCAGATACTTCTCGAAAGCTTGGGCTTCGAACAACGAATCGGCCTCCTCAATGGAAATCAGATCAACTAAGGTCTCGCCGATGGCAAGCAGATCCAGATCGCCTTCAGGAATGCGCAGGTTCACGCTAGAGCTCCTTCTCGAAGTACAGCTCCACCAGTTCATCCACCGTCACGGCGTCCTCCGGCGTCGGCTCACGGAAATAGGGATGAATGGATAGCAGCTCTGCAGGCCGACGGGCCTCAGGATCGGCCACGATCTCTTCAATCCGGGCCAGGTATCCGTCCGCCGTTCGCTCCCACGTGTACCGATCCAGCACGCGCTGATGCCCACGCTCGGCAAAGATGCGCCACGCTTCAATGTCCCCCAACACGCGCTCCAGGCCACAGGCGATGTCCGCCGGATCGGCCGGATCAACCAGCACGCCGTATTCCACCTCATCGTCGATCAGACTCTCGCTGGGCCCCCCGTTCTCGGTCACAACCACGGGCAGACCGGCGGCTGCAGCCTCCAGGGGCGCCAGTCCAAAAGGCTCGTAGAGGGCAGTTAGCGCAAAAACAGAGCCACGTTCGGCGAAGAAGCGATACGCCGCGGCCAGCGCCGGCTGTCCTTGCACGGAGAAGGCACTGATCTTACCCCAGAGATCTTCTTCGTCTACCACGTCCCGGATCTGCTGCAAGACTTCCAACTCCGTCGCGCTGGCGCCGGTGTCTTCGCGGAGTGGAGCATCCAGGGCGCCAGTGAGGATGACCAAATTCGCCAGTTCCTGGAGCGTGTCGCTTTCCGCAAAGGCCTCGACCAGCGCAATGTGATTCTTTTTCGGATCTAGCCGGCTGGACGCGACGATGACAGGCAGATCGCGCCGCGCCAGATCAATATCTCGCTCCAACCGCGCGAGAATGCGCGCGCGTGTCTCGCTTTCGTTCGCGGAGCGCGAGCAATTCTCGAAGATGTCCAGATTCACGCCCGGCGGAATCATCGCGAACCGCTGGTCATTCTGTACGTCCACCGCGCCGCGATACGCGTAGTGTCCATACTGCTCGAAGCGCTCCTGCTCTGTGCTGGTGATGTTGATGGCCGAATGATTCATGCTCAGCCGTTCCGCCACCAATCGCCGACCGAAATGATAATGCGCATCCATTTCAGCCAGATTAGCGGGCGTCACGTCCAGCTTGTCCATCTTCTGAGCGCCCAGAGAATGCCCGGTGAAGGTGAAGGGCACGCCGGTCGCGTCTTCGAGGAGCACGCCGCATAAGCCGCCGTCGCCGTAGTGAGCGGTGAAAGCGTTGGGTAGATCGTCACCGTAGAATGCTAAGATATTCGGCACCCAATCCCGAACCAGGTGAGGCCAAAGGAGTTCTTTTCGCAGGAAATGCTCCGGGCCCGCCGGCAATCGCACAATGCGTACGTTGGGAGCGTCTGGATAGGCATCGAACTTATCCGCAAACTCCGGCCAGTCAGGATCAACGATCTGGCGGGTCAGAATATCGACGGTGTGTCCTATCTCGCCCATGGCCAAAGCCACCTGTTTGACATAGACCAACTGGCCACCAAAGTCTGGATGTTCTGTCCAGTAGCTGTCGTTAGGATCGAAGTTTCCCTGTGGATTCAAAAACGCGATATGCATGTAGGCTTATGCTCTCCTTATCTTATCTTGGGTTGACCTACTTAAATTACCTTATTGTACACGTTTAGTAATCCAATAACAACTCCAATGTCCGCGCCGTCTGGCGCACCGCCTGTTCCGCTGGTAAGCCATCAACCAGTGCCATTTCGAACATCTGCTGTAGAATCCGCGAAACTTGAACGTAATTCTCAAGCATGGGACGCGGTCGGGCTAAAGATAGGAGCGGCACCACCGACTGCAACCACGGATTATCTCCTGCAACCAGCCGTCGGTTCGCCGATTTCAACGACGAGATCTGTAATTCTCGCTCGCAGAAAGAGACCACCATATCCAAATCCATCGACATACGCAGGATCTCCAGGCTCAACTCGTAGTGCTCGGATTCCCGCATCACGGCCCACGTCGTCCCACCCAGTGAGAGCACCGGGGCCCTAGCTTTCGACGGCCGTGGCGCAGGCACAAAACCGAAGCGCTCTATCACTTCTTCTTTGGATCCATCGGCCTCCTCGGCAATGGTAGGCCAGGCATACGACCCCCCCAACATCATAGGAACCTGCTCGGTGGCTATCATGCGCGTCGAATCCCACCAATGAAAAGTCCCTACCTTGTCAGGCAAATAGTGGCGTTCCAAAACGATCTTCTGTAAGAATTCGAGCACCCGAATCACGACCGGATCATCAAGCGCAGGCCTACCCGCGTCATCAATCAGACGACCACCTGCTGTCCAGATTAGGGGAAAGAGTAAGTTAAGTGTCGCCTCTCCGGTAAAGGTGCTGATGGGAAACGAGATGGGATAAACATGCCCCAACCGCGCCTTCACGTCGTCTTGCGCAAAGTAATCGAGCTGCGCCAGCCAAGTTTCCCAGGTCTGAGGTGGTTCTAATCCCTCAGCCTCAAACCAATCCCGCCGATACCAAAGCCCTGACACGTCCGCTTGGACGGGCACGCCATAGAGGCCTCCATCCAATAGATGGTTCTGCAATACCGGTCGTTCAAGCTCAGAGCGCAGCCAGGCTGCAAACTCAGGATCCAATTCATCGAGTGAAGCCAGGAAACCCAATCGCGCATAGCGGGTTACCCACACGTAATCAATGGAAACAATATCAGGCGCTTCGGTGCTTCCCATAGACGCGCAGAGCTTCTGGTGAAACTCGGATTGAGAGGGCATATTTACTTCTAGTCGCAACGTGCGGTTAGGATGCAACTCGTTCCAGTGCTGGACCGCATCTTCCATCAGGGTCACCCATCTCACGTCATAGGCCAACAGACGCAGCGTCACCCGCCGTTCCAGTGTATCTGGTTCGCGAGCCTGAACAAAGGTGCCGCGTCCAGATTGACGCCGGATGTAGCCCTCTTGAACCAACTCCGTCAACGCTTGCCGCACCGGAGCCCGGCTGATATCATACTTCTCACACAAGACGCGTTCTGTGGGAATTCGGGTACCAGGCGTGTATACCCCTTTATTGATCTTCTTTTTAATCAGCATCTTCAGCTGATAATAGAGCGGAATAGGAGAATTTCTATCTATCAAGACAGGACCGCCGTTTTGAGGTTATATGGTTATATCCTTAGTACATTATAAGGCATTTATAATGCCATGTCAATAGCTATTTCAAGGTTAAACGTTTAAGTCTTCCTAAATTTGGGGGTTCGGAGCAAGCCGACCAGTAAAAGCACCCTTCATAGCGCGAAATTGCTTAGACACGAACAGGACAAACGAGTTTGGGTAATCGTTTAGTCTTATGAGCAGCCCAGGTGCAACGCCCTTACAAATCCAAGAAACTGTGCTACGAAGTCCTCCAGGCATAATTTGGCATATCCTGGCTTGTCAACTTCGGCGAAAGTGCGTCGCACCTCAAAAACCTAAAGAGATACTAATTTGGAAATGTGGCTGCATTTTTGGTAAACCGCGTTATAATGGCTGCCCTTGCCCACAACTCTGAGACCAAGGAGACGTACCGTGACGTATGTAGGCATTGATTTTGGAACGACAAACTCCTCAGTGGCGCATTTCGACAGCGAGACCCTGACACCGATCCAACTGGACACCGGTAACGACAATCCGCACGTCCTTCCTTCCCTGATCTACATCAAGCGCGACTTCGACACACTGCTGGGCAGTCAGGCCGCCGCTGCTTACCTGCAACAGGAAACAGGCCGCCGGCCCATCTGGGAGCGGCGATACATGGGCGCCATCGAGATGATCGTCGGTGGGCCGGGCTCCAGTCCCATCGAGTACATGCACGATATCTACGATATGGTGGATATTGCCGCGCAGGGCCGCCTGCTCCAGTCGGTCAAAACGGTGCTGCGCGACCCTGAGTACGAGGGAACCAATATCTTCGATCGCTACTATCCCATCGACGAACTGATCTCCATCCTACTCCGTGCCATGAAGCGCCGCGCGGAGTTGCGACTGGAGGCACCCTGCGACCATGTGGTGTTGGGCCGTCCGGTGCGTTTCTCTGACGACGAGGCTGTTTCCACGCGCGCAGAGGAGATCCTGTACAAGGCCGCGCGCTTCGCCGGCTTCGACGAGATTGCTTTCCAATTGGAGCCTATCGCGGCGGCACATCTCTATCACCGCAGTAGCCGTCGGCGGCAGATCGCCTTTATCTTCGATTTCGGCGGCGGGACCCTGGATCTTACGGTCGCAGAAGTCGGCAGGATACAGCGCCCTCGGGTGTTGGCCACCCGAGGTGTCCTTGTGGGTGGCGACGACCTCGACCGGCGGATCATGGAATCGTTGCTGCCCTACTTCGGTGCCGGTTCCCAGGTCGCGCCGGAGGTCAACTTCCCCTTCAATATGCTGGATCTGCTCAAGAGCTGGCAGACCATGCCCTATCTCTCACGCCCGGAGCCGCTGGGCAAGATCCGCGAGTACCAACGCACAGGCAACAATCCCCGTGCCCTGCGCGCTCTGGAGACGCTGGTCTCCGAAAATCTGGGATTCGCGCTCTTCAAGATCATTGAGCGGACCAAGATCGAGCTTTCGACCGAGTTTCGGGCTCCCCTGACGTTCCTCTACAAGGCCATCCAGATCCGCGAGAAGATCCTGCGCAGCGAGTTCGAGGCTCTGATCGCCGAGGAACTGGCCCACGTCGAGCAGGAAATCTACGTCGTGCTGCGCAGCGCCGGTGTCCGTCCTGGAGACATCGACGTGGTGCTGCGCACCGGCGGCAGCGCCCAGGTACCCGCCTTTGTCGATATGCTGTGCCACATCTTCGGCGGGACCAAACTTCAGGACATGGACCCGCTCACGTCGGTGGTCGGCGGCATGGCCATCGTCGCTCACGAAGAGAGTGGACAAGAACCGGGCGCCTATGCGCGTTTTTATGAGAGCCCCCTCACAGCGATCCACGCAGAGGGCGGGCGTGCGTACGAGCCCATGGTACTACGCAGCTTCCGACGTTGTTACACAGATCGAGACTACACTATCACCCGGCTGCCGCTGGCGTTGAACGGGCTGCACGCCGTGCGCACGGCCGATCTAGATTACACCGACGAAACGGAGAACCTGCTGCATCTCAAGCTCACGCGCCCCTCGCGCATCTATGTCATCTATCCCGCCTTGGCTAAAGCGTTACCCCACTGGCTGCGCTCCTGGGACCGCGAGCCGGAGATGCTGGTGGAAATCGATACACCCGGCGGACGTATGCCCTTCTTTGCCTATAGCCGAGATTATCCTGCCGGTCCCATCACGCTGGGTGGCCCCCGCGCCGAAGGCTATCGCGGCACCGTCTTTATGAACTACCTCGTGGCGACCAAGCCCTTATAATCGGGCGGATGTAGATTTTGGGAGCGCTGGATAGCTATCCGCAGATTTTCCCAAATAAGATCGTCAGTGCTATTCTGTCAAAACACGGTAAAATACGATGGACTGCACGACGTGGAATCAGGGGATAAGAGCAGCCGATTCCGGGAGTATCCTTCCATTCCGTAGAGTCCTACCCGAATCGAAGCAGACGAGGAGTCGAACGTGATTAAAGACCTGGATACACGCAGATTCGCCCTCTTTCTCATCGCTGCCTTTGGATTTGCGTGGGTGACGTCGCTGGTCATCTATCTGACGGGCGGCCTGACCGACAGCCCTGTGATCCTCGAGAATGTTGGCATCACGCTGGCCCTGGTGCTGATGGCCGGACCGATCATGATGGCGCCAGCGCTGGCTCACCTGCTGACGCGCATCATCACGCGTGAGGGCTGGCAAGGCACGCGGTTGCGTCCACGGCCCGGCCGCAATTGGCAATACTGGCTAATTGCATGGTTCGGCCCAGGTCTGCTGACTATTCTCGGCATGGCGGTCTTCTTTCTGCTCTTCCCACGCTTCTACGACCCAGAACTCACGACGCTTCGGGAGATGATCGCGGGTAGTATGCCCTCCAACGTCGATCTGGGGGGGATGAACATCTGGCTTCTGGTCGGCGCACAGATTTTGCAGGCGACGCTCATCGCGCCCGTGGTCAATGGGCTGGCGACCTTCGGCGAGGAATTTGGCTGGCGCGCTTATCTCCAGCGCAAGCTTATGCCCCTGGGACCCCACAAGGCCTTGCTCGCCACAGGCGTGATCTGGGGCGTCTGGCACTGGCCCGTGATCCTGATGGGGTACAACTACGGCTTCGACTACCCAGGCGCGCCGTTTCTGGGACCGCTGGCTATGGTCTGGTTCTGCGTCATCGTGGGGATCGGCCTCGGCTGGCTGACCATCAAGAGCGACAGCGTCTGGCCTGCCACCATCGGGCACGGCGCACTCAACGGCATTGCCAGCCTGGGCGTCCTATTTGTGCAGGGAGAGCCCAACCCGCTGCTCGGCCCGCTACCGATCGGCGTCATCGGTGGAATCGGGTTTGCCGTCGTCGCGGTGATCTTGCTCATTAACAAGCAGGCACTGACCCCGCGAGAGCCGACGGCGTAAACGAGTTCAGCGACGGTTCTTCGCTTATTACGGCCGGGGAACGACGTGCAGCAGCCCGGCGTCGGCCGTCCCGATCCACGCGCCGCCACCGGGCAGCGCCAGAATTGTCGTGATATCCCGGCTGGGTAGACCCATCACGGCCCGCCAGTCGCCGTCCGGCTCCCGCCTGAAGGCGCCCTGGTTTGTGGCGATCCAGACGCTGCCACCGTCAGTATCTACGCTGATCTGCCGGACGTCGACGGGCCAACCGCCTGTTAGGGAGAGATCATCGACAGCCATAGCCTGTACGACCTCGTAAATCCCCTCGGGCGTGGCGAAGAGCCAGACCCCCTGCTCCATCGAGTGTGTTGGGAGGCTAGGGTTGTGGAAAGCTACGTCGTTGACCTCTCCCTCAGAAAGCACCGCCAGGTCTCTTAGCGACATCTCGATAAGTGTCTCTCCCTCAATCAACCAGGCGGCACGCGCATCGACCGCCAAAGTGACCATCCCTTCCAGATCAGTGTAAAGTGCCTGCACATCCGCCAGCGGCGCACCTTCAGCGGTGGTGACACAAGCTGCAGTCTCGTCGTGCCAACGGCAGACGTCCTGTGAAGTCGCATACCAGCCCCCCTCGGCGACCAAATTCACGGGCTCCTGACTCACCTGTGTCCATCCTGCCTCACCTCGGACCCAGAGTCCCACGGAAGTCGCGAGTGCCTCGGTCGAGGCATCCTGTACCGACGCGCCAGTGATCGGCGCCCAGGCGCCGGCTTCGCCCTCCACGGCACCCGAGGGCGTGCCCACAAGCAGACCGGCGGGCGTGAGGGCCAGGGCCGTGATCCGATCGTCGGGGAGACCCTCCTCGGTGGTGAAACGTGTGACCGTGCCCCGCAGCTCCGGTCTCTCGACAAACTTGACCAGCCCCTCTCCATGCGTGCTGAAGACGCCGTGCATCACGCCAGTCAGCTCGATATCGGAAGGTAGAAAAGGCAGGGGCATCCACATTTCGGACCTCGCGGGCAGCACGGCTGCGCCCGCCGCCGTCGCCGCCCACATCCGTGCGTCATCCACAACACCACGACGTCGATAATAATCGTCAAAGGAAACACCGCGCACGTCGTCGCCGGGCAGACCATCGGCGGTCGTGTAGATCCGCCAGCGGTCGCCGTCCCAGACCCCCACGCCACCCGCCGTCGCCACCCAGACGCAGTCAACGCCACAGACCTGCACATCGCGGATCTCGTCGTGGGGCAGCCCTTCGACGACCGTGTGAAGCATGCCCTCGCCTGTGACCGGATCGAGTTGGAGGAGACCGGAGCCGTTAGTGCCCACCCAGACACCGCTTTCGGCGGTGCGACCCGCGTCCAGCCACGTGAAGCGCGCATCCTCATCCTCCACCCACGTGCCCAGATTGTAGGTCCGGTCCCCCTCGGGATAGCCCAGGCTGGCTATCCGGCGCGGGGCCATGAACCACTCCACGCCCGTCTCCTCGACGACATCGTAACCCCGCACATCGGTGAAGGGCAATCCCTCAGCCCGCGTGAGACAGCGCCAGGCGGGCGTCTCGCCATATCTTTCCATCCACAGCGCGCACCGTCCGCCACGACCGGCGAAGGCCGGCATCCCAAGCCCCTCGGAAAACGGCGGCGAGATGACCTGACCACCGTACACACGCTGAAGACCAGACACCTGCGTGGTGATCCAGCCGGGAAAGCCGAAAATCGGGCTGGGTGAGTCACGGGCCCACCGCTCCAGGCCCAACCAGCCAAAGTGGCAGACGCTGGCCCCGTCCCCGCCCACGTACATGTGCGCATGCACCGAATCGAAGCCCACGAGGCGGGGAGCGTTGCTGCAGAGCCCATCCGCCGTGGTGTTCTGAATCCAATAACCCGTGATGGGCGTTGGCACGGGACGAGGCGTGGCGGTGGGCGACGGTGTAGCAGAGGGTTGCGGGCTCGGGGTCGGCGTGGACGGGACTCGCGTGGGTATTGGAGGTGGCGTGGCACTGGGCTCGAACGTCGCCGTTGAGGTGGGAGGTAGGATTGAGGCGGGGGTAGCGGCAATACATCCGGTCAGGAAGGTGCAAAGCGCGAGAATAACGGCGGACAGAAACAAGTTTAACCTGTGCATCAAGATTGTTTGTCCTCCATATCGTGAGCACGCACCTTGCCCGTCGTCCGGCAGACGAAGACCGTGTCTATGACAGAGGACTTGGTGCCGTTAATATGAATCGAGGCGCCCATCTCCGCCGGACAAGGCAACGTCGCCGTGCAGGTCAGGCCTGCGTCTAACATTGCTACCGCGATGGGAAGATAAGCCTGTACTTCGTTGTGATGATAGGTAAAGGCAAAAGGTGCGCCTGGCTTCAACGCTAAGGATCTCCTACAACCCTCGGTGCCAAATTCTGGCTTTGAAAGTAACTCTGAATCAACGGTTGATCGTTCACGAACTCGCTCAACAACAGCGCACGAAAGAGCGCACCGGGTCGCCGGGCAAACCACTTATGCACACCGATAATGGGGCGATAGCTCTGCTGGATCTGTTTCTCACGTTGCGCCAACTGCGCAACGAAGGAAACGTTAAAGGATGTCTCATGCCCCTCTTTTAATCCCGCAATCCTGCTCACGTCGTGATCGTCTTCCTAATCTCTCGCACCTTTACCTTCGCCGCCGCCTCATCTAACGTAAGCAACGTCCGATCCCGCATCACCAGCCGCCCGTTGATCAAGACCGTGCGCACATCATCCTTATCGGCCGAATAGACCAGGTGCGAGTACAGGTCGTAGATCGGCGTGGCGTGGAGGCGATCCACGTCCAGCAGAATCACGTCGGCGCGCTTCCCCGCTTCCAGCGAGCCGATCTCATCCTGCAGGCCCATCGCCCGCGCGCTGCCCACCGTGGCTATATGCAGCACGTCACGGGCCGGCAGCACCGTGGGATCCTCGCAAACGCCCTTGTGCACCAGCGCCGCCGTGCGCAGCTCGTCCCACATATCGAGGTCGTTGTTGCTGGCGGCGCCGTCAGTGCCCAGCCCCACGCCCACACCCGCAGCGAGCAGATCCGGGACGCGAGCCACACCCGAGCCCAGCTTCAGGTTCGATTGGGGACAATGGACGACCGTCGCGCCACGCTCGGCGATCAACGCGATCTCGTCATCACGCAGATGCACGCCGTGGGCCAGTAACGTGTTGGGCGTCAGCAAGTCGAGCTCGTCCAGCAGTTCCACCGGCGTCTTACCAAAGCGCTCCTGAACCGTCTCGACCTCGTCGGCCGTCTCCGCAGCGTGCGTGACGAAAGTGATGCCGTATGCCTCCATCAGCATGCGGCACTGCTCCAACAACTCCTGGGGGACTGAGTACGTGGAGTGGGCCTGCACGCCAAGCGCGACGAGCGGATGGTCACGATAGCGTTCGATATACTCGTGGGCCAGGCGCAGGCGATTTTCGGGTTGGATACCGTCGGGTCCCTCGAAATCGATAAAGGCGGGACCGTTGTGCAGGCGAAATCCCACTTCCTCGGCGACCTCGGTGGTCACGTCGCGGTGCCAGTACATATCGGAGACAGCAGTAACGCCAGCGCGAATCATCTCCGCGAAAGCCAGCTTGGTGCCGGCCCGCACGTTCTCGGCAGTGGCGTGCGCCATCTCCAACTTCCAGATGCGGTCGAGCCACTTATCCAGCGGCACGTCGTCCATGACGCCACGGAAAATGGTCATCGCCACGTGAGAGTGCGCGTTGACCAAGCCCGGCATGATCAAGCCTCCGGCGGCGTCCAGCGTCTCCGTCGCTTCAACGCGCCCACGCACCTCCGCACGGGGACCGACGTCCACGATCCACTCGCCGCGCACAGCGACCGCGCCATCCTCGTAAATGCGATCCTCCGCATCCAGGGTGAGAACCGTGCCGCCCTGAAGCAAAAGGTCCACATCTTCTCTCGTATTCGCCATCAGACCTCCCTGTTCTCCATGTTCCCGCATATCCGGCAACCGAGACGCATCTGCACCAAAGGCAGAAAGCCTCTCCATGCAAGTGTAACGAGGTTAGAAGAAAAGGCAATCGTACCAGACAAGGAGCAAACGAAGCAGTTCTGGGATCACTTAGAGGCAAAAGAAAAAACGCAGACGATAGCGTGGCATTGTAGAAACCCTCATTGAACCTAGTGGAACTCCTCATCCTCACGGCGCCGCCTGCTACGAAGAAGCCGCCGGGCCAACGTGCTTTCGTCTGATCGGAACGTGGCTTCCTCCGTGGGTTTCGTTTCTGGCGGGAACGAAGCTTGCTCCTCGGTCGCGGGTGCCGGCGGTTGGGCGGTGGCTTCTTCTTTAGGTACCGGTGGCCGACGTGGACCTTGCTGCTGCTCGGCGACCCGGGACTTTGCCTCGAAAAGGCGCTGTACCGGCGACGGGGTAACTTCAACTTTTGTAGCTGGGACCGGTGTCCCACCAAACCCCTTGAGCCACGCCCGCAGCTTCTCCCAATCCCGCCGCGTCAGCGCCAGCCGGCGCACCGCCACGTCGAACGGCAGCAGGCACGCCGCCACTGCTAGCAGCGTGGGCCAGAGGTCGCGGCGCTCCCCCCGCGCCTTCAGCGTGTGATCGAAGGCCGCATCGGGCGCTTCCAGCACCCGCCCGCCGCCCAGCGCGGCCAGCCGCGCCAGATAAGCCGGATCGGCGCCGGGGGCCACGTACTCGTCCGAGTAGGCGGCGACCCAGCCCGTCGTCAGGCCCAGCGAGGCGCCATCTTCTGCGGTCCCAGCCAGGCGCATCAGATAGGCCCCCGGCTCGCCGGGCATGAAGGTCCCGGCGTAGCGCCCCGGCCCGGTCTGCGCCAGCGCCACCTCCTCCGCTGCGCCGTCCGGCGCCACCACGCGCACCCGCAGATCCAGCCCGTTGAGGAACGCGCCCTCCGCATCGATAGCGTCGGCGACGATCCGCGCCTCGCGCCCCTCCCGTGTGACCGCTACCTCCACCGGCACGTCTGTCTGCTCCGGCAGCGTCCAGCGCACCACCTGCGACCAGAAGCGCGGGAAGCCGTCCCACGTCACCCAGCGCTGCGCCCAGCGCGCCGTCGCGTCGGACGTCCACGCCACCGCGCGGCCCAGCCCGTACTGCCACGCCGCCAGCAGCGGATCCTCCTGGTGCGTCGT
>DAOTUH010000338.1:0-5555 GCA_034437255.1 Anaerolineae bacterium
TCGGCATAATCCGCGCCCATGGGGCCGGGCGCGATCAGCCAGCGCACGTCCGCGTCGATGGAGAGGCGCGCCAACGTGTCGCGCGTCCGTCCCGGCGTGACGGGATCGGCACCGAGCTCTAACGCGCGCTCGTAGAGATCGCCGTCGGTGCCCTTGAGGCCGACGCTGCCGCCCATCCCCGCGATGGGGTTGACCAGTAATCCAAGCTGCCGTGGCATAACGTAATACTCCCCTCAATATGTAGAAAGCAAGGTACAGTCGGTTACGTTGAGAAGCTTAGCATAACTTCTCATTCTTGCCTACTGTGCGGAAAAACAACGTAAGCGCGGTGAGCACGTTCAGGCCGGCGTCCCGCCGTGCCCCCGGGGCGAGATTTCAAACAGCCCACATACTTCAGCTAGCCCCTACAAGACCTCGGATTTTTTGGAAAGATCCGAGGTCTGATCGGGCGAATTTTAATGTTTTTCTTATAGTGCGCTTATCTTTTTCTAATACACCTTACTTATACTCAAAAATGAAGATAGGTAATAAGTAATGGATATACATTTTCAAGGAGGTGAGCAGATGTCACTGTTACGTAGACGTTCGAGAGACATTGTGTCATTGCGTGACGCCATGAATCGGCTCCTGGAGGAAAGTATGGTCCGTCCCTGGAGCATGGGCGAGGAACTGCAACTTCCCGCTGTCGATATGATTGACCGGGAGAACGAGGTCGTCGTCAAGGCCACGCTGCCCGGCATGAAGGCCGACGACATCGAAGTCACGACGGTCGGCAACACCCTCACCATCAAGGGCGAGTTCAAGGAAGAAAGAGAAGAAGAGGAAGAGGGTGAATATATCTATCGCGAGCGCCGCTACGGCTCCTTCAACCGCTCCTTCACGCTTCCCGACGAGATCAACACCGATGAGGCAGATGCCGAATTCGAGGATGGCGTCCTGACACTCACGTTGCCCAAAACTGAAACCGAAAAGCAGAAAAGCATTAGCATCAAATCCAAATAACAGGAGGCTAAAGATGTCGCTGACACGATGGGGTCCATTTGATGATCTGGTATCACTGCGAAATGCTATGGAACAGCTGATGGAAGAAAGCGTCGTCCCATCCTGGGTGGCGCGCAGCGAGCGACCATCCGCCGGGGAAGTACGTCTGCCCCTGGATGCCTACGCCACAGATGAAGAAATCGTCATCATCGCGCCGGTGCCCGGTGTCGATCCCGACGACGTCGAGATCACGCTGGAAGGCGAGACGTTGACCATCCGGGGTGAGCTCAAGGCGCCGCTTGAGAACGTGGATTACCTGCTTCTTGAGCGCCCGTACGGGACCTTCGTTCGCAACCTGCGCGTCAACGTGCCGGTGGAGACCGAGAATATCGAAGCGTCCTTTGATGACGGCGAGCTGAAGATCGTGCTTCCCAAGGCCAAGCAGGTACGTCCGCGTACCATCAAAGTCAAGGCCAAGAAGTAACGCTTCTCAGGAGCAAAAGCCCCCCACGAACGGGGGGCTTTTTTCTAACTAAGTTTGTGATATAATTATAATGTAAATAAAGCATAAGGGGGAGTTGAGAAGCCTATGGCAGAACAGCAGATAAATCTACCCGTCAAAGGCATGACGTGCGCCTCGTGTGTGGCGCACGTGCAGAAGGCGCTTGATAACGTGGAGGGCGTTGACGACGTCAACGTCAACCTGGCGACGGAAAAGGCCAGCCTCTCGTTTAAGCCGGAGGTGCCGACGAGCACGCTGATCGAGGCGGTGCGCAAGAGTGGCTACGAGATCGACACGGAAACGATGACGCTGCCCATCGGCGGGATGACGTGTGCAGCTTGCGTCGCCCACGTGCAGAAAGCGCTGAACAACGTCTCCGGCGTCGTCGACGCCAACGTCAATCTGGCGACGGAGATGGCCACGGTGACCTATATCCCGGACGCTACAGGACTTGGCGCCTTCCGGAGCGCCGTCAGCGACGCGGGCTACGAGGTGCTGGAGCAAGAGGCCGAGGAGCAAGCCGCAGCCGCGCCCGAGGACAAGGCCGAACGCAAAATCGCCGAGGCGCGCTTCCGCATGCGTGTGGCGTGGATCTTCACGGCCGTGATCATGATTTGGATGATCCCGGAGATGTTCTTCGGGCTGGCCTGGCCCAGCGAGACGGTCTTCGACTTGGGCATGATCGTGTTGGCGCTCCCCGTGCTCTTCTGGGTCGGGCGAAAGACGTACAGCAGCGGGATCCGCGCGGCGCTGCACGGTTACGCCAACATGGATACGTTGATCACGCTGGGCACGGGCGCGTCGCTGCTCACCGGCCCGCTCTCGTTCGTCGCGCCGGTGGCGAACTACGCCGGCGTCTCGGCCATGATCATGGCTTTTCACCTGACCGGGCGTACCATCGAAGAGACGGCCAAGGGCCGGGCGTCACAGGCTATCCGCAAACTACTGGAGCTGGGCGCCAAGAGCGCGCACGTCCTGCGCGACGGCCAGGAGGTCGAGGTTCCCATTGAGCAGGTGCAGATCGGCGACGTGATGGTCATCCGTCCGGGCGAGAAGATTCCCACCGACGGTGTCGTGGTAGACGGTCAAAGCGCGGTGGACGAGTCCATGGCGACGGGGGAATCCATGCCGGTCACCAAGGAGCCCGGCGACGAGGTCATCGGCGCCACGGTCAACCAGGAAGGGCTGCTCAAAGTCGAGGCCACGCGCATCGGCAAAGACACCTTCCTGGCGCAGGTCATCAAACTCGTGGAGCAGGCGCAAGGTACCAAGGTGCCCATCCAGGCCTTCGCCGACAAAGTCACGTCGGTCTTCGTGCCCATCGTCATCACCCTGGCGGTTCTGACACTGCTGGCTCGTCTGATCTTCCCGGAGGCCACGCGGGCATTGACGGCGGCGGGATCGTTTTTGCCCTGGGTCAACCCGAATCTAGGCATGTTCACGTTGGCCATCGTTTCCATGGTGTCGGTCTTCGTCATCGCGTGCCCCTGTGCGTTGGGGCTGGCGACGCCAACGGCGTTAATGGTCGGCAGCGGCATGGGCGCGGAGCACGGCATCCTGATCCGCAGCGGTGAGGCCATCCAGACGCTCAAGGACGTCGGCGTGGTCATCTTCGACAAGACGGGGACGATTACCAAAGGCAAGCCTGCGGTGACGGATGTAATTCCGAATGATAAATTTAAAATGACAAATGAAAAAAGTCTGCTCACTTGGGCGGCGAGTGCGGAGCGCGGATCGGAGCATCCGCTGGGGCGGGCCATCGTGGCACGGGCTCAGGCCGACGGCGTGATGTTGGATGATCTGCGCGAGTTCCAGGCCGTGCGAGGCAAAGGCGTCGCGGCGACCATCAACGGCACGCGGGTGCTGGTAGGCTCGCAGCGGCTGCTGGAGGAGCACGACATCGACGTCACCGGCCTGGAGGCTGACCTACGGCGATTGGAAGCCGACGGCAAGACAGCCATGCTCGTCGCGGTCGGCGGCGAGGCGGCGGGCGTCATCGCGGTCGCCGACACGCTCAAGGAGGATTCTCAGCAGGCCATCGCGGCGCTGCACGCGCTGGGCGTGGAGACGGCGATGCTGACGGGCGACAATCGCCGCACCGCCGAGGCTATCGCGCGGCAGGTGGGTATCGATCACGTCGTCGCCGAGGTGCTGCCCGACGGCAAGGTGGACGAGGTACGGCGGCTGCAGGAGCGCTTCGGGCACATCGCCTTCGTGGGCGACGGCATCAACGACGCGCCGGCGCTGACCCAGGCCGACGTCGGATTAGCTATCGGCACCGGCACGGACATCGCCATTGAGGCCAGCGACGTGACGCTGGTGCGGGGCGAGCTGACGGGCGTCGTCGAAGCCATCAACCTGAGCCGTGCGACCTTCCGCAAGATCCGCCAGAATCTCTTCTGGGCCTTCTTCTACAACGTGATTATGGTGCCGCTGGCCATCGCCGGATGGATGCACCCGGTGCTGGCTGAAGCGGCTATGGCGACAAGCTCCATCACGGTGGTGACCAACGCCAACTTGCTGCGACGGGTGGAGATCCGTCCGGCGTATGCGATTGCATAGACAGAGAGTCCGACATCCCTTTCGGAAAACATATTTCTTATGCTGCCATCTCACGTGTATTGGGCGGTGCCCGCTGAAGTCGCGGATCTAGCGATCCGCTCGAAGCAACGTGAAGTGATGTTAAATCACTCAGGGGAGCTTTGACTCAAATGTGGGATGGCAAGTTGAGACAATTAATATTCGGCGCTTTTTCCGTCGCAAGTGCATCGCACCGCTCACAAGACTAAACGGATACAAGAGAGGAAACGATCAATGAAATCTGTGGCAAAAATGGGCTTGGAAAGTCATTCCCCAACTTGTCCATGCACCCGGCACTAGACGTTTACCGCAGGTCTTTCAGCATGGGAACCAGTTTGTACTTCCGTGAGTGCTTGTCCAGCAGGTGATTCAGATAGGAGCGCCAGTCTTCTTCTCGACCGGCCGCTTTGTAGGCGGCCTTCGCGCGGGCCAGCCACTCGACGGCGTGATGGTAAGCCTTGGACTTCCCGGCGTCCATAATCTGCTCTGCCTGTCTCTTGCTGGCGCTGATGACCCAATCGGGGCGGCTTTCGATAGCGGCCTCGGCCACGCGAGCGACGGTCTTGTAGAATCCCCGTTGCCCCAGGGCCGCGATGGCGTCATCTATCAGCTCCTCCTGGAGGAAGATGTCGATGCCCGCACTGAAGCCGGTGGGCGGTTGCTCTCGGAGGAAGTCAAGTAGCTTCTCGCGCAGCTGAGGCCACTGTGATCCGGCCAGCTCCTTCACCTGTTGGTAAGCGTCAAGATTAGGGGAGGCCCGGAACGCGGTGATGGCTGCATCCAGGGCCAGATTCTCACGTCCGGCACCGGCGGCCACGTCCCGCAGCCAGCTCGCCAGCCGGGCCTTGTGGCCTTGACCCTGAAGCGTCAGCCCATGTTCGGCGATACGCAGAGCCTCCTCGACGTGATCGTGCTCCCGCAAGGCCTGCGCCAACGCCAACGCCTGGTCCATGGTGCATAGCTGGCGCAAGCCGAACTCCACGGCCTCTTGCGCTCGATCCAGCTGCACGAGCATCGTGACGTAGCGCGTGATCTGTCCCTTCGCCTGAGCCAGATTGAGATACGCATCGTAACGCTCCTGGCGCTCCAGCACGTTAAGGCGCGCGTCTGCCAGCTCGTCGGCGTACCACGGCGCCTCTTCGCCCTCCCAGGCACCGCGATCTCCCTGGAGGACGCGCTGTAACGGCTCGTAGTCCCAGCCTTGTTCCAAGGCTTCAATGGCGACGTAGAAAGCGTCTATCCCGTAATCTCCAGCCTCCGCCTGCCATCTCTCCAGCTTGCGCTTCCATTCGCGGCGTTCGTCCTCCGTCAGCTCGGCCGTGAGCACCGCTTCCGCCCAGGCCTTACTCAGGTCCATAAAGAAATCGCCTGCGTAACCGTCAGAGTCATCGAGAAAATACCACGAGTTGACGTACTCATCGGTGATGGCCTCCAGGATGCGCAGTGCGTTTTGACCATCGCCGGCGCGGATGAACTCCCACGCCTCCTCCAG
>DAOTUH010000339.1:0-19906 GCA_034437255.1 Anaerolineae bacterium
GCCCCCGGCCATCATCGCGGGGACCGTGGTCGTCAGCCCGCACCTGACCAGCCTCAGCGCACCGGTGGTGACCCGCCTGACGCCCGGTTTGGCACAGCCCGGCGATCTGGTGACGCTCCACGGCGCCAATTTCATCGACGAAACTCCGCCCGTGCCCCCAACGCTCGTGACGCCGACCAACGGCGGGGCGATCAACGATACCACTCCGACCCTCGACTGGAAAGCCAGCCCCAGCCCCGACGTGATGGGATACCGACTGGATTTGGACAGCACGGTGATCGACATCGGCGCACCGACAGAGTACACGACCCATGTTCTGGCCGAAGGTGTGTACACCTGGACAGTAGCGGCCTACGACTTTGCGCACCACGTCAGCCCTTATACTGACACCTGGTCCTTCACGGTGGACACGACGCCCCCGTCTGTGCCGACGCTTATCGCTCCGACCAATGGGACATACACAACGACGAACGACCTCACCCTCTCCTGGGACGCCAGCGCAGATGCAGCAGGCTATCTGCTGGATCTGAACGGCGCGGTCAGCGACGTGGGGAACGTGCTCCACTATGCCCCCGGCGTTTTGCCGGACGGTGTGCATACCTGGACCGTAGCCGCCTACGACGA
Organism: Anaerolineae bacterium; assembly: GCA_034437255.1. GTDB lineage: Bacteria > Chloroflexota > Anaerolineae > B4-G1 > SLSP01 > G713. The sequence goes on from DAOTUH010000339.1 coordinate 625, forward strand.
CGCGCACAATGTCAGTGCTTACGCCGACGCCTGGACGTTTGAGGTCGATACAACGGCGGACCTGGCACTGAGCAAGATCCGGGAAGGGACAGGCGTGGTGACCTCGGGCCTGCCCATCACCTACGTGCTGACCCTCACCAACCACGGCTCCGCGACGCCGGTCAGCGCGGTCATCACCGACACCTTCAGCAGCGCCGGGGCTCTGGCTGAGATCGATGCGCCAGGGTGCACCTGGACGCCCGGCACGGCGATGGTGACCTGCACGTGCTCCGACGTGGAGAGCAGCACGCCCCACATCATCACTATGATCGTCACCACCACGGAGACCTACAGCGGCACGCTGACCAACGAAGCGATTGTAGCGCCTGTGGGGCCCATCGTTGACGAAGCGACGGATAACAACGAAACAGATCCTGTATCCGTGATCGTGCGGGGAGAGAAAAAATCGTACATTTACCTGCCTCTGGTCACGCGACAGGGAGGCTAGGTCATCACGCACGCAAAACCATGCTGAACTTGCGAGCCGCCGGGTGGAGGTATCTCCTCCGGCGGCTCAGGCTTTCGAGGTTTCAAAAGCGACTCTACTGAAAAAAGGTTTTCAGTAGAGTTAAGGATATTATCTTGACAATGTTAACTTCAAATCCTGGCGAATGAATTCGCGGCTACAGTTGCGAAATCCGCCTACGCGGATTATCTTTCAGTCGCCGAAGGTCGTAGATCCAGGACGCATCCGTCCGGAGCGACTTTGCAGCCGTAGCACGTGGTTTTCGTAGACCTATGGTCTACTGACCATGGTAACCGCCGTGCAGCGGAAGTTAACATTGTCGAAATACTTAGCCAAGGAAAAGGAAAGATGTAGATGGCCTTATGAAACGATCATGGTTGATCCTGCCGCTGATTTTGCTACTGGTTGCTTGCGTCTCGTCCACACCTACGGCGTTACCGTCCTCACCTATCCCCACCTCAAGCCCGACGGTGAGCGCGACGCCGACGCCTGTGCCTGTAACGATCACGGTCTGGCATAACTGGCCAGGGAACTGGGAAGAGGCTTACAAAGAATTGGTCACTACTTTTAACGCTTCATCAGAGGATATTCGGGTGGAGCTTCTCAAGGTCGAGAATTTGACAGGTGCGCTGAGTGTGGCGATTCTCGGCGGCGAAGGGCCGGATATCGTGCATGGACATGCCGAACAGATCGGGACTTGGGCTCGAAGTGGAGCCATTACTCCGCTGGAGGGATATATCGCGCCCTCGTTCCTGGAGAACCGGTTCGAACCGGCAGCCGTGCAGGCCGTCATCTGGAAGGGTGTGTACTGGGGTCTCCCTGACACTCAGGAAGGCATTGCCTTGATCTACAATCGAGAGATGCTCTCCGATTCTGCGTTACCCAATCCCGACGACTTTGCAGACCTCCTGGAGAAAGCCCAGACCTTCCGTCGTGAGAATCCAGATAAATACTATCTCTGCAATCCCGGCCTGGGACAGGCGGATGCCTATCACGTGGCGCCCATCTATCTGGGACATGACCTGCAGGCCTACGGCGGTTTTGTCGATGAAGAGGGTAGTGTCTATCTCAATAACGGAGTGGCCTATGATGCAGCCACGTGGATCGCCGAATTCAGCAGAGTCGCGCCTGCCGAAACCAATGCCAGTGTCTGTCAGGCCATGTTCATCGAAGGCCAGGTCCCCATTTGGTGGATGGGGAACCGCGCGTTGTTGGCCCTCCAGGATACCCGTCTGGACTATGGCATTGCGCCCATGGGAAGCCCGTTTGTGGATGTCACGGCCTTTATGCTAAGCCAGAACGCCACATCGCGGGGTCACGCGACGGCCGCTTTGAACGTTATGCACTATCTCACCGGAATGGAGGCGCAGCGACGTCTGGCGCTGGACGTGCGTGCAGTGCCGGCGAACAGCGCGGCGTTCGCGGATGCCGCTCTCCAGGCGGATCCCGTTATCTCTGGATTTGGGGCAGCACTTCGTCGTGGCACACCGCTGCCCAATCACGTGTATGGCGATTGCGCCTGGGGTCCGGTGGGTGACGCGACGTTGGCGATCTGGAAAGGCCAATTGTCGCCGATTGAGGCCATGAATCAAGCCCAGACGAGCATCGAGGCGTGTGTGGCTGAAAACGAGTGATGGACCATTTAATGTGGGATTTCGATGCGAGTCAGCTGGCGAAAACGCTTCCTGTGCCGTAGAATCTGCATAGACGAAAGCAAGGTAAAGGAAGCCGGGGTTGATGTGCGCTGAGGTTAATGCGCATGGCAAACATGATGGGAAGCCGTCTGTTGTGTCTGAGTCACCCTGGACCTGCCTGGTTTACCCGATGTAGGCCAAGTTTTGACATCCACATTAACGATGCTATGATGCTTGCCAACATGATCATTCTGGCGCGTCAACACATAACAGTGGAAGAGGGTTATCACGTCATCGCGCATAAAGAACGTCTAAACTGATCAAGATGAGTTTTCTGAGTGATCGTAAGCCCATCTATACGATCCTGATCGCCATTATCCTGGCGACCATCCCTTGCTACACGCTGGGGTTTATGGCGTTGCGCCTGCGTCCTACGCCGCTCACGCCGACACCCACGCCGACGCCGACCGCGACGCGCACGTTATCCGCCACGGAAACGCCCTTCGTGGTCGGACCCGGTGACGGTGAAGACGGGACGCTTGCACCGACGCCGACACAGTGGTTCCCTCCCACGTTTACGCCCACGCCCACGCCGACGCCCACCCCGACGCCCACCCTGACTGCAACGGAGACGCCATCGCCCACGGCCTCCGCATCTTCAACACCGTCGTTGACACCGACGTCAACCCCAACACCAAGCGAGACGGTGGCGACAGAGGCATCTTCCACGCCTACCCTCAGGCCGACGGCAACGTCCACAGTTAAGCTTACTTCAACGTTCACGCCAACGCCAAGACCTAGTCCCACTGACACCGTGGAGCCATCACCCACGTCTGCGGTGGAGGAGACTGCGAGCCCCACAGCAACTGCGACGTATACACCCACGTTCACCTTGACTGCTACGCCTACACTGACTGCAACGTTGGTCATCACCCCCTAAAGGAGCTCATCACGCAGGCTCTTGTGACGCAGTTTGTTGGCCCTCAGTACCTGGTTTCGCCTCTGATGCGAGAGCCTGCTTACACGGCTGCTCTCAGAACAGACGTGATGTCTTCATAGATGCACTTCTCTTTGCCTGGATTTCTTCAATGACATGGACCTTGACACCATCACGTGAGAAAGGAGTACTTTGGAGACTTTAACGTTGTTGAAACAGCTTAGCGAAGCCGTCGGACCCTCGGGACGCGAAGATCCGGTCCGCCACGAGATCGAGACACTGTGGCATCCGCTGGTCGATACGCTCCGCACCGACGCCATGGGCAATCTCATCGCGTGCCAGCGCGGGAGCGCATCGCCCCCGCGCGCGTTGATGCTGGCGGCGCACATGGACGAGATCGCGCTTATCGTCACCAAGATTGAAGATGGCTTTCTGCACGTTCACCGCATCGGCGGCGTCGACCGCCGCGCGCTTCTGGGATTGGACGTGACCGTGCACGGGAAAGAGAACCTGCCTGGCGTCATCGGCACCCGCCCGCCGCATGTGCTCAGCGCGGAGGAGCGGAAGAAGGTCGTGTCGTGGGAGAAGCTCTTCATTGACGTGGGGCTGCCCGCCGACGAGGTCGAGGCGCTGGTCGAGGTTGGCGATCCGATCTCCATCCAACGCCCCGTGCTCGAGCTGAAGAACCGGCGCGTGGCGGGCAAAGCCATGGACAACCGCGCGTCCGTCGCCGCGCTGACGCTGGCGCTGGAGGCGCTCCGGCAGATGGATCATGCCTGGGACGTTTACGCCGTCGCCACGGTTCAGGAGGAGGTGGGATTGAAGGGCGCCATCACCAGCGCCTATGGCGTCGATCCCGAAATGGCCATCGCCCTCGACGTCACTTTCGCCCAGCAGGTCGGCGACAGCGACCCCGGCGCGTTTGAGCTGGACAAAGGCCCGACCGTGGCCATCGGCGCGAATTTTCATCCGCAGATCGTGCAACGGCTGCGCGACGCCGCGAAACAGCGGGAGATCCCTTACCAGCTCGAGGCCCTGCCCCGTTCCTCGGGCACCGATGCCTGGGGAATCCAGGTTGCGCGCGAGGGGGTCCCGGCAGGATTACTCTCTATTCCCGTCCGCTACATGCACCAGCCCATCGAGACGGTGGCGCTGCGAGACGTCGAACGCACCGGGCGATGGCTGGCGGCCTTTGTCGGCGCTCTGCCGGCCGACTACGCACCGCGCTGGGAGGATGAACTGTGAATCAGATCGAAACGCTGAAAGCTCTATCGAACGTTATGGCAACGTCCGGCGACGAGACGGCGATGCGTCGCGCGCTCCGCCCGCTGATCAAGGACCACGTCGATGAGATGCGCGTGGATGCTATGGGCAATCTCATCACGTTGAAGCGAGGCAGGGGAGAGATACCGCTCCGCGTCCTGGTCACCGCTCATATAGACGAGGTGGGCTTGATGGTCGTCGGGCACGCCAGCAACGGCGAGCTCCAGATCCAATCCGTCGGCGGGATCGACGCGCGACTCCTGCCGGGCCTCGATGTGCGGGTGGGTAAGGATCAACTGCCCGGCGTCATCGGGCTGCAGGCCGTCCATCGTACCAAATCCACAAAGGTGACGCCGTTGGAGAAGCTGATCATCGACATTGGTGCCTCTGACAAGGACGAGGCCAAGAAACTGGCGCCCATCGGCACACGGATCACGTTTCCCACCCAGGCCCACGACGTTGGACATCTGATCGCGGGCAAGGCCTTCGATGACCGCGCCGGGTGCACGGCCTTGGTCGATCTGGTACAGGGCGAACCGTTGCCTTTCGATCTCCATGCCGTCTTCACGGTGCAGGAGGAGGTCGGCTTACGCGGCGCTCGTGTGGCAGGGTACACTGTCGCGCCGGACGCGGCGTTCGTCTTGGAAGGCACCATCGCCGACGACCTGCCCAAGGACGAGGACGTGAGCTCCACCTCGGAAATCGGCAAGGGGCCAGTGATTACCGTCATGGACCGCTCTTACGTCGCCGATCCGCGTCTGCTGCGCCACGTCGTGCAGGTGGCTGACGACGAGGGCATCCTGTACCAGTTCAAGCAGCCCGGCATTGGGGGCACCGACGCGGGCACGATCCATTTCACGCGCGGCGGCGTGCCCTCCATCACGTTGGCCGTGCCGTGTCGCTACATTCACGGTCCGATCTCGCTGTTGGATCCGCAGGATTTGGCGCACACGGCGACGTTGACACGCGCAGCACTACAGCGCCTCACGCCGGAGATTCTGGAGACGACATGACACAGACACATTCCACTCATAAGAAAAAGGAGCCTACGTTGAATTTGGAACTGTTGACAAAGCTTACCCAGGCCTTTGGCCCGCCGGGATATGAAGAACAAATTCGAGAGATCATCCGAGTGGAGGTCGAGCCACTGGTCGACGAGGTCTGGGTCGATCCGCTGGGCAGTCTTGTCGGGCATCGTGCCGGTGACGGCGGTGGCGAGAAAATCGTGCTGGCGGCGCACATGGACGAGATTGGCGTCATGGTCACGCACGTTGATGAGCACGGCTTTCTGCGCTTCGCGCAGATGGGCGGCGTTTTCCCGAGTAACTGCATTGGGAACCGTGTGCGTTTCGCCGATGGCACCGTGGGCGTCATCTACGTCGAGCGGCGCGAGGACGGCTCTAAGATGCCCAAGTTGGAACACCTCTACATTGACGTGGGCGCCACGTCGCCCGAGGATGCGCCCGTGAGCGTTGGTGATCCTGCCGTCTTCGACCGGTCGCTGGAGACGCAGGGCCGTCGCGTGATCAGCAAGGTACTGGATGATCGCATTGGCTGCTACGTCCTCATCGAGGTGCTCCGGCGTTTGGAGGCTTCTCCGCACGATCTCTACTTCGTCTTCAGCGTCCAGGAAGAGGTGACGCTCTCCGGCGCTCGCACTTCGGCTTACAAGATAAATCCCGATATCGCGTTAGCCGTGGACGTCACCAGCACCGGGGACACACCCAAGGCACTGCCCATGGACGTGGGGCTGGGCAAAGGGCCGGCGATCAAGGTTCAGGACGCCGGCATGATCGCGCATCCAAGGGTTCGCAATATGCTGGTCGAGGCGGCGCAGCGCGCCGATATCCCTTACCAGCTGGAGATCCTGCAATTCGGCTCGACGGATGCAGCGGCCATGCAGTTGACGCGCGCGGGCGTGCCCAGCGGCTGCGTCAGCATCCCCTGCCGGTACGTGCATAGCTCTTCGGAGATAGTGGATCGCGACGACGTTGAGCAGGCCATCACGTTGTTGAAAACGGCTCTTGTTTCATCCTGATACCACAATGAGATTTCGTTGGGTGGGTGAGCCTGTCAAGTTGACCAAAACTTGGACACGGACGAACACAGAAAAATACGGCAAAAACAAAAAACTGAAGCGAAGCCGTGAGCGCAGTCTATGTTCTTTCGTGTTCTGATATGAGATCTCATTAGTAATATCAGCGCTACAGCGAGATTCATACGAAAAAGGCCATGAGCCTCCCTGTCAACCAGAAATGGGACACGGATTCAACCAGAAACACCCGGAAGAACAACAAAAATCCGTGGAATCCGTGTTTGTCCGTGTCCTATTTATGAAAGTCTCATTGCCATACTGGCGAGAACCAGAAATCAGAGCGAGAGTTGAATTTGAAAAGTTGACCGCATCGTGCTATCATGGGAATAAGTCAACCAATAAGGAGGAGGATTGGATAGTTTAGAACTTGCGCGTGACATTGCAGATATTTTGCTCGACAAACAAGGAGAAGACATTATCATCCTGGATATCCACGACCTGACTACCATCACCGACTACTTCGTCATCTGTACCGGCGATAACCGCCGTCAGTTGGCGACGATGGCCAATACGATCCAGGAGACCCTGAAGCAGCAAGGCCCCGGCTATTTTGCCAAAGGGGTGGAAGGCACCGCAGATTCGGGCTGGATTTTGCTCGATTACAACTCGGTCATCGTTCACCTCTTTGATGTGGAGACACGCCGGTACTATCAATTGGAAGAGTTGTGGAGTGCCGGTCGCATTGTCGCCCGAATTCAGTAATGTCATGCGAGGACGTAGCCAAGAACACACGTAGCCCAGAGTGTTATGACTCTGGGCTTTTGCATGCCTAGCTGACAGGCAGGGGCTTTCTCCAGCGGTGTGGAGGGGTCTTGGAGGCCATACGGAGAGGCAAACATACGTGACGTCTCGTGCTCTGCCACGTTTGTTTGGGCGCGGTTGGTTGTTGACACGTTTTTCATCACGGGTATAATCTCCATGATGAAAGGTAGGGGAGCTCGGACGTGGGAAAGGCGTTGGCACGCTTATCTCCGCTGGATCCGACCGGGTCTACACATCAAGCGTTGGTTGCTCCTGCTTATATTGGGTGTAGGGTTGTTCAGTGTCGGGACCGCATCACTACTTTATTTGCATACTCCGCTGCCTGCGTACCTTAACTTCCTGAAGCTTCATTTCATACCACCTCTGGCTTGGGCACTTCTTATCTCTTCACTGGGCCTGGTCGCCGTGGCTGTCGGCGTATGGGGCCTAAACCGCGCGCTGATGGCGCCCTTTCTCGAGAACGTCAGCGATGCTTACCCCGACGTCCTCTACCGCTATCGCGTGGGAGACCGGGGACCGCGCATCGTCGTGTTGGGCGGAGGGCATGGACAAGCGACCATTCTACGGGGTTTGAAGGCCTACACGTCGAACCTGACAGCCATCGTCACCGTTGCCGATGACGGCGGTTCTTCAGGACGACTGCGGCGTGAGATAGGGATATTGCCCCCCGGCGACTTCAGAAACTGCATTGCGGCCCTGGCCGACGACGAGTCCCTAGTGACGCGGGTTCTGCAATATCGTTTCCCTGCCAGCGCGGGCCTCGCTGGTCATAGCTTTGGCAATCTTTTCATCAGCGCCATGGCCGGGGTCACCGGCTCTTTCGAGAGCGCGTTGGGCGAATCAAGCCGCGTGTTGGCTGCTCAGGGACGGGTCCTGCCCAGCACCCTGGCTGCCGTCATGTTGGCGGCCGACGTGCGGCTGGAGGACGGGACACCGCTTCGTGTGCGTGGGGAATCTCAGATCCCAAAGGCCGGCGGCAAGATTCTCCGTGTGCTTCTTGAGCCTGCTAATCCGCAGGCCTATCCCAGCGCGGTGCAGGCCATTCTCACCGCCGATATGATCGTTATTGGGCCGGGAAGCCTCTACACCAGCATCATGCCCAACTTGCTGGTGCCCGAAATTGAGCAGGCCATCCGGGCCAGTCAGGCTGTCAAGGTCTACGTCTGCAACGTGGCGACGCAGCCCGGCGAGACCGATGGGTACACGGCGGAGCATCACGTCCAGGCGCTGGAGACGCACGTGGAACCCGGCCTCTTTGACGCAGTGGTGATCAACACCATTTCGCCGGATGCCGTCTTGCCGAAGAACATGATCTGGGTTCAGCCGACACTGTGCAAACGCGAGGCAGTGAGCACGGTGCAGGCGGATTTGACATCGAACGAGAAGCCCTGGCAACACGACAGTCGGAAATTAGCCGACGCGATTATGAGACTTCTATGACGTGAATCCGTGTATAACGTTGCCTGCGTAGACTCTATGAGGCAGCGCTTAGTAACAGGTCAAACTACTCACACTTAAGGAGGCAAAAGCATGGCTAAGGTAGCAATCAACGGTTTAGGCAGAATTGGGCGCGCTGCGCTCAAAATCATCATGGATACGCCCGAGCTGGATTTGGTGGCGATCAATGACATCGCTCCGCGCGACAATCTCGTCTATCTGCTGAAGTACGATACGGCCTATGGTCGCTATGACAAGGACGTGTCGCTCGAGGGTGATGAGTTGGTCGTCGATGGCACCCGCATTCAGTTCCTACAGAAGCGTGACCCTGCGGAGTTGCCTTGGGCCGAGCTGAAGGTCGATATCGCCTTTGAGTGCACGGGTTTCTTCCGCACGCTGGAGGGCATGCAGAAGCACGAGGAAGCCGGTGCCAAATACGTGATCCTCTCGGCGCCCGCCAAGGGGAATGGTGTGCCCACCGTCGTCCACAGTGTCAACGTGCCGGAAGAAGGCGCCAAGCTCCACTCCTGCGCCAGCTGCACCACCAACTCCATCACGCCCGTGGTCGAAATCATCGGTCGCCGTCTGGGGATCCAGAAAGCGCTGCTGACGACGATTCACGCGTACACCTCAACCCAGGCCATCGTGGACGGGCCCAGTAGCAAGATCCGCCGTGGTCGCGCCGCCGCCGCCAACTTCGTGCCCACCACCACCGGCGCCGCCATCGCCACCACGCGCGTGCTGCCCCAATATGAGGGCAAATTCGACGGTGTCGCCGTGCGCGCGCCTATCCCCGTCGGCTCTATTAGCGATCTGGTCTTCCTGACGGAAAAGGACACCACGGTCGAAGAGGTCAACGCCATCCTCAAGGAAGAGGCTGAGACCGAGAAGTACAAGGGTATCTTCGGCGTCACCGAGGAACCCCTGGTCTCCTCCGATATCGTCGGGCTTTCCTACGCCTCGCTGGCGGATCTGGAGATGACCCGCGTTGTGGACGGCAACCTGATCAAGATTATGGCCTGGTACGACAATGAGTGGGGCTTCACCAAGCAGATGATCCGCGAAGGCGTACGGGTCGCCAAGCAGTTCGGCTTCTAAGGATCAGTTTGAGATGACAATGAGGGACATCGTCTTTTCGATGTCCCTCACTTTACATTAAGCACATTACCCGCTAGGAGGATCTATGGACAAGAAGACTGTTCGTGATGTTGACCTTAAAGGCAAGCGCGTCATCATGCGCGCCGACTTCAACGTGCCGCTGGATGGAGACGAGATCACCGACGATACCCGCATCCAGGCCGCGCTGCCGACCATCGAGTACATCCTGGAGCAGGGCGCGTCGCTGATTCTTATGTCTCACCTGGGACGTCCCAAGGCCCAAGTCAAGCCAGAGATGAGCCTCAAGCCCGTTGCCAAGCGCCTTAGCGAGCTGCTGGACCAGCCCGTGACCATGGCGCCCGACACCGTGGGGTCTGAGGTCAAGGCGCTGGCCGACACACTAGAGCCTGGGGACGTCATGTTGTTGGAGAACACCCGCTTCCACGCCGGCGAGAAGAAGAACGATCCGGCGTACGCCAAGCAGATGGCCGATATGGCCGATATTTTCGTCAACGACGCCTTCGGCACCGCGCACCGCGCGCACGCCAGCACCGTGGGCGTGGCGGATTATCTGCCCGCCGTCTCCGGTTTCCTAATCGAGAAGGAGATGAAGTTCCTGGGCCGTGCGTCCGAGAACCCCGACCACCCGTACGTGGTGCTGTTGGGCGGCGCCAAGGTCTCTGACAAGCTGGCCACCATGCGCAGTATCTTGGCTTGCGGCGCTGACAAGATGCTCATCGGCGGCGGGATTGCCAACACGTTCCTTAAGGCTCAGGGATACAAAGTGGGCGATTCTCTCGTGGAAGATGATATGCTGGAGGAAGCCCAGTCGCTGCTGGAGGAGAACACGGACAAAATTGTGCTCCCCGTCGATGTGGTGGTGGGAGACGCCTTTGATAACGACGCCAACCACAAGGTTGTGCCCATCAATGGCGTAGAATCGGGATGGGCCATCTATGACATTGGCCCGAAGACGGTCGAGCGTTACCGTGAAGAGCTGGAAAAGGCCAAGATGGTGGCCTGGGGTGGCCCCATGGGCGTCTTCGAGATGCCGAACTTCGCTAAGGGCACCTTTGCCATCGCCGAAATCTTGGCCGAGATCGATGCTGTGACCCTGGTGGGTGGCGGTGAGTCCGGTGCGGCGGTCCAGAAAGCCGGCGTTGCGGATAAAGTCAGCCACGTCTCCACCGGCGGCGGCGCCAGCCTACGTCTGCTGGAAGGCAAGAAACTGCCCGGCCTGGAAGCGTTGGACGATAAGTAGGCACGGGGGGCAGGGGGCAGGGGGCAAATAGCCATTGGCTATCCGATTAAAAGACTACCAGATTGATAGACTGTGTAAGGAGATACCATGCGAAAACCATTCATTGCTGGCAACTGGAAGATGCACAAAACTGTAGAAGAGGCGATAGCGCTGGCCGAGGGGCTGCGGGACGATCTGGCCGCTGTCGAGAATATGGACATGGCGGTCTGTCCGACGGCGACGGCTTTGGACGCCGTGAGCGACGCGCTTGAAGGATCCAACATCGGCGTGGGCGCCCAGAACATGTACTGGGAGGACGCCGGCGCGTATACCGGTGAGATCTCACCACCCATGGTCAAGGAGCTGGCCGAGTTTATCATCATCGGGCACTCCGAACGCCGCAAGTACTTCGGCGAGACCGACGAGACGGTCAATAAGAGGCTCAAGGCAGCATTGGCCCACGGGCTCAAACCCATCGTCTGTATCGGCGAGAGCCTGGAGCAGAACGAGGCCGGCGAGACCGTGGATTTCGTCAGCAAGCAGATCCACGGCGCCTTTGCCGATATCTCTGCCGAGGATGCCAAGAAGCTCACCCTGGCCTACGAGCCTATCTGGGCCATTGGCACGGGCCGTACGGCGACGCCCGAGGACGCGGACACGATTATCCGTGAGGCGATCCGAGACGTGTTGAGCGAGCTCTACGACGAGGAGACGGCGGAAGCCATCCGCGTGCAGTACGGCGGCAGCGTCAAGCCGCACAACATCGCGGAGTTCATCGTTATGCCGGAGATCGACGGCGCGCTGGTGGGCGGCGCCAGCCTCACGGTAGAGGCTTTTGGCGGCATCATCCACAACGCCATGGACGCGCTGAACGGATAATTCGACAGTGTTGAATTGGCTCACTTCAGACCTCCGAGGTCTCTCATAGACCTCGGAGGTTTAAACAAAAAGCCCCGATCACGTGATCGGGGCTTTGCTGTTGGGGAAGGCGGGAGTCGAACCCGCACGCCTTGCGGCACATGATCCTAAGTCATGCTCGTCTGCCCATTCCGACACTTCCCCGACGGGGGTCATTATACCATACTTCGAAGCGTAGCAAGCGCGGAATTGGATTTGGACGTGGGGATTCATGGTCTTCTAGGTGTTTCATCGACCTCGCCGCTTGTTTATTGGGCCGTCAGCCCGGTACTGCTGAATGCTACATCATCGATAAGCAGTGTGCTGGGAATAATGGGGTCTGTCACCGCTTGTAAGCGGACGGTTACCCTTTGACCGGCATACTCACTTATGTCTGTGATGTGCTGGACCCAGCCATCGGTGACGGTATCGGTGCATAACGTGTAGGATTCGACGGTCGCTCCGTCCACGATGACGTATCCGTAATCGGAATTACAGAGATCGGAGGACGCGATCCAGCGCCAGTAGCTCAAATAGGGTCGCTGACCGCTGACCGTGACGGTCTGCTCAATGTAGAAGGTTTCACCATTGTCACCGCCGAGAGATGTTGCCCATTGTCCACTGTGAGGAAAGAAGTCTTGCGGGAGGCCATCGGTGATCAGCGTGGCGCCATTGGACGCATACTCGACCCAGCCCCTCACGCCGTCCTCAAAACCACCGTTGATAAAGACCCCTGGTGGTGTGTAGTTGCGCATCGCCAATGGCAGATAGATGTTGGCAACGACGTGGGCCGACTCAATGTTGCTCCAGGCACTATTGTCGGTGAGACTATGTGCCCTTACGCGATAGTGCCAGTTCCCGGCAGTTTTCCCCGTTACGGTAGTTCGCGTCATCGTCCCACTATAAATAAGGGTGGGGGAAGCGAAGTAGCGATCGGCGCTCTCTTCCAGCGTGTACGACGTCGCGCTGGGTACCGGGCTCCAGGTGATCAGATATGTGTCATCTTCGTCGGCGTTGTCGATGGCTGCCAGATCAGGCACCGCCAATGATGGAGCTGCTACAGTTGTCGAGACGACGTTGCTCCAGAGGCTGCTCCCGGCCGACGCCAGGGCGCGGACTCGATAGTACCACGTTCCACCGCGTTGGCCGGTCACATCGTACTGGGTATCACTTCCGACGTACCGGGTGATCGTTGCCGTGGGCGAGAAATCTGCCGAGGTCGCCTCTTGTAGCATATAGCTTGTGGCTCCAGTCACGTCTGACCAATCGACGGTATAGGCATCTTCGCTACTTGGATTCTGGATGTTGGAAAGTGTCGGTGCGGCTGGACGCACGTAGGTCGATTCAATGTTGCTCCACACGCTGCTGCCGTTGCCATTGGAAGCCTTGACACGATAGTACCACGTGCCGGCCGGTTGATTTGCGACTGAGTGTTGGGTGTTGCTGCCGCTGTAGACCGTCTGCGGTGAGGTGAAGTCGAGGTTGTCGTCCTCTTCCAATGTGTACGTGGTGGCTTCCGGATCAGCAGTCCACTGCACGACGTAATTGCCGTCTTCGTCCCCATTGGCGATGGGGTTCAACGTTGGCGCACCGGGGATATTGAACGCTTGCAGCGTCGCGCCGACGTCGATCCGCCCATGGCCATAATCCGCGTCCCAGCCCGCCGGTTCTAGATCAGCTGCGTTAGCCTCGATGATCGCTTGTACCTGATCCGGCGTCAACGTGGGATCAGCAGACAGGACCAACGCAGCTAGACCGGCGACGTGGGGTGTGGCCTGCGAGGTGCCATTGAGATAATCGTAGTTCTTGTAATAACCGTAGTGCGTGATCAGATAGGCGTTATAGGTTGGCATGGTGCTGTAAATGCCTTCAGACCAGCTGGTCTGGATGTCACCTCCCGGCGCTGCGATATCGCAGTGAGGACCATACTGGGAATACGAGGCCCAGGTGTCATTTGGGCCGGTGGCGGCGACAGCCATCACGTTATCGTAGGCGGCGGGGTAGTTGGTAGGATTGGCTTCCGGGCAATACGGCTCTTTCTTCTCTCGACAGTTTCCCATAGCTGCCGTGATGAACACGCCTTGATTGTGAGCATTGTTGATCGTATTTTGCGTAAATGGACTGGAGCCGGTTCCGCCTAGGCTCAGGTTGATCACGTCAGCTCCCTGGCTTACAGCCCAATTGATCCCATCAATAATGTCTGCGCCTGTGCCACTACCTTGGGCGTTCAGTACGCGGATGGGCATGATGCGGGCGCCCCAGGACGTACCGGCGACACCGGTACCGTTGTCGGTGATGGCAGCCGCGATCCCGGCGACGTGGGTGCCGTGACCGTTCAGGTCGTGAGGATTGCTGTCGTTATCCACAAAGTCGTAGCCTGCGACGAGTTTTCCTGCCAAATCGGGATGGGTTTCGTCGATGCCACTGTCTAGAATGGCGATGACGACGTCAGCCGTGCCGGTGGTGACGTCCCAGCCCTGGGCCGAGTTCATGATCGAGTGCGCCCATTGTTTGTTGTAAGAGGGGTCGTTGGGGATCGTATCGAAAGCGTGAACGATGTAGTTCGGCTCTGCTTGGGCCACGTTGGGCAGCGTGCTCAGTTGGGTAGCCAGGGCCAGCTCTTTCCCCTCGGGCACCTGCCACAGTTCAATGGGGCTTTCGTAAAGAGTCCGAATCTTGGTGGCCCCGTAACGGTTGAGCGTCTGTGTAGCGCTTTGGGCGCTGACGCCGGATTCGAATTTGATCAACAGCTCGCCCGGCGCGAAGTCGGCCTCTGGTGTGGTGGGTGGCGGTGCCGCCGATCCGATGCTGTTGTAACCGGGCAGAAGCACCAGCGCTAACAGAACAGACAAGAGGGTCCAAATCTTATATCGTCTCATCGTTTCACCTCTAGAGAGTAACCGGCCTTTCTGCGATTCTTCCTACCACGTCTGGCGTCCCGGGAGGCGTCAGATCCGCTTTTTAATCTCCCGCTCATATTCCGGGAAGTAGCGGCTGATGACGGTGAGGTCGAAGCGCCGCAGGATGGATTCCTTCGGCTCCCGCTCCAGCAAGAAGCGGAAAGATTCTCTCACCAACGCCTCCGGTGAGACCGCCCCGCCGGTCAGACGTTGGTAATCCGCCTTTTTCACCGTGACGGTGTGGCGCGTCTGGCTTCGTCCCTCTTTGACGGTGACCTCGGTCGCGTAATGATCATCATGTTCCGTAGTCTGGACATCAATAGTTACCATCGTCTCCTCCTTGCTATGATAGGTTCTTTTGCCCGTGACCATTTGTGAGCATCCAGGTGCAACGCACTTACGGATCGAAAAAACCGCGCCACAAAGTTCTCCAAACATAGTTTAGGAATCCCAGACTCGTGAACTCCGGCGAAAGTGCATCGCACCTCAGAAGACTAAAAAGATAGTTTTGCCCTTACGGCGGATATTGAGAGCGGGCCAGTCTGCTGTGCCACTATGAAGTATAGACGGCCTGCCGCAGAAAACAAACGAGATCTTGCCCTTTTGCCTGGGGCTGGTATGATGACAGCCGTTCCACGGGAGGTTGTACATGACATGGTTGCAATCTTTGGTCCTCGGCGTGCTGCAAGGGGTCACTGAATTTTTACCCATCAGCAGCTCCGGACATCTGGTAATCGTCCCGGATCTTCTCAATTGGCCTGATCCGGGTTTGATGATGGATACGCTCCTGCACCTGGGGACGATGGTTGCCATCGTCGCTTTTTTCTGGCGTGATATCTGGGTTCTGATTGTGGCTGGCTGGCGGGGACTCCGGCAGCGCTCCTTCGACGAGCCGGACGCCCGTCTGGCCTGGGGCATTGTGCTGGCGACGATCCCGGCGGCGCTCATTGGTTTCCTGCTGGAAGACTTCTTTGAGCATCTTTTCGGCATGCCCCGGGCTGCGGCGGGATTCCTGCTGGGCACGGCGGCCCTGTTGCTGGTATCCGAGTATCTTGCTCGTCAGCAGCAGGGGTTGACCCGTCTTTCCTGGCGGGATGCGTTGTTGATCGGCCTGGCGCAGACGCTGGCCATGGCCCCTGGCCTGAGCCGGTCGGGCTCGACTATCGCGGCGGGGTTGCTCCTGGGCTACCGGCGCGAGGACGCGACCCGCTTTAGCTTCTTCTTGGCGGTGCCCATTATCATGGGCAGCGGACTCTATCAGATTATCAAGCTTCTGACCGGGAACGCCGTTGTCACCTCATCCTGGGGCGTGATGGCGCTGGGCTTTCTGGCATCGGCGGTCACAGGCTACGCGGCCATTGCAGGGCTGTTGGCCTTTGTGCGACGCCGCAGCCTCTGGCCCTTTGCCGTCTATTGTGCCTTGCTTGGCCTGGCTGTGTTGACCGGGGTATTAGGATGAAGAAGGCTTCACCAGGGTTAGTGGGGCTGATCGTAATATTGGCATTGACGGCGTGCAGTTCCCCTTCCGTGATCCCCACGCCGACAACCGTCCCAGTCTCCGTCACGCCGGAGAGCGTCCGGTTTGCATATCCCGATGCGCTGGCGCCACTGGCTCGCGCGTGGGTCTCTTCCTATCAGCGCATATCCCCGGCGGTTGAGGTGGTCTCCCTGGAGCGCGCGGATCCATTAGCCTGGCAGGCTCTCACACGGGATGAGGTGGACGTTGCCGCTGTTACCTGGTTTCCCACCGAGCCGTCCACGCGGACATGGCGCATCTCTGTTGCGCGAGGTGGCCTCGCCGTTGTCGTCCATCCGCAGAACGGGGTGCCCGGTGTGACGCTGGATCAGCTCCGTGATCTCTTCCAAGGGCGGACGGGAGGCTGGGAATCGTTGGGAGGGCTGCCGGGCAGTCCGGCCTTGATCAGCCGCGAGGACGCTTCCGGCGACGCCCGGTTCTTTCAAAACCGCGTCATGGGAGATCTGCCGGTGGCGTTGACAGCAATTCTGGCTCCGAACACCGAAGCGATGCTGCAGTTTGTGGGCGAGCGTCCGCTGGCTGTCGGATACGTCCCCGTGGCTCGCCTGGATGGGCGCGTGCGTTCCCTGGCTCTTGAGGGCGTGCCGCCTTCACCGGAGACACTCCAGACTCGTGCCTACCCGTTGGTACGTGACGTTGAGCTCGTCGTGATGGGCGAGCCGCAGGGCGCCGTGCGCGATTTTGTGCAGTGGGCGCTCAGCCCGGAGGGACAAACGGTGACAGCCGCACAGGGCTGGGTGACACTGTCCGCCGCCCCGTAGCAACCATAGCCGCTCTCAGTCCTTTGGCTCCATCCGCCAGATCCGCTAAATCCGCTAAATCCGTTGATTCGATTCGCTCATAGTCGGCGGAGTGTCGTGGGACGCGATGCCAGCCAAACGGAATCCGCGACACGAAATACCCGCGGGCCACGGTCAGGAGACCGGCCCCAGCTGAGTTGTTCACATCCGCTAAATCCGTTGAATCCGTTGATTTCCCCCAGCGCTCGCAGCCCGTGACACGTGGCTACTTTCAGTTCTCCGGCTCTGTGATATCGGCGTTGGGATTGAAGAACAGATAAGTCAGGCGACCGATATCGGCGAAGGTGGGGGCGCTTTCCTCCCAGACCAACCATTCTGGTTGATAGAGAAAGACGGAAAGCACATATCGTGCTCCGGGACTGTAGACCAGCGCAACGTCTGCGTGTGTATCGTCGGCCCAGCCGTGTTTGTGTGCCACCCGCGTCTCCTCTGGAATGCCAGCCTGAAGAAGCGTGTGGATCTCGTTCTGCTCCAGCCAGTTAAGCGTATCTTCACACTCTGCCGGCGTGATCTCCTGGGGATAGAGTAGCCGTAGATGCCCGCCGCCTTCCGCACACTGGTACAGCGCCTCCAACAGCAGACCAATATCCAACGGCGTGGTCTGGATGTAAGGATCTGGATCGGTGTTGATATCGGTTCGCGTGTTGGCCGCGGTTGCAATCTCGGGCGGCGGCACGCCTTCCTTCATATCGTAGGGCACGGCCATATACGTATTGGCCAATCCCAGTTCCTGGAGGAAATTGGTGACTTCCTGGGCGCCGGTGAAGGGATCACCGGCGCCAATCTCGGCGAGCAACAGGTTGGTGGCGGCATTGTCGCTCTCCGTCAACGTTGCCGTGATCAGCGCCGTCGTCTGGGGATCGGGTAGCGTATCTATCTGTCGGAAAAACGCAGGGACGATGCCGATTTTCAACGTGCTCAGTCCGGCAAAAGCCACGTTGCAATTATAACAGAGCTCCTGACCGCGATCCAAATTCTTGACGTAAATGCCAGCAACGCCCGTGAACGTAGCCAGCCGCTCGTCGAAGGCCGTGCGCAAGAACCCCATCGAAGCCTGAGGAATGGGTTCCACCTCGACGACGAGCTCGACCTCGTGATCCATCGGGGAGAGCAGCGTTGAGACAAGGAGAGGACGAGAAGCGTCAAAATTCAGTTCGGTGCCGGGTTGAGGGGGACGAAACGTTTCCGCTTCTGGCAACGACACCGGCGCCAACGGCGGATGATCGTACTGCTGGGCCACGCGTTTAAGAAACGCATCCAGGCGCTCACGGGAATAGGAGAGAATGGGCCTGATTTGCCGGGGCTGCACGTCGCGTTGATTGATCTGATCGAATATGTACTGCAGAAAGCCTTCTATGCCTTTCTGGGCCAACAACACCTCGTCTAGATTGGCGGTCGTTGCCTCAACGTCCAGGGTCAGTTCGACCATCTCGGGCATCAGCAGCATGCTCTCCTGCCGATAGTAGACGGTGATGGGCGTGGTGTATGCTTCTGACAGCGCATTCAAGGCCTGATTTTGGGTCCGTCCGCCGATATCCATCCCGCCCATGGTCAGTCCTTGCGGCAACATGCGTTGGCTGGACTTCCACCCGGTGTAGAACCACGCGCCGCTCAGGATGAGCGCCGTCAGGATCAGCAAGGCCAGCCAGCCTCCAATATGCGTCTTATTTGAATTACTTGTTTGTTTTGACAGATTCACCGACAATCACTTTCATTACACTATTGCAGTATCAAATCGATCAACCCAAGTATAACGGCTCCGTATAGAGCGTCAATCTTGGGGATCGTATAGAGCACGGTCCTGTCACCCTCGCTTTGAACGGATCGCCAGAGCCGCGATAGGGACCCAAAAACACTTTGCACCCGGGTAACGAACATGATAAAATCCGGCGTGCGCGAACACGGAACGTTGACTGCACTGAAATAACCATCAACCTCACGCAAAGGTGTCAAGAATGCAAAGGAAATTCATAAGATGATAAAATTTATTGATCTAGGCTGGCTTTACTATTCAGAAAAGTAAGGGCAAATTTAAAAATCTTGGCGCTTGTCCGACCTTTGGTCGGCGGCGTCTTCGCGTGAGGCACAACCTTTTTCAGGTGAGTCATTTCTTGGCTCTGCTTCTGCATGCTATGACCTCCTATACTTGGGTTGACGCCTATAGCATAGCAAAAACA
>DAOTUH010000340.1:0-3564 GCA_034437255.1 Anaerolineae bacterium
GTACCGGAGCGCGCGTTACAGGCGCTGCGAGTGCCGCGCTGGCGGCAGCGGATCCTGCGGCCTTACGTGCAGCAAGCGGTGGATGGGCGGGCGGCGCTGGTCTCCGGCAGCATGCGCTTCCTGGGCGTGCTGCTCATTGACCGAGTCCGCGATCTGCCCGGCGTGCTCTGGCGCGGGCTCTTCCCGGGCCGGCGTTGGATCCAGACCCGCTTCGATCTCACCGGGGGACAAGCGCGCTGGCGGCAGATAACCTACCCACTGGAGATCGTCTGGCGCGGCCTGCGGGCCTTGTTCTAATTTACCACAGAGAGCACAGAGAACGCTGAGAGAAAAGTAATAGTATGTTTAACTATTTTCGCATTTTGGCGGATATCGTGATAAAAGTTATAGCAAGCCTAAGAATCCCTGTGCCCTCTGGTTTGTAGAGGCCTCTGCATGCTCTGTGGTTAGACCAATTTTCTCATTTGTCATTTACCGATTTGTCATTTGAAAATCGTATGGAGGTTTGTCTGACGATGTAGTGTCCGTTTCGTGGAGGAGAACCATGCTCAGGCGCTTCAGCATGAACTATCTGGTCTTTTCTATTTTTATGGATTTGTTAGGCGTTGTCGCCGCCTTCTTCCTGGCGATATGTTTGCGGGTCTGGTTGCCTTACGGTGCAGATCTGACGGAAGCGAATCAGGTTTTATCTCCCTGGCTCTATCCCCTGGTGGCGGCTCTTTGGTTGCTGGTCGCCTTCGTCGTCTCGCTCTACGATCCTCAGCGGAGCTACAAGGCCATCGACGAGTACCAGACGCTGACGTTGGCGGCCCTCTTCTTTGCTTTAGGTGTCGCTGGCATGCTCTTCTTCACCTATCGAGGCACCTCGCGGGTGCTGGTGCTCTACGCCTTTGGCCTGACCTGGCTGCTGCTCCTGCTCTGGCGTGTCGTTGTCCGCCTGCTGCGGAAGATGGGGCGGACGCAGGGCGAGAGTCGCCAGATCGAGCGCGTGCTCATCGTCGGAGCCGGAGAGGTGGGGCAGCGCGTGGCGGCGCTCATCCGCGAATACCGGAGCGCCGGTCTGGCGCTGGCGGGCTATCTTGACGACGACCGGGCCAAGCGCGACAATGGACTGCCGATCCTTGGCTCACTGGACGATGTGGAGCGCGTGGTGCAACGTGAGGGCGTCGATAACGTCATCCTGGCGCTGCCGCCCCAGGCCCATGACCGCCTGAACATGGTCGTCTCGCGCCTGCACGAGCTGCCCGTCAACGTGCGCATCGTGCCCGATTACTTCAGCCTGGCGCTCTACCGAGCCACCGTGGATGACTTCGGCGGCATCCCCATGATCAACCTGCGGGATCCGGCGCTCAACAAATACCAGCGGCTGGTGAAGCGTCTCTTTGATCTGCTGGTGGGCGGCGCGCTGACGTTATTCTTTTTACCCTTGATGGGCGTCATCGCTGTGGCGATCAAGTTGGATTCCCCTGGTCCGGTGCTCTTCAAGCAGAAACGCGTCGGGGAGAACGGGCGGCTCTTCGAGATGTACAAGTTCCGCTCCATGATGGAGGGCGCCGAGGCGCTGCAGGACAAGGTCAATCAGGTAGATGAAGAGGGGAACGTCATCCACAAGTGTGAGGACGATCCCCGGGTGACGAAGGTGGGGCGCTTTATCCGTCGTTGGAGCCTGGACGAGCTGCCGCAGTTCTTCAACGTGCTGGCGGGCGACCTCAGCCTCATCGGCCCGCGCCCGGAGCTGCCCTGGCTGGTGGATGAATACGAACCGTGGCAGCGCAAGCGCTTTGCCGTGCCCCAGGGGATTACGGGCTGGTGGCAGGTCAACGGGCGCTCGAGTAAGATGATGCACCTGCACACCGACGAAGACCTCTACTACATCCAGAACTACTCCCTCTGGCTGGATCTTTATATACTTTTGAAGACCCCGTGGGCGATTCTGCGCGGCAAGGGCGCGTATTGAGCAGATCAGAGAAGCGGAAAGGTCCCCAGGCCATGCGAACTGGCGTAAAGGTCCCATCCTGGTTGGGAATGGCGCTGGTCACTCTCGCCGTAATCTCCGCGAGCGTGTTGACGCCTCGGTTGATTTGGGGAGGCGTGGCGCTTGTTGGCTTTGGCCTGATCTTCTGGGGCGATCATAGCAGACCGGTGCCCACGCCGCTGGATGGGCCGGTGGTGTTGTTGATACTGATGGGCGGCGTCTCTGCTCTGGTGACGCCCTTTCCCGAAGTGACCTGCGTCCAGCTGGCGCGCCTGGCTGCCGGATTGGCGATCTTTTACGCGGTGGTCAATTGGACGCGGACATCAGAACGCCTGCAGCTGCTAGTCGTGGCGCTGATCCTTGCCGGCGTCGCGTTGGCGGCTGTGGCGCCTGTGGCGGTGGATTGGAACCGCACCAAGTCTGTTTTGATACCCGCTTCGGTTTATGAGCTGTTTCCCCTCCTCCTTGAGGACGCGGTCCATCCCAACATTATGGCCTCTGCCCTCCTCCTGTTTTTTCCCCTTTCGATCGCCTGCCTTCTTAAAGAGCATATCTTAGTAAAGCGCCTACTCTGGGGTGGGATTGTGGTATTGCTGGGGAGCGTGTTGGTTCTCACCAAATCTCGAGGTGGATACATCGCCGCGGCGATCTCCTTTGTGACAGTGCTGGCGCTTTCCGGGCGAGTGTGGCGTCGCTGGGCGCTTCTCTTTGGGGTGCTCGTGGTGGTCGGTGGCATCTGGTTTGTCACGGCGGACCTGGGTTCCACGCCGGATCTGGTTGAGGGCGCGGCGGATCCATCGACGTTCGCTTTTCGTCAGGAAGTATGGCGGACGGCGCTATGGATGATGAATGATTTTTGCTTTACCGGAGCGGGCATGGGGACCTTTAACGACGTGGCTGCCCTATTGTACCCCTTCTATGAGCAGCAGAACCCCGGCACGCACAACCTCTATCTACAAGTGGGGGTGGATTTGGGCATCCCCGGTCTCATAGCCATGCTATCTGCCCTGCTGTTAACCCTGTGGCTGGGAGGAGAATCTCTTCGATGTTTTGCTCAAGAGGATGGATGGCGAGGGCGGGCTGCAGTCGGGGGGACGGCGGCTCTGGTCGGGTGGCTGGCCCACGGACTAATCGATAACGCGCTCTGGGGTTCCAAGGCGTCCTTTGCGCCGTGGTTGATGATGGGACTGCTGGTGACCTTGAGGGTACACTTCTTCTCAGAAGCGCCGGGAGCCACCGTTGATCAATCCGCAGACTGACGGCTTTGGCCCGCAAGTTCCTTCAATAGCATTTTTGACGCAGATACGGGGCATTTCAGAATTCCCTCTTCTCTGAGGTATGGATAGCTTGCCTGTCCAAATCTCGTACAGTCTCAAGGTGGACAGGACAGTCGCGGCAGCTGGGGGTCTTCGGGATTTCGAAGCGAGTCCGCTGGTGAAAACGCCCTCTGTACCGTAGAAACTGCGTAGACGAAAGCAAGGCAAACGAAGCCGCAGGCATAGGCGGCCAAAAGGTCCGCCTGCAGGGCGATGCGATTGCGATCCCGGGTGTTCACTTGCATGATAGTTTCCATACCCTTGCTCTGCAGC
>DAOTUH010000341.1:0-2760 GCA_034437255.1 Anaerolineae bacterium
GGGTGCTCCAAGTGCCCCGGAAGATGACAAAATCCTTCACTGTGATTACCGCAGTACCAGCGGTAGATAGATGTACATATACGGCTCCTCGCCCGTGACGATCACGCGACCGGTAGTACCGTCAGTAACAGTGTACGTATACGTTCCCGGCCAGCTAAAGGCCCGCCGGTAGCTGCGCCCCGGTTGCAGGAGGCCGGCGTCGAAGCCGCGCGTATTCAACAGCGGATCCACCGTGCTCTTGGGATGCAAAATCGGGTTCTCGTCCCACTGGACCAGGTTGGTGATGGTGTCAGTGACGTTCAGGGCTGAGTTCCACTGCACCGCGCTGCCCACCGGCACGGTGACGACCGGGCTGCTGATCTCGTCCGCCGTCAGCGTGACGGAGACGGCGGCGCTCTCCGGCAGCGGCGTGTATGGTACGTTGACGTGTACCACTTCGTCAACCACCTCGACGACGGGGCTGCGCCAGGGCTGGTAGCCCTCAATGCCTTCGATTTCCAGGTAGTAGTGGCCCGGCGGCGTGTAGAAGGCATAGTAGCCTGTGGTGGTGATGCCGTCGGGGTAGGAGTCATCCGTTACCTGCGGGTTGGTCTGGCTGTAGACGTGGGCCGGCCACGGGATCCACCCGCCCCAGGTAGGCTGCGAGACGTAGCAGGTCACCGTGACGCCGCTGACGGCCTCCACCGGGTTGAAGGAGCCGCCCATCGTGGGATCGTAGCGACCGCCTTTGTTCACGTCGAAGACGTAGCCGTCGGGGTCAATGAGCACCTCGGCCTCGCTCTCCTGGACATCTCCTGGGTCAGGGTTGGGGTTGGGATTATCGGGGTCCTGGCAGACGGCCGAGATGCTGACGTCGTGGGCGGCATCCAGGAAGGTCACCGCGTAGCTCAGGCTGTCGCCCGGCGCGGTGTCCACGTCGGTGTACTGCCCGTTATCGGCGCTGACGGTGACGGACATGGTGTGTGACGGATCGGGACAGCCGCAGGTGCGGAAGCTCCAGGTCATATCGTTGAAGCCGTAAACGCCTGGGATTGTGAAGTCCGAGGGGTCGTCGATGTCGAAGGTCAGGATCTGCCCCTTTTGCGGCCCGGTGGTGACGGTACCCATCACGTTGGAGCCATAGGCCGACCAGAGCAGGTTGCCCGGCGCCTGCACGGTGACGCTATCCCGCCCGGTCTCCTCGACGCCGTGGCTGGCGCTGACTTCGACCTTGTTGTCGCCAGAGTCGGCGGTCAGCGTGGCGTGAAAGATGCCCAGGTTGTCCGGTGAGACCGTCTTCTTGAGCGTGCCGTTGAGGTAGATGTTGACTGTGGCCCCTTGTTGTGCGATGCCTCTGACGTCGAAAGTGTCTCCGGGGCACATCTGCAAGCTCGACTGCGGACGCAGGATGACGGGCTGGAGCAACGGCACCTCGCCCTCCGCCTCTGCCTTTTCCTGATAGGAGCCATCCCGGTCGTCCTCCGGTGCAAAGGAGAGCCAGGCGGTGTTGAGGAACCTGGTGTGTGGCGCGGTCGTCTGAGAGAGGTAACCGCCGGCATCGAGCCAGCCGCGCGCTCCCTCCAGCACCGAGTCGCCATTCCAATAGAACTTATCGTTCTCCTCGCGGAAGTCCCACTGCCCAACGCCGTCCAGATGCCCATCGTGCCAATCGAGCGGCAGGTCATCGGGCCAAACGTCCTCGATCTCCAGGTCGTAAGCCATAGGCTGCGCGGGGTAAGAGTTGCGATAGTTGAGCAAGAACTTGTAGCCCAGCCGGAACCGGGCCGTCGTCGGCTGCCCGTTGGCGAACTGCCACGAGAGCCGCGGTATCAGCGCCTTCTTCTGGAAATCCATCGTGATGGCCGGGATGTTCTCATCGTCGGTGTTGTTCGCCCGCTGCGATTCGCACTCTTCACCCGTGGCCGGCCCTATCTCCGCCTCCAGCGTGTAGCCGTCGTTGTCGTAGCCGTTCAGGATGATGGTGAACCAGGGGACGTCCTCGGTAGCGGGATCATCGATGGCCTCCCCCGGCGCCAGCTCGGGCAGCTCCCAGATGATGCGCTGGGCCTCGGCCTGCGCGGGGTCCGGATCTATGTCGGCGGCCCCGGTGGCGAAGTGGGCGTTGCCCGTCAAAGTCAGTGTGATGTGCGGGCTGGCCGCCAGCGAGACGTGATCGCCCTTGTCGATGTTCTCATAGGTCAAGCCCCACAGGTACTCGTTATCGTGCAGCAGTCCATCGTAGTGGAAGTAAGTGGGCCTGCCGCTTTGATCGCGTTCCCCTACGCTAACCGCCAGGTCGGGGCACTTGACCCACAGGTCGCGCTGGGCCTGCCAGACGTAGGAGACGTCGGGCACGCGCGCCTGGGCTGTGTTGCGGATGACGCCGCAGTCGACGCCGCCGCACGCCACCACCTTGGCCTTGAAGGTGACGGTGGCCGACGTGCCGGCCGTCAGCACGTCGCTGTGATCCCAGTAAATCTTGTTGTCGCCATCTACGTAGGCCGCGCCCAATGGCTGCGACCAGACGCTGCTGTCCACGTACTCGGCACCCTCGGGGATTGCGTCCTCCAGCGTGAAGGGCGTGGAGACGAGGCCGCTGTTGCTGATGACGACGCGGTACTGCACCTCGTCTTCCACCTCGACCTCGTCCGCCGCGACGCCCAGGGCGTCCTTGGTGATGGTCAGCGAGATGCCGCCGGTGGCGTAGACCGTGGACGTAACCTGGTCAGCGTTGTTGCCCGTGGCCGATTCGGCGGTAGCGCTACCGATGGCGGCCTGGTT
>DAOTUH010000342.1:0-3128 GCA_034437255.1 Anaerolineae bacterium
GCCGACGCTGACGCTCTGGCCCAGGTCGAAGGAGACGGGGCAGATGAGGTTGCCGACGTTCTCGACGAAGACCACGTCCAGGTCGTCCAGCGGCAGATTGTGGAGCGCCTGGTGGACCATAGGCGCGTCGAGGTGACAGCCGCCGCCGGTGTTGATCTGCACAACGGGCATGCCGGTTGTAGCGATCTTGTCAGCATCGACCTGTGAGGCCACATCGCCCTCAATGACGCCGACGCGCGTACGCCCGTTCAGCGCCTCGATGGTCGCAAGTAGCAGCGTTGTCTTGCCGGCGCCCGGCGACGCCATGATGTTGACAGAAAAGACGCCGCGTTCCGCCAGGTGCGCGCGGTTATCCGCCGCCGCCTGATCGTTGGCGCTGAGAATCTTTGTGACGACCGGGATCTCTTTGCCGGACGCTGTTTTAGGTTTGTGACTCTTCTCTCGTTGCTGAGTTTCGTTCATACTCGCCTCCAATGCGTAACAGTATCTGACGGAAAGTGGACCTTTTTGCCACGTCCACTGTAACCTCGTTGGCTCTCCCAGACACGGGCAGTTCAGTGCGCTCAGGCCTCAATTTCTCAGGTAACTATCTTATCAATTAATCGCGTTTCGTCAAGTTTTGATTAACGTTAGGACCGCTCGTCGGCGGCGCTTTTCAATGGTCTCCGGTTTGTCTTCTTCCGCTGAGATCGATATTTCAGCAGGATGAGCACACCGGCCCCCGCAATAACGAAAAACAGGATGACCAGGTATCGCATAACAAAGGCATTCGGCGACGCATCGCCCCAGAGACGCAGCCCAAGGATGCTCAGGAGCGTCACCCCGGCCAGGCCGTTGAGGAGCCAGGCGATACGTCGCAGCATGTGTTGATCGCCAATATCCAGGGTGCGGACTCGTTCGTATATCCGAGCAGCGGCTTGAATGCGTTGGTCTATGCCCTGATCAGCCCAGCGATTCAGTGTCGCCAACCCGAGTATGGCGGCGACCGGGTACAGCCACAGGAGAACGCAAAGCGTCATCCCCACACCCGTGATCACGGCCCCCACCGGCACGTCCCAGGGACGGTAGCGGAAGGTGACGTGATGCTCTCCAGCAGGCACCGTAACCGTGAGCCAATCTCGCTTGGCAGCGAAAGGTGTCGGCTCACCATCTCGCCAGGCACGCCAGCCGGTCCAATAGTTCTCCTTGACTATCAGGACACCCGGCACGTCGGTCTCGCAGACGACGTTGATGTGACCGCCCATCGATTCAGCGGGACAGGCAACCGTTCCGTGCGCTGTCGTGACGGCGGCGTAGACGTACTCGCTGTTTTTGTGCAATGTGAGTTCGATTCCTTCGTTCAGTTCCAAGTACGGTTGGGGATGGTGGCGGCCCTCCCATCGCCAAGGACCTGCGACCCGAGTCAGCTTCAGCCCCGCGTCCAGGGCAGGCGGCGTCCAGACGTGTTCGCCGTAAGGTGGCGAGATCCACTGGGCGGACGCTGTGCGGAGTTCGTCTCTCAAGGCGTAAATCTCGGGGGGTATGTCCACCGTGTATAACCATGTCTGGCCGAAGTCATAAGCGATGTGCACGGCGTGCATCAGGACAGGGACGACCAACAGAGGCCAGATGGTGACCGGTTGTTTCCATTGTGGCAATCGGATCGCAAGAGGGCATCGTCTCTTTAGCCGTTGCAGTCCCAGATCCAGCCCCCATGCGGCGAGCGCCAACACCAGGGGCACGGCCAAACCGCTGCTCACGGTGACATATCGGAGACCGCTGATAGCCGTCGGCAGAAAGGCGCGCAGGGGCTGCAGGATCACGGCGCTGGCGCAGAGGTACACAAGCAGAATCGCCAGCAGTAACGTAAGCAGGTCTCGCCGTCGAGCGCGTGGAGCCAGCCGAAGGGGAACCAATGCCAGCAAGACCGGAATCCAGCCGATAAAGGAGAGGTAAAGATAGGGAATTGGCCAGTGATCTAAGGCCCAGCTGCTGTAATAGTAACCAAGATCGCGGATCACCAGATTGAGCGGGAGATATTCCAACGGCTGCACACTGCCAAAGGTCGGATCAAGGTCTTTGCTGAAGTTGGGGAGAAAATGTAACAGCGGCACCAGGAAAACACCACTCAGCATAATCGCGAGAATCAGAGCAAACGCCAAGCCCTTCAGTAGCCGCCGGCGCGATCGCTGCGGATCAAGTGCGAAGACGACGAAGGCCGGAAAGACGGTGAGGACGAGGGCCAGCTGCATGTAGGTCTGACCGGAGAGTAACGCGCCGGCCAACGTCACCGCCAGCAGGACGAGGGAGCGGCGACGCCCGGTGCTAACCCAGTCCCACAGCGGCGGGATGACCAGGCTGCAAGCAGCCGTGGAGAGCACCAATCCGACCACACCGTGTTCCATCCGACCGGCAAGGTGCCCACCCACCACGGCCCCGGCGGCGGACCAGAGACGCGCCAATCGGCCGAGGCCCATCACGCGCGCCAGCCACCACTGCGCCCAGCCCGCCATCACCAGACTGCCGAGCAGCACGACTTTGGTCCCGTTGATGCCGCCCCAGATCATCGTGGCGAGGATCACCAAAGGATGCAGTACCGCACCCTGGAGTTCGGCGAACGCGGGCGCACCGCCGTTGATGAAGCCGTTCCACAAGACGCAGTCGCCGCAGCGCGAGAGCAGGGTCCAGATGTAGTGGGTTCGTATCACCATGCCCAGCTCCCGACCGGAGGGCCAGACCGTCGGGTCGAAGTTGAGATAGGCGCGGCCCACCCAGAGCGCCCAAAGCCCAATGAGCAACAGCTCACTCAGCGCGATCCCGATCTTGAGCCGATCCGGGGTTTCTGTCTGATCCCGCCTGGGCGCCGCGCCGTTCATGATCCGCCTTCAAATCGCATTTGTCATACCACTTCAATACTTTCGACGTAGAACTCCTTGCCGGCGATGACCTCGCCGCCCATGGCGCCGCACTCCGGGCAGCGCCAGTCCAGCCGATCCGGGCTGAATTCCGTGCCGCACTTACGGCAGCGGAAGCGGGTCTCGATCCGCCGGAAGTGGAGCGTCGCGCCTTCGGCGATGGTGCCAGGGGAGAGTTGGTCGAAGTAGAACTGAATGGAGTCGTCGATAAAGCTGGACATATCGCCGATCACG
>DAOTUH010000343.1:0-2870 GCA_034437255.1 Anaerolineae bacterium
GGGCACGTTTAACTCGCATCCGCCGCAGTTCGCCTTCAGCGTCACGCCGATGGCCCAAACGCATCCCGTCATCCGTGACGTCGCAGCCTTTACCGTCGAAGACGAGCTCTACGTCCACCGCACCACGGAGGACATACAGGTACACATGGTCGCCGTGGATCGCGGCGTCGCCCATCCCATGGTCTGGACGCGCGAGGAAGGCAGCGGGCGCGTGGCGTACGTCGCGCCGGGACACGGACCTGCGGTCTGGGAGCATCCTAGGTACCAGCAACTTCTGCTTCAGGCTGCAGCGTGGCTCACAGATTCGTGAGAGACCTTCGTCAGAGCCGCTGCATACCCGCGCCCAGGCGCTGCTCGAAGGCCTTGGCTTCCTCGTAACGAGCAAAGCGACGCTCCGCTTCTCGAAATTCCGATGTATGCGCATAGCGCCGCCCGTTCACCACGTTGAAGCCCATCTGCTTGTGGAGCAGCTCGTGGTACATGACGAACTCGACCACGTAAGCGGGCACATCGGACGAGTCCAGCGTGATGCTGATCAAGACGGTGTCCGTGGGGAAGTGGTAGTGGCCCAGCTTACGGTGGGTTAAGGTCCTGTTCCAGGTGAGACGCGGTCGGGGAAGCGCGCCATCGAAGTACTCAGCGTTCACCCGCGCGAAGACCTCGTCCAGATCGTAGTGACGCCCCTCCGGCTGATCGAGTGCCTCCACGGTCGCCATCTCCAGCGCCTCCACCACCTCGGCAAAAGCGTCGGATTCGGCATAGCGGCGCATGACGTTGCGATGATCAGCGCCGACGTCGCCCAGCAGCGCCGCACAGACCAGCGCTTTAATGACAGCATCGGGCGCGCCGACAAAGCCCTCGTGCACCGTGACCACCAGCGTCTCCTCACGGGGATAGGCGCGATAGAGCGATGACGTGTACGCCAGCGACGGCTCGAAGGCCAGCTTGCGGCGCGCCTTGGGCACCCGCCGTCCGCACCAGGGCCTCTGTGCCGCCAGCAAGCGCGCCACTGTGCCCAGGTGCGCCATGAGATTGGCGGGTTCGCTCAGAAAGGTCAGCCACTGGTAGACGCGCCGCGAGCGGACCGGCAGATCGCCCGGTGTGCCGCCTTGTTCCTCACAGAGGCGTTCTGTCTCTGTGACCAGATCCTGCAGCCGTTCCAGCCACTGCTGCACCTGCGCCTCGTCCACAGAAAAGGTAACGGGAGCGCCCTTCTCCGGCTGTGCTGCAGCCGCAAAAGCAGCGTGCAGGTCATTGCTGATGGCGACCAGTCCACTGATGCGCACTCGCGTCAACTTCTCCGGCGCGTCTTCGTCGATGGGCAGATTGTCCAGATCCAGGTTTTTGAGGAAACGATAGGCGCGGTAAGAGGGCGTGGGTAAGTCAGAGGGCGCGACACCGTATTTCTGACAGATGGCATCGACCTGGGCGGTGGTCTCCCGTACGCGAGCGCGGAAAGCATCGGCCTCTGGCGGCGGGATGCCGGCCTTGAGGCGCTCCCGCGCCCAGCGCATGGCTTTGACCAACCCCTGGATGCGAAGTTGCTTGCGGGCCACGTCACACCTCCTTCAAATAATTCGTGCAGCGTGCCACGCACGTCTCCAGCGGCACGTCGGTATCGACCACCAGTTTGGGCGCGGGGATAGGCTCCCAGCGCGCCTTGACCCGGCGATAGAGCGCGGCGTCGCGGTCGGCGGCGGGGTGAGCGCCGGTTGCGGCGTCATGGGCCAGACGCGCCAGCGCCGTCGCCTCGGCGCAGACGCACTCGATGATATGCAGCACAGCGCCCATCTCCGAAGCCGCCTCTCGCAGTGCCATGCGCCGGGCCTGTGTGGCAAAGGTCCGCCCGTCGATGATCACGGCGCGACTTGGATCTCGTCGGAGCAGAAAGGCCGCTGTCTGATAAATTATGCTTAGGCAGAAGTCGTTCTGCGCCGCCGAATAGTCGACGGCAGAGGAGAAGAGCACAGCGCGCACACGGTCTTTGTCGAGCACGACAGCGGGCAGCGCCTCGGCGAGCGCGCGGGCCACCGTGCTCTTGCCGGTGCCGGGCAATCCGACCATAGCGATGAGGGTCATACAATACCTGCTAACATTGGTGACTTTTGTATCTTCCATCCCTGAATCGTGTGGTGCGTGATGCGTGTTGCGTGTTGCGTGTTGCGTGTTGCGTGTTTCGTGATGCGTGATGCGTGTTTCGTGATGCGTGATGCGTGGTGCGTGTTGCGTGGTGCGTGGTGCGTGTTGCGTATGCCTTCATAAGACAATGTCTTTGTCAGACGCTGGTACCAGGTGATGCGATAGGCATCTAAGTACGTCCATAAAAGTTTCTTTACATTAGCCGCAACCGTTTAGGTTTGTGAGCGTCCAAGTGCAACGCACTTACGGCTCGAAGCAAACCGCGCTACAAGGTTCTCCGAGCATGGTCTAGGAGTCCCCGGCTTGTGAACGTCAGCGAAAGTGCGTCGCACCTCAGAAGACTAAACAGATACCATTAGCCTTATTCACCCTCTGCTCCTAGTCCCCGAGACGGGGGCTCCGAGCATTTGTTAACATACTTTTTCTGGCCTACTTAGAAAAGGTGGCCTATGTCGAAGAACGCTACACTGGCATTCTGATCATCACGTAACACGCACCACGCAACACGTTCCCTCCCAAGTTCACCTATGCTAACACGTCTCCCCATCCAACAACGCATGGATCCGGTCAAAGACCGCGTCGAACATGTCCAATGTCAAGACGCCCGTGCGCGTGTTCTGCTGGCTGGGATGGTAGGAGATCATCAGCGTGGGCAGATCGTCGCCAAGTTCGTAGCAATCGCCGTGGTTGAAGTCCATCTTGGGCAGGTCGTGGCCCTGTTCACGCAGCAG
>DAOTUH010000344.1:0-5213 GCA_034437255.1 Anaerolineae bacterium
ATCCCCACCCGCGTGATACGATCAACGGCAATCACCGCGTTGCGGAGGTCGAAACGATTTCGGGCCCAGGAAGAAACCGAAAAACTGCTCTGGACCATCGTGATCAAGTAAGAGAACAACGTAGCCGCAAAGAGCCACTGCGCGTGACGCTCATGACCGGGGGGGATATCGAACCAGCGCGGGGAGAGCAGTACAAGCCCAACCACAAAGGGTAACGTCAACGCCGCCAAAGCGGTGTTCCCCACCAATACCGTGTTGAAGGTCCGGTTAGCGGATGTGAAATCCTCCCTCTCCAAATCAAGGGTCAGGAACCTTCCTGCTGCCCCATTGATAGATAAGTTGATAAGACTCAAGTATGAAGTCAGGGAATTGGCCAACGGGACAAGGCCGTAAGCAGCAACACCAAGATTACGGATAAGATAGGGCGTATACCATAGCCCGATGAGAATATTCAGGACGAATACACCACCGTTACCAAGCAGATTGGGCAAGAATTGCTTCTTTAAACTACGCTCTCTAGATAGTGTCGCCTCTTGGCTATCGGGCTTTTGCTCCGCAATTTGATTCTCTCTCACTGCTTATCACTCCACCAATCGCAACGCTGCAGAATGAAACCACGCGCTGCCCACATCCAACAATCGCAGGGGGTGAAAACAAGCCCGATGATCATCAAATTCCGGCGCTACGAATTCCTGATCGAAAAAGGTCCAATCTTGCGCGCCCTCGTGATATTCGCTCAGCTTGATACCGTGCGGATCGCCATCTCTACCACCCTGATAGTAGAGCGCAATCCACTCACCCTCTGTTTCGACCTTGATCCAGGCAGAGAAACGATACCTTTGTCCCGGCTTTAAAGTGAGACATTGCAACCAACCTGTGCCATGAGGAGAAGTTACCTCATAGATTTCCACCCTAGCGCACTTTTTGTCTAGCGCTCCCGGACACGTCGTGATGGTATACTCGGCTCCCTCACGACGATTGAAGCGCCAAGATGCCTGGTCAAAAGCGAACTCAGGATCCACCAGCCAGTTGAATTGATTGAAAACCAGAAAACGGGTGCATATATTATCCGCAAGGGGATCACGCTGACAGATTTGACCAACATGAAGCCACAGTTCTGGATAGGTTGGCTCAATGAGTTCGGCTAGCCAATACCAGCGGAAAGATTCAGACATCTCGTGAGAGATTTGTGCGAATTGCACGTAATCGTCAGCTTCCCAACCAGCTTCCCGCCACAAATTCAAAGCTTGCGCATCTTCGCCACCATGCCAATGCACAAATCCCAGGCCCCGTTTTGCCCCCACCAGGCGCGGATCCCACAATAATGCTTGCTCGAAGAGATTTTCAGGAGCTACAGCAACAGGTAGTTGCCGATTGGAAACCCTCTGCCATCTATGGGCACCGATAACCCAACCTATGTTACTAAGTAGTTGCCCCCCTGCGTCTTTTGCATAAAGTAGAGAGACAATCACTATAACAAAGACAAAAGTGACCTTTCGCATGATACTCACAAACTGAGTAGTTGTTATCCTGCGTGCGTTTCGAACAATTGATACTTTAGGGACAGCGTCTCAATCCCTCTTCAGCCGATTCCATATCTGCATTGATCTCTAACGCTCTTTGAAAACTGATCTTAGCATTCTCACAGTCATCCAAATAAACGTAACACCAGCCAATCCGTGCATGAGCGTGAGCGTCATCTGGTTCCAGGGTACTAAATGTTTGATAGGCTTCTAGAGCCGATTCGTAATCCTCCAAAAGATAGAAACTGCCTGCCAATCCTCTATAAGTACCTGCCGTCTCTTCCAATTCCAGTGCCTTGGAAAAAGCAGTTACGGCTTCCTCATAGCGTTGTAGATAGAACAACGACCAACCTATCTGTTTTTGAGAATTAGCATCTTGAGGATCAAGAGCCACTGCCTCCCGATAGGCTCCCAGCGCCGATTCGTAATCCTCTAGACGGTAAAAGCTAGCTGCCAACCCTCTATAAGCATTCGCCGTCTCTTCCATATCTAGCGCTTTGGAAAAGGCGCGGATTGCTTCCCCATAACGTTGTAGATAGAACAGCGACCAACCTATCTGTCCCTGAGAATAAACATCTTGAGGATCAAGACCTACCACCTCACGATAGGCCTCCAGCGCCGATTCGTAATCCTCTAAACGGTAAAAACTACCCGCGAGTCCTTTATAAGCCTCCGCAGTCTCTTTTATCTCCAGAGCCTTGGAAAAGGCAGGAACTGCTTCTTCGTAGCGTTGTAGATAGAAAAACGACCAGCCTACGTGCCTCTGAGAATTGGCATCTTGAGGATCAAGATCTACTGCCGCCTGGTAAGATTCCAGGGCTGGTTCATAATCCTCTAAGCGATAAAAACTGGCTGCCAGCCCTCTATAAATCTCTGCCGTCTCTTCCGCTTCCAGCGCTCGCGTGAAAGATTCCGCCGCCTCGGCGTAATCCCCCAAGTGATAGTGCGACCATCCCAGCAACTCGTATACCTCAAGTCTCTCGCTATCGAGCTCGATAACCCGCTCAAACTGTTCCACCGCCCCCACATATTCCTCCAATGCATAGTAGGCCTCACCCAACGCCAACCGCGCCTCAACGTCATCCGGCACTTCTTGTGTCCACTTCTCATACCAATCTGCTGCCTGACGCCATTGTCCCTGTTCCGCATAAACCGATCCCATACCTTGTAGAGCTTCGAGATTTCTGTCCTCCTCCAATATATCCCGATAAATCTCTATAGCTTTCGTATACTCTTCCGAATTCTGATGAGTGTGTGCTTCTTCAAGAAGCGCAGTGATATTAGGAGGACGCAAGAAGAGGAAATAGACGGCGACAGCACCGCCCAAGAGAAGAATCCCCAGCGCCATCAGTGCAGCGATAATCACAGTGGGTTTACGCTTTTCCGCAGGTTCACCGGTCATTTGAGCGAAGGTCGGCGCGCCAGCTACTGGATATACATTCTCCGGAGGCGCTGACGGCGGTCCTGTACCATATCCGCCTGTCTCCTGAGCCGATGGATAGGCATCAGCATTCGCCGGCAATACTTCTGTCCCATTCCACGGTGAAACAGGCGCAACAGCCGTCTTCCCCTGCTGAAAAGCAGCCGCGGCTTGTGCATCTCCTTTCTCCAGCGCTTCGACAAAGGCTGTAGCCGTAGGATAGCGCTGCTGAGGTTGTTTCACCAACATGCGCATCAGACACGGCTCAACATGAGACGGCAGGTCAGGAGTAAGCTGAGCAACACTGGGTGGCGACGTATTTACCTGTGCATATAACAGCGCCGTCGTGGAGCCATCAAACGGCGCATGTCCACTTAACATCTCATAGGTGACAATACCTAACGAGTACAGATCTGTGCGATAATCGATATTTTGTCCGATAATTTGCTCTGGAGACATATAAGCCGGTGAACCAACAACCGTACCGGCAGAGGTCAGCTTGGCCGTGGCCCCCGATCCCTCAAGCGCCTTGGCGATCCCAAAATCAGAGATAACAACTTTATCCTCCGGCGTAATCAAAATGTTGGCGGGCTTAATATCCCGGTGCACGAATTTTCGCTTATGCGCATAATCGAGCGCATCGGCAACCTGACTCAAGATATGGATAACTCGCTCCATATCTAGTCTACCTTCAGAGAGGATGAGTTCCTCTAACGATTGGCCCTCAACATACTCCATAGCGATAAAAAAGTGCCCCTCCTGTTGCGTAACTTCGTAGATAGTCACGATGTTAGGATGATTTAAGTTGGCAGCTACGATAGCCTCTTGTTGGAAGCGTTGGACAAACTCGCGATCATTTAACCAACTAGATAACATCACCTTGATGGCAACGTAGCGGCGTAATGAAGGCTGCCAGGCCTTGTAAACCATAGCCATGCCTCCACGTCCCAGCTCATCAAGGATCTGGTACTGACCCAATGTCTGTCCTATAAGATCATCTTGCGTCACCATACTTCCCTCCCGGTTTATTAAAAGGGCTTTTTTCTACACTTGTTCATACCACTTCGTGCTGTTGCCACCAATGCACTAGAAAGATCTTGAATACGCCCAACATCCTTCCAAGGTTTCGGTCACCAATGTGTTCACCGTTTTGCGCGGGCACACCGAATGCTTCGGCACAGTCGCACGGCCGACAAGAACCACTTCACCCTCACTTTCCTCCGTCGCAATGCAACTCTCTACAAATATTAGAACCGTAACTCAATAATTATCACATTCTAATTAGCAAGCATGGATTACAGGATTTCTCTGTTAGCATACAAACTCTGAAATTACGGTATTAGTATGAACCAGCATAGCCAGATAAGCGTAAGTGTGTTGTACCTTATACCATTTGTCCAGCGAAATGTCCGGTATGCTTTTGCTCCCATAGAGGCAGAATAGATCATGCTGCTTCATCAGACAATTGGTATTATATCGTAATTTGGCATGGTTCATTTTGGCTTCCTAGGGAGCAGAAACTCCTTTACACCTTTGAACAGCAGAGGACTCCAAAAACAAGGCCAAATCCGTAGAAATGGTGTTTTGTGAGCCAAAGTGATTAGTTTTCGTCATTTTGAGCCACCGAACGCGCCTCTTAACTCACCGAACTTGTAAAGGAGTTTTTAGTCCGAATGAACCATGCCCGTAATCTCAATAAATATCCATTATTCAGCTGTGAACTCTTAGCAGATCAGCTATCACGACAAGATTAACGCCCGAATCCAGGGCCTACTCTGACTCTCAAGATAAGAAGCAAGCCCAGAATGTTACGAACTTATTGACCTTCAACCACACGAAAATATGCCTCTCGCGTAAACCCGCCCTTCTCCCACGCCGCCACAGCCCGCCACGCCGGAGCAACCGCTACGTAAGGCGCCTCAGCCGCTCCGAGCATCCACACATGGCCCCACCCGGCCCAGTCCCCGGCGCCATCCCCGTCGGGTCCCGGACCCGTCGCCAGCGTCAAGCGCACCGTCCGCCCGGCCCAGGCGCTCAGGTCCGCGTGTCCGGGTCGCCAACCCGCTTGGGCTTGCTCCGCGGTCAAGTGGTGCGCGAACACTTCCGTGCCATCCACCAGCACGCGAAACGTGACGCCGTCGCCCCACCACGTCTCGGCCTGCGGCGCCAGGCCCATCCAAAACGCAATCGCCGTCGGGGTCACCGGCAGCGTGAGCTCCCACGTGGCCTGTGACGGGGGGTGCATAAAGAGCACCTCACTCTGCACAGGC
>DAOTUH010000345.1:0-2751 GCA_034437255.1 Anaerolineae bacterium
CCGCGTGCGGCGGACGTGGCGCGGCCTCTATCCCATGACGCCCGACGGCTCGCCGCTGGTGGGCTGGGCGCGGGAGGTCGCGGGCTACCTCATGGCTATCGGCATGTGCGGGCAGGGCTTCATGCTGGGACCGGGCCTGGGCGAGCTGCTAACACGGATGGTGACGCGGGAAACGACGGTAGAAGATCGAGAGGTGCTGAAGATTCTCACACCCTACCGCT
Organism: Anaerolineae bacterium; assembly: GCA_034437255.1. Lineage (GTDB taxonomy): Bacteria > Chloroflexota > Anaerolineae > B4-G1 > SLSP01 > G713. Next base: position 222 of record DAOTUH010000345.1, read on the forward strand.
CCTTCGAGGGCGAGGAGGCGTTGAAGTAGGTACTATGAACTGCCTTATACGTTAGAGACACAAGGCAGTTGTTAATTGCACAGAATGGGCTACCCGACACTTGGATGACGTTCCATGATCCGTTCCACAACCAGATAAACTCTCGATCCAAGATCATTGGGCCAACGATGCTCTGGCTGCGTATCCAAAGCGCGTGCGCGTTCAATGGCGTCTCTTATGTACGGCAGAAAATCCTCCGTTCTGAGTGAGGATTTGCTATACTCCCCAAGCAATTTGACCAGCTCTATCTCAAGTCGAGTACGGCTTCCAATCCTGCGGTTTGCCCTAAACTCGTCCAGGGTCTCACTGGGATAGTCATCCAGGGATCGATGGTGAAGCAAAAGCCATAGCTCAAAGCAGGGGTTACTCACCGCTATCTGATAGTCTTTCTGCTGACATAGCGTCCCGATTGTGGAGAGCTTTGCATCTCCCCAGCGATCGGTGTCTACAACCAGCCATAACTCGTCTACGCCTGCTTTGAGCTTGTAGTGGCTACGAAATTCGTCGAGCATGCGTATGACATACTCAGGTGCAGAGGCCGTATCTTCTCTCTCCAAAACCTCAACATGAATCCTAGGATTGTAGAAATATTGTGGTGAAGCCATGTCATTAAAATACATCGGTTCGGTGTTCGTGCCTTCTGTAGCAATGATGATCAGTTTCGGATCACGAACCCCACTTCGGCGTGTCCTCGGACGAAATGTTCTCTTGGGAGACATGATCCTGGTCACCCGGCAAAGGAGAGGTTTCCAAAAACTGGAATCGCCCCGAAGCGGCCCATCAGATATCCTTTTTCGATATCTTTGTCGTAACGAGGAGCAAATTCCTCCAAAGAATATAGCTGCGAAGCCCCCGATTGATCCTTCTCGATAAACCAAATTTCATCCCGCCGCAACAATTCGAGATCAAGTAAATGTTCCTCATGGGTTGTCGCGATAAGTTGGCTCTCGTTGGATGAATCTTCAAAGAACAATCTCAGTAGCTTGTAACTTAATTGAGGGTGAAGGCTTCGATCAAGTTCGTCTATAATCACCACTTGATTTCTCTGAGTCCAGTTCCCAAACGTAGGCAGCAGATCCAGAAGACGCCGGGTGCCATCTGACTCTTCTTCCATCTCCAGCAGCACGTCTTCTTCACAATCCGCCATCCTGTGCTTGAACTTCAACTTCTTTGCGCTCATTTCCCCATTGGAAAACTCAACCATATAACGCCCGCCATCTGGCGTAGTCACTAGAACGTGTTCGCCCGTTGAGGAGACTTTTTCTCTCAGGTCTCTGCGCAAGGTCTCCGGGAACACACGTTCAGAGTGCACGTCTATCAACTTGAAGCCGCGAATGCCGGTGCCCAACTGCTCCAAGCTCCTCGCCATCATAACACCGAAGTCACGATCTTGTATAGCAATCGCTAAAGGCAACAACTGGGAGTGCGGGTAGATAATCACCAGGTTCTCAGCAAACCATTGATACACATCGGCAAAGTGCTTGACATCCCGCTCCATGCTCTCGGTGAGAAACAGCTGATTAGGGCGGGTCCCCATAGCAACAAATTGAAGGAATTCCTCTTCTTTGCGACCTGCAACATCGACTTTACCGAATGTTATGGAAGTCTTGCCCTCAGACGACGTTGCCCGTTCGAATAACATGACCTCTGTAGTCTTCTTGATTTCATACAGCCACTCCACATGGACACGCTGATTGTCAATCTCAAAGCCATAGGCGTAGCAGCGCTCACGTTGCTGCAGTTCGAACTCGAATTTGGAGACTCTGGATGTACCTCCTTCGCACAACTTGAAAGGCGTGCGAGGAATCGCTTCTCTGATTTGCGTTCCCATCAACACAAAGGTTCGGGCGAAGTCCATTGCTTTGACCAGATTGGACTTGCCCGACGCATTCGCTCCATAGATGATCGCAGCACGCAAGGTCTTAAGACCGCATCCTGAGCTCATCTCATAGATATGATCGGGATGTTTCCTCGCTCTACCGGGAATGAGCGAGAGCTCAACTTTTTCGTTAAAGGAAAGAAAATTGCTGACATGAAAACGAATTAACATGGCGGCTCCTTTTTAAATAATAAGAGAAGAAATCACTCTATAAAGATATATTAAAAGTATATCATGGGATACACTCATTGTCAACGAGGTTCTTTCTCGTTATGATGGAATTATCATCAATTTTGCCTGTTTATAAGATGGTCGTAGATAGTGCAGAGGATTTCTTATGGTGGATGCTTCGTAACCGTACGGCGACGCGATAATTGGCGCTGAGTTTGTTCCGTGATATGCTAGAAGATGAGGATAGTAACCCACCCCTATATGCTTGAGGAGGCCCCATGCAATACCGAACCTTTGGACACCTGGATTGGAAACCCTCGGCGCTGGGTTTCGGCGCCATGCGCCTGCCCACCACCGACGACGATCCCAAGCACATCGACGAGCCGTTGGCGACGCGCATGATCCGTTACGCCATCGACCACGGCGTCAACTACGTGGACA
>DAOTUH010000346.1:0-17324 GCA_034437255.1 Anaerolineae bacterium
CGTTGGGTTGCCTTTACTACGAAGCACGTCTTTGGGCCTGAGGATCTGCTGGTCATCGCACGCGAGTAAATCTCGGGGGTGATTTCACCGGGAGAGGGCCAAGTAAGTGGAAGAAGCCGGCGACGGCGCGGAGGCGAGAGACCTCGTCGCCGCGCTGCGCCCGGATATGCTGCTGCTGGATCTGGTCATGCCCAGCCCCAGCCCCAGGCCCGCCGACATCAAGCGTTGGGTGCGCGCCGGGTATCCAAAGACGGTGGCGCTGATCCTGACGGGCCACGCTCAGGAGGCGTTTCTGGTGGAAATCCACCAGAAGAAAGAGGAAAGTAGCGCTTCTACGTGGGAATTTACCACAGAAAAATGGTGGATTTCCAGGATTGACAACGCCCCTCGCGCTGTGATAGACTGGATAGTGTCGCCGCGTGGTCCGGTGCACAAAAATCCAATCACACGAAAGGGAGGTAAATCGTGAAACGTCGCTGGATGGCTGTAAGCTTGGTTGTAGTAATGGTGGTAATGTTGCTGACCCCACTAACAGTTTCCGCAAATCCGATTCCCCCTCATGAGAATCTGGAACGACACGAACACGAAGACCTCTTCAACCTGTACGATTTTGTAAGCCCGGAGAGAGTTCCTGATTGGCTAACCCAGAGTGACCCAAGTATTCAGGTCTACATTTACGGACGTATCAGCCCCCGTATTTCAGGTGGTACTGGCCCCATTGCTGGAGTGAGCGACGTTCTTGGTCATGGTTGCAGCGAAACCAGCACCTATATCGCCTTTGAACCCGTTCCATACTCGCAGACTGACGATTTGAGAGTATACTCTTCAAATGGCAATAACCAACTTCACATCGTAGCTCATTTGGGTTTAGATGGCTATGCTTCTTGTTACTATGGTTGGTGCGCCTGGTTTCTATGTGGAAAATCTGCCAGCAACGGCTCTCAATACAGCGGTTGGTCCTACAGTCTGTGACAGAAGTGAGTATGCAAAGAGTTTGCGTAGAAGAAGTACTCTTTCGAGGAGGAATTTGAGCACATGAGATCGAAACTGTCGATAATTATCTTGCTGCTGGGGCTTCTACTCAGCAGCGGTTGTCAAAGACAACCGTCGTTTGTGAAGTTCATCAATTACACGGAACACGACTTCTGTCAAATTCAAGCTTCGCCGCCCCATCAACGGGAGTGGGGATCAAATCTTTTGGAGGTAGAGGCCTTCTCCACCGGAGACCATTACCGACTCCACGACCTGGAACCAGGGATGTATGAATTCCGTTTCGTGCCCTGTGATGAAACAACATATCCACAGGACTATTACGGGTTCATCCTCGACTTCAAGGGTAGCCATCAGCCGGTATTCCCTCTCGGACTTTCCCCGAAAAACTAATCAGTGCGACTGAGACAGGAGCCAGACACTCACCGCATCGATAGACGTAAGTGCCTGGCCGTTGTTCTCAGGGAAATATCCGCAGCACCCCGGTGGGGAAACCCGCCGGGGTGTTGGCGTTGAGGATACGGCCAGCTATTCCCTCCTTGACCCTAGTAATGCTACCAGTATGCAAACACCCCCCGCTCGTCTATAATGAGAAAGGGATGCCGGTGCCGGGTCGGGTCACCGGCGCCGAGGCCGAGGCGCTGGTGGCGGCTGTGGTCTTGGTGGGTATTTTGCCTGTAATGCTATATGTGCGCCGGTTGGATGGGCCTCATGCCCTGTGATTTGCGCTGTAGTATGGGGTATCGTGTGTGGAGGAGGGGGGTTCATCGGTTGCAATGCTATATGTAATGGACTGGGTTTTTGTCCGTAGGCTTGGCTCTGGCCAAGTAACAGCGAAGAGATATTGCAGGGTGTGGTTGGGCTTTACCCAACCACACCCTATAGATGCTCATATTCATGGAAAGTGTTTTGTACAGGAGGAAAAATTATCATGACATCGGATAGGAGTGTCTGTGAGCGTGAGTTGAGCATGTGGCGGCACCTCGGAGGCGTAACTGTTGGTTGGTTACTCTTCGTGGTGATAGCGGCGACGACAGGTCTGGATATCTTTGGCGAGACTCTTTTCCGCTACTCCTTGTTCGGATTACTCGGACTTTGGGTCATAGGGGGTCCCCTTATCTATTTTATCTACGTCCATCCCCATACGCGAAACCGCTCCCAGGAGTACGAAACGTAGGCTTAGATTCACTGTAATGCTGGCGTCTTCCGTGTACGACAGCATTTGCGTGTGACTGAACTTGGGTGATGTCGCGCACTCATGACCGGAAATTCAACCGGATTCCATATCTACCTGCGTAACCGCCCCCGAGACGGGGGCGGGGAGCATTTTTAACGAAACTTGACATTGTCAAACTACTCAGCCGAAAGGTGGGACGCACTTGTTTTACAGGTAAGGCCGTGAATTTCGTGCTTCCCGCCGCCCTTTCAGGCGCAAAAGTGCGTCCCACCCGAGCAGTTACCCTGCGGCATTTTCAACTTGTGGGTGGCGCGGGAGTCCCCTGGCGGGAAGCGAGCTGCCTGGCGGGCCCTGCCGGCAAGAAGAGCGCGGTGGTGTAGTTGAGGGTCCGCCGGCTCTGGAAGACGTAGGAGAAGACCCGGCACGCTGGCGGGAGGAGGTGGGCCAGCGCTGGGACAGCCTCACCGAGCGCGAGCAGGAGGTCGCCCAGCAGATGGCCACGGGCAAGACCAACGGCCAGATCGCCGAAGCGTTGGGCATCAGCAAACACACCGTGGAGACCCACGTGAGTAACATTCTGCGCAAACTGGCGCTCACCACGCGCACCGAGGTCGCCGTCTGGCTATGGAAGCGCGCACTGATCGACGAAAAGTACGGCTCCAGTGGAGGGACTTTTCGATTGACAAACCCATATCGTGGGCTACGCTAGGGCCATCAACCAACCGTCACGTCACAGAGACTGCTGCTTGCACACGTGACCCAGGCCCAAGACAAAAAAACAACGTTCAACCTGCAACGCATGCTAAGCAACCATCCGTTCAATCCGGCAAATCCGTTGACCTTTCGGGAGAGCTATCAAATCATGATCGTCATCATCAACGGTCCCTGCGGCGTCGGCAAGACCTCCGTCGCCTGGGAACTGAACGCGCGCTTCGAACGCTCTGTCATGCTCGACGGGGACTACGTCGGCGCCGTGCACCCCTTCGAGATCTACGACGAGCAGCGCGTCACGTACCTCTACCGCACGCTGCGCCACCTCATCGACTTTCACGTCCACGAGGGTGGCTACCCCAACTTCGTCATCAACTACGTCTTCGAGGAGCCGGAATCGCTGGCGGACTTGCGCGAAATGCTCGCGGCGTTCGGGATGCCCATGCCCGCCTATCGCCTCGTCGCCGATGACGCCGAGATCGCGGCGCGCATCCGCCGGCGGGAAGGCGACCCGGCGGAGCGCCGCTGGCACCTCAACCGCTACCGGGAGCTGGTGGAGATCCAGGCGCGCAACGCCCGGCGCGGCGACCTAGGCACATCCGTTGACACCACCGGCCTGACCGCCGACGAGGTCGCTGACGCCATCTGGCGCCACCTCCACGGCGGCGTGCTGATCTCGCCCTACGATCCCGCCTGGCCCGCGCGGTACAAGGCCGAACGGGCGCGCGTCTCCGAGGCGCTGGGCGATCTGGCGGTGGAGATCCACCACGTCGGCAGCACCGCCGTGCCCGACCTCTCCGCCAAGCCCGTCATCGATCTAATGGTGGCAGTGCCTAGATTGCGCTCCGGCGAATTCTACGCGTCCCATCTGCAGCCGCTGGGCTACGTCTTCCACGATCACCCGGAGAACACTGACCGCCGCTATTTTTCTAAAGGCACGCCGCACACGCACCACCTGCACATCGTTGAGGCGGGAAGTCCGGCCCTGGACATTCACCTGTGCTTCCGCGATGCCCTGCACGCCCGCCCTGATCTTCTGGAGACATACGCGCAAACCAAACGAGCGCTCGCCGCGCGCTACCCCGACGACCGGGCCGCTTACACTGAGGCGAAGACCGCGTGCGTGCGGGAGATTCTGGCGGCATGGGGCGGAGGTTCGGCGTGAAGATCGTCATGGTAGGCCCCTTCGGGCTGCGACCGCGCGGCACCATGAGCGTGCGGGCGCTACCGCTGGCGAAGGCGCTCGTCCGCCGGAGCCACGAGGTGACGCTGCTGCTGCCGCCCTGGCAGAACCCCGAGGACGCCGGGCGCACGTGGCAGGAGGACGGCGTGCGTGTGGAGAACGTGATGCTGCCCGCCGGCGTGCCCGGCTGGTTCCACCTGCGGCTAACGCAGCGTCTCCTGCGGCGCGTCCGCACGCTGCGCCCCGACGTCGTCCACGCCTTCAAGCCCAAGGCCTACGCCGGCCTCGTCCATTGGGCGCTGCACCACCGCCCCGGCGCGCCGCCCGTCGTCGTGGACACAGACGATTGGGAGGGACCGGGCGGCTGGAACGAAATCCGCGACTACGGCGCCCCGCTCAAGCGCGTCTTCACCTGGCAAGAGCGCTGGGGCCTGCGCCACGCCGACGCCGTCACCGTCGCCAGCCGCGCGCTCCAGACGCTGACGTGGGCCCAGGGCGGCGACCCGGCCCGCGTCGTCTACGCGCCCAACGCCAGCGCCTGGCCCCATCCGCCGGTGGCGCGATTACCCGACGGGCGCCCCACGCTGCTGCTCTACACTCGCTTCTTCGAGTTCGACGTGGCGCGGCTCTGGCGGATCGTACAGAGCGTGCGCGGGACCGTGCCGACGGTGCGGCTCTGGATCGTGGGCCGGGGTTTCTTCGACGAGGAGCAACGGCTGATGACCCTGGCGCGGGAGGCCGGCTGGCGCGTCACCGAGGCGATCACCGAGGCAAACGACGCGGACCTGGTCTACGTGGGCTTCGTCCCGGTCGCCGATCAGCCCGCGCACTTCGCCCAGGCCGACGTGGCGCTCTACCCCTTCGACGACACGCTGGTCAACCGCACCAAGTGTCCGGTGAAGCTGCTCGATCTGCTGGCGGCGGGGCTGCCCGTGGTTGCAGATGCCGTCGGCGAGATCGAGGCCATGATCCACGATGGCAAGACAGGCTTACTGATTCCTCCAGAAAACACAATGGCCTTCGCCGAGGCAGTCATCGCGTTACTGAACGATCCGCCCCGGCAAAAGGCCCTGGGCGCCCAGGCCGCCGCCGACGTCCGTGAGCGGTTCAGCTGGGATATGCTGGCGGCGCAAGCAGAGCGGGCCTATCAACTCGCATCATGAGTCAGACGTCACAAGTCACGGTGCCGGGCGTGGCACGGTTAGGACACACTGTCGCTTCTACCGAGAATACGCAACACGAAATACGCAATATCTAGCACAAAGCCACCTGTGCCATACTCACTTCCTCCCCGCCAGGCCCAGCTCGTCGGCGATCTCCTGCATCGCGGCAAGCACGACGCCGATGTGTTCGTCCAGCGGCACGCCCAGCATCTTCGCGCCCTCCTCGACGTCCTCGCGCTTGACGCCTCGGGCAAAGCTCCTATCCTTCCACTTCTTCTTCACGGAGCTGACCTTGACGTCGTGAATCGACTTGCTGGGACGCACCAGCGCCACCGCCACGATCAAGCCCGTCAGCTCGTCCACAGCGTAGATCGCCTTTTCCATCTTCGTCTCCGGCGTGACGCCCGTCAACTCCGGCGCGTGGGCCTGCACGCCACGGATCAGTTCCTCCGGCATCTCCATCTCCCGCAGGATCTCAGTCCCCTTGTCGGGATGCTCATCGGGGTACGTCTCGTACTCGAAATCGTGGATCAGTCCCACCACGCCCCACATCTCCTCGTCCTCGCCGAAGCGGCGCGCATAAGCCCGCATCCCCGCCTCCACCGCCAGCGCGTGCTTGATCAGGTTCTTGTTCTTAGTGTAGGTCTTCAACAGTTCAAGGGCTTCTTCTCGTGTTGGCCACGTTGTCATGCGTACCTCCGTTTCTGTTAGCTAGGTTTCTCAGTTTGGTTGATCAAATCTAGAACTTGGGGCAAGAGTGCCTGCGTCGTCGCCAGCGCCTCCTCCCCGTGGATGGTGACGTTGCCAGCCCAGTCCCCGAAATAGCCGCCCGCCTCTTGCAAGATCGGGGGAAAGGGGCCACAGTCCCAGGGACTCATGATCGGATCAAGCATCACCTCGGCGCGCCCGGTGGCGACGAGCAGGTAACCGTAGGCATCGCACCAGCCGGCGCGATAGTAAGCCCTGCGCTGCAGCCGCGCCCACGCCCCGGCGCGACCGTGTGGGGCGAAGCTGGCCGCGTCCGCGTGGGCCACCCAGGCCTGCTCCAACGACGCGACGTCCGAGACGCGAGCCTGGCGTCCATTCCACCAGCAGCCTTTGCCCGTCGCCGCCGCCAGCATCTCGTCCAGCGCCGGGTAGTAGGCGACGCCCACCTCCACGGCCCCCTCAATCTCCAGGCCGAGGAGCACCGCGTAGAGCGGCACCCCGCGCACGAAGGACTTGGTCCCGTCGATGGGATCGATATACCAGCGATGCGTCGCGTCCTCGGCGCCCTGCCTGCCGTGTTCCTCGCCCAGGATAGCATGGTCGGGATAGCGCCCCTCAATGCGCTGGCGGATCAACGTCTCGGCCTTACGGTCCGCCGCCGTGACCGGCGTATCGTCGGCTTTCATATCGGGCCGCACGCCCGTCTGATAGTAGCCCACGGTCAACCGGCCGGCAAGATATGCCGTCTCCACAGCAAAATCCAGATAAGCACGCAGAGATTCAGACATGATTCTCCTTCACAAATAGTCCAGTCGTCAATCGTCAACGAACGTAGAAGACATTGGGGCAAAAGACACACCATCATGCCATAGAAGGATTCGACGGGTAAAACGGAATAAGGAAAAATCCGTTTAATCCGTTGACTCCGCTCCGTGGCTCACGGCGAACCCACGCATCACTGACTGGGCGCCCAGCCTCCGGTCCCCGGTCAATCCTCTTCAAAAATAGGCAACGGCTCCCCCAGGACAGGCTCAGGGTGCGTGATGCGCAGATCCCACCAGGCGAGCCAGAGCGCAGGGACCTCGCGCAGCCGGTACCACTCGATATCGACGTAACGCTGCCGGTCGGCGACGTAGCCCACTGCGTCTAGGCCCAAGGTCCGGCACGTCAGCAGCGCCCTCGGCTGATGATAGGACTGCGTGACGAGCACCGCGCGTTCCACCTTAAAAATGTCGCGGGCCCGGTAGCAAGTATCGTAGGTGCGCCGCCCGGCGTAATCCAACACGATGTCCTCCCGAGGCACACCCCGGCGCAGCGCGTAGTCCAACATCTTCGCCGGCTCGTTGTAATCCTCGACGCGATTGTCGCCGCTGAAGAGCAGTTTGCGGACGCTGCCGGCCTCGTAGAGCTCGATAGCCGCATCGAGCCGATCCCGCAACACGTCACTGAGCGCGCCGCTGGGCCAGTAGCCCGCCCCAAAGACGATGGCGACGGGCGCCGAGACGGCCGCCGCGTCCGTCGTCATCACGTCACGATAACGGCGGCTAAGCGTCCATAGCGTCCATCCGATAACACCTGTGCCCACGACAAAGGTAACCAATACTGTGCCCCACAGCAAAACGCGCCAACGCCGGGTCATCCTGGAATTCCCTGATTTTGTTGAAGATGCAGACGCAACGGGAGTTTCAACCATCAATCGGCACCTCGATTGCGCGCCTCGAGCAAGATCGCGGCCACATCTTCCACGGTCGATGCATCGTCACCCCAGACTAACCACACCCGGTCAAGATAGCGATAAAGGAACGCGGCTCCGTCACTTCCCTCCCACCACGTGCCGGGTGGCAGCCCCTCTGGGCGCTCTGCCTGGCGGACGTACCCAGGTGCCCGACGTGGCAAGAGCGCTTGGGCTTGTTCCCCAAAAATGGACGCCTCGTATCTGGAATCCCATGTTGTCTGCCAGAGCGCCACGCGATTGTCCTCCGGTCCTGCCCAGACCTGGAGCAAATCCCCGTCCCATCCTTCCACCGACGTGGTCATCGTCTCACTCGCCCAGGTCTCCAGCGTGAGCTGCATCAGCGCCTGTCCCACCGTCTCGGTGTGCGTTAGCGCCCAGCCGGTATCCACGTCGGGCACCAGCGGGTCGAGGGCTGTGAAACTCTCGTGTTTTTCGTACTCCAGGGGATGCAACAGCTGCTCGGTAGTGCGCGGCGGACGGCGCAGCACCGCATCCAGGGCAGAGAGCCCGCCATTCTCATAGAGGGTCAGCGCAAAGTCGCGCCCCAGTTTCAGCGGAAACCGGGTCAGCGTGTCAAGTTCTGGTGATGTCCTGCGCCAGACCGGGAGAATTGCGGGTTCCAGCACACCTTGCAGCGCCTCCGCGCCCGGGGAGCCAGGCTCTACATCTGCATAACGCCAGAAGGTCATGAGGGCATCCCCGGTAGCGATGGCGTCTAAGGCCAGGGAACGGTCGATGGAGGTCGCTTCCCCACGCCACCGTGCCAGATCCCCGTACTGTTCCGGCAGCACCCGCGCATAGCCGTACGCCACTTGTGAGCGCAACTTTCGGAAGGAATCGTCCCAATCCCGGTGGAGATAGAATTGGCGCTGCTCGGCCAGATACATGGCTGCGACGTTCTCAGCTTGTGCCACGGGGTTAGCCTCCACCTCAACGGAGGGCCAGAGTGCCAACGCCTCCAACGTGCGCCGCGCCGATAGCGGGAAGGGTGGCGTCTCCTGATAGTAGCGATAAAGAATCACGCTGAGATCGTAGGTATCCACGAAGGTCAGTGGCGTTTCCCAGCGCGGCAGTACCTCGCGCGCTTCGGCGACCTCTCGCGCGATTTTGCCTGCTTCCCCTGTCTCCAAGAACGGTGTGGGGGTGACGGTGGGTACGGGAGTCAGGGTCGGTGTCGACGTCGAGGTTGGCACCGGGCTCGGCGTGGGAATCAAGGAGACGGATGGCATGGCCTGCATCGTCGTCCAGACAGACCAGCCCATGGCGCCGAGCACCACGAGCAACACGACGATGAGGACGGTCAGCACCCGCCGCTGGCGTACCGTCAACGCTGCGCCTCCGCCTGCGATAGCGTCTCTCGCTGCACGCGGATCAGCGCCTGCACGCCGGGCCCACTGAGCGAGAGCAGTTCATCCAGGGTTTCCCGTGGGATGGGCTCACCTTCCGCCGTACCCTGCACTTCGATGAACCGCGCTTTGCTATCCATTACCACGTTGAGATCGACCTGGGCGCGGACATCTTCCGCGTAATTGAGATCCAGGAGTGGCTCACCATCCACAATGCCAAGGCTGATGGCCGCCACGGGTGGTGCAAGCACGTCCGCCGAGAGCTCACCTTGCTCGGCCAGGTGCCGGATCGCCAGGGCCACCGCCACGTACCCGCCGGTGATGGAGGCCGTGCGGGTGCCGCCGTCGGCCTGAAGCACGTCACAATCGACAATGATCATGCGCTCGTCCAACGCGGAAAGATCCACGGCACGGCGCAGGCTGCGCCCAATGAGACGGCGAATCTCCTGCGCGCGCCCGCCCTCAATGTGGCGTCGGCGCGTCCGTTCCTGGGTAGAGCGTGGGAGCAGAGCATATTCCGCCGTCAGCCATCCCTTCCCACTGCCGCGCCGCCAGCGCGGCACACGGCGCTCCACAGTCGCGGCGCAGAGCACCCACGTCTCTCCCATACGAATCAACGCCGATCCCTCGGGGTATTTAATCGGCCTGAGTTCAATGCTCACAGGTCGAATTTCGTCCGGTGCACGTCCATCAATACGCATCACCATGCCTCCCGCGTTATCAAGATGAGTAACCGTGATTTCCATACGTGCCTTGCCAGTCACGCGCTACACCGTTCAGGTTATGCGTGCTTGAGAATACTCATGAGTTCCGCTTTCTCTTGTCAATCACGAGCAAGACCTCCACTCATCCACTGACCGACAAGGTTATTGTAAATATCTGGGGTTCATTGTCAAGGAGTACCAAAGCGGGGTCAATCTTTTATCCTGTGGTATATAAAAAGTCGTCGGGCGCTGGTCCCACAGCGCCCGACTTAAGAAGGAGGAGAATCTTAGAAACTTAGCCCTAAGCCCTAACCATCTTTACTATACCAGCCTCATGTAGAATAAACTTGACGGAATTCTTACGTTTTCCTTGCGATCAGGTGGGCACTGAACACAGATTCCCACGGATGCCCCAGAAGTTTCTTTACGTCTAAACTATTCATCATCCGCTCCCCGTCCCCGTCCCCGCCTCGGGGACGGTTGACCGTGAACCTCTCGGTCTTAAAGAGATCGCCCCCTGAGACGGAGGTTCCGAGCACATGTTAAAATGCTTGTTCTGACCTACTTATTTGACTCACCTGAAAAAGGATGTGCCTCACGCAAAGACGCCGCCGGCCAAAGGTCGGACAGTCGCCAAGATTTTTAAGTCGCTATCCGAGGCGCTAATGCGCCGGGCGTCGCCCTACGTCGACGCGAGATCCCGTCCACGCAGGTGGACGGTCGGCCAACGGCCCTGGTAGTATACTTAAGTACTCGTTTGGGCTGTTTACCAAATCAGGTCTGACCGAACACTACCGTCATTTGAATTTCTTTAGCGTTCTTGGCGCCTTTGCGTGAGGTTGATGGTTATTTCAGTGAAACCAACGCGGATGAACTACCAACGCGCCTTATCACGTCCACAATTTCCGGTTTTGACCGAGACGCTCTGCTGTGTTATAACCACAGCTAGAACACGTGCTGGTATCACCATGCAAAGGAGGGCAGAAACCATGAAACTGAAACGCGACGAGAGCGGACGGCTGCACATCGAATCTCCCTTGATGGGCGAATCGCTGATGCGCAAGGATCTGCTGGAGGAAACGGAGCGCGACGCTGTCTTCCGGCCCATGCCGGATCTCAACGTCGTCAAAATCGGCGGTCAGTCGATCATCGACCGGGGCCGGGAGGCGCTGCTGCCGGTGGTGGAGGAGCTTGTCGCAGCGCGGGCAGAATTTCCGCTGCTGATTCTGACGGGCGGCGGGACGCGCTCGCGGCACGCTTACGCCATCGCGCTGGATCTGGAGATGCCGGTCGGCGTGTTAGCCAAGCTCGGCGCCAGCATCAGCGAGCAGAATGCCTTGATGGTCGCGCTGCTTCTGGCGCCCTACGGCGGGATTAAGATTGGGCACGACGATCTGGTGAAACTGCCCCAGTATCTGCTGCTCAACACGCTGCCCGTGATGCACGCCATGCCGCCCTACGGGCTATGGGAAGAGCCGCCCCAGACCGGACGCATCCCGCCGCACCGCACCGACGTGGGCACGTTTCTCACGGCGGAGGTGTTGGGCGCGAAGCGTTGCATCCTGATCAAGGACGAGCGAGGCCTCTTCACCGATGATCCCAAGCGCACGCCCGACGCGGCCTTTATCCCGGAGATCAGCGTCGAGGCGCTGCTGGAACGGGATCTGCCCGATCTGCCGGTGGAGCGGGCGCTGCTCCGCGCGCTGACCAGCGCAAAGTCGGTGCGCGAGGTGCTGCTGGTCAACGGGCGTGAGCGCGCCGCGCTGACGGCAGCGCTGAACGGAGAGAATCCCGGCACGCGGATCTACCGGTCGTCGTAACCCGGTTCCGCCGGCCATAGCGAGAGTTTCGTCATAGGATCAGTGACGCGCGAGCGGGGCTCGCCGTGCAGGACGTGCAGGGTGAGCTCCGCCACCAGCACCTCGGCAGCATAAAGATGACCGCCCCGGACGTGACCGTCGGCGTCGCTCAGCATGACGTGGGGATGCGCAAAGGGCTCGCCGTCCTTGAGCGAGACGTTGGCGTTCAACGTAAGCATCTCCCAATCCCCCTCCAGCGCCAGCGTCCGGTACATCTCCTCGGCGAAATCATAGCTCCCGATCTCCGGCGCACGAATCGCACCGATGCCCAGTACCTGGGCCTGTTCGATCTCATGCTCTCGGCAATAGGCGGTCAGCGCCTGCACCAGCTCCACGCTGGTGGGCAGACGGATAGCGTGAATCTCTGTCTTCTTGTAGATCGTCATTGAAACGCCTCCCGTTCGTAGTCAGGCACGCAGGCGCGAGCCGGAGTGCCGTTGAAACGCGACTCCGCAGGCTGCGTCGCTGACTACAAACCTCTCCCGTTCGTAGTCAGGCACTCGCTCAATGGGGGAATCAGCGCGTCCCAATCATACGCGCCGACGAAGTCAAAGGCGCCTTGGCCCGCCTGCTGCCGTATGACAGCGTTCTCCACCAAGCGCACGCAAGCGTCAGCGAAAGCCAGGGGTTCGTCTGCCAGCACCAGGGCGTCTGTTGCTTCCGGGAATCCCTCTGCGCCCAACGTGGTCGAGACGATGGGCTTCCGCATAGCCGCCGCTTCCAGGACCTTGAAGCGCGTGCCGCCCCCCACACGCAGCGGCACGACGTAGACCGTCGCAGCGTTGATATAGGGACGCGTATCGGGCACACTCCCGGTGATGACGACGCCTGGCGCGTGGCGCAGCGGCGCGAGCCGCTCGTGAGGACGCCGTCCCACGACGTAAGCGTGTGCACCTGGGAGCGCCGCGCGGACGTGGGGCCAGACCTCGCGCGCGAACCAGAGCACACCGTCGACGTTGGGCCGGAAATCCATGGTGCCGGTGAAGACGAAGGCCGGCTGCTCAAGATCGACGCGCCCGTCGAAGTCAGCGTATGTGGCGACGTGAAGGCCGTTGGGCAGCACCAGCGGTTCCACCTCCGGCGCGATGCGTTGGAGCGCCGCCGCGTCGGCCTGAGAAACGGCGACGACGAGGTCGGCGCGGCGACAGACCTCGGCCTCGTACCGCTGCAACCGCTGCCACTGGACCAGCGAGTAAGCCGCGCCGATCCAACGACGCGGGCGCCGCAGGTCCGTGAGAAAAGCGCGTTTCTGCAGCAGATACTCGCAGTTGTGATCGTCGAAGGCGACGCGCGGCGGCGTAGAGCGCGCCCAGACGCGATCTAGATACGGCGCCAGTTCCAGCCCCTCGACCAGCACCCAATCGAAGGCGTGAGCATCCAGCCAGATGTCTAGCTGAGCCGCAAATGCGTCGCCCTGCAGGCGCAGAGCGAGATCGGGACGTGGGGAGGTCAGCAGCTGGCGCAGCCGTTCTCCGGTCGTGCGCGTGGGCTGGGGGAGAAGGGCCACCCGCTCGACGCGTGTGACGATCTCAGCGGGGGGCGTCCGGGGCTGATCGGTGGCGGCGAAGCTGAGCAGCGATATAGCATGATCGTCCGCAAGACCGCGTAACAGGCCCCAGTTGCGCAGCGCCGTTCCCTGTCGAGGCGGGAAGGGCACCTGCGGCGTCAGCATCAAGATGCGCGACATGCGATCAAAGTAAGCGCAGACGCGCCGTCGCCGAGCCGGCGGCTAAGACAATATGAACCGCCGGCCAGATCACGCCCATAGCTCCCCAGGGCAGGCCAGATTGGACCGAGATAACGCCACGGAAGATGGCAAACAGGAGCTGTGGCAATCCCCCCATAACAAGACCGGCTGCCACAATCCACCAGAGATGCCTGCCATAGCGGCGACCCACCACGCGCCAGACCGCTTCGGCGGTCGCCGTGCCGGCCAGCGGCGAGAGGTAAATCGTGAACCAGCCCAGCATGGGCAACAGCACACCCGCGACAGCGCCCAACACCAGGGAGATGACCGCTGCGATCGCATAGTCAGTAACCCCGGCTTTCTCAAATTTGCGCTTGCGGCCTTTGCGACAATTGGGGCAAATGTAGCCCACCGGCGTGCGTTGAGCACATTTGGCGCAGATGGGCGTGTTGCACTGATAACAACGCAGGCTCGTCTCGACGTTGGGGTGCCATTCGCAGTAGACCGCCTCTTCTTCCTCTTCCATTTCCATAACGGGAGCACGTTGTTCGTTCATCGCTCGTCTCCGTTGCGAGGTGTCAATCGTCTCACCAGGGAGCGGTAGAAATCCCCCCGGCTGCGTAAGCGAAGGAAGCGGCCTTTCAGCGGACTGCGCTCGATGCACACGTGATCGCCTTCCTCCAGCTCACCGACCAGGCGTCCATCCACGGTCAGCATGCCTGCAACGCGCGTGTGGACGGTCACGTCGACCACAGACTCATCGTTGAGCACCAGTGGACGATCCAGGCTCAGATGCGCCGCGATGGGCACCAGCAGGATGTTGTCGATCCAGGGTGGCAGGATGGGGCCTCCCACGGCGTAGGAATAAGCTGTGGATCCCGTCGCGGTGGCAAGGATCAGGCCGTCGGCCACGTAGCGCGTCAGCGGCGCGCCATCAATCTTGGTCTCCAGGCGCATGGTCAGCGCGAGACCGCCTCGGCTGATCACGGCGTCGTTGAGCGCCGTGTCTTGCGCGATCTGATCACCGCCTCGATGGAGCGTCACCTGGAGCATCAGGCGTTCTTCCTCGGTGCCGGCGCCGTCCAGAATCTGCGTCATCACCGTGGGCCAGCGTTCTGGCACACACTCCGTGAGGAAACCCACCCGTCCCAGATTCAGCCCGAGCACAGGGATGTCAAGCGGCGCGGTGAGCGACATGGCCCGAAGAATGGTGCCGTCGCCCCCCAGCGTGACGACGAGGTCAGTCACGTCAGCACACAGCTTATCCTTTGGAGGATCGGCTTTTGTCGAGCAGATCCAGGCAGTAATGTCGCGCGCTTCAAGCCAGCCCGAGATTTCCTCTGCCAGCGGCAGCGCGGCTGAAGCCCGGGGATTATAGAGTAAGCCGATGTTTTTCATAATGGATGCTTGAATCTGGATGCTGGTGTCACGAAAAGTGTTGCTGGAGCCAGGACGTGATCTCGTCCAAAGGGACCATCTCCTGCCCTCGGCGCACGGTCATGTCTTTCACGGCGACCTCGTTGTTTTCCAGCTCGTTTTCGCCCAAGATAAGCGTAAAGCGCGCGCCTTTCTTATCGGCTGTACGCAATTGGGAACGGAGACTGCCGCTGATAGCGATTTGCGCGGCCACGTCGGCGGCCCGGAGCTCCGTCAGTAGCTGCACGGCGCGTCGCCGCGCGGCTTCTCCCAGATGGGCGATGAAGACGGGAGGTGCGGGCAAGTCAGGCACCGGTACGTCCTGGTCTTTCATCACCAAGACGATGCGATCCAGACCGGCGGCGAAGCCCACGGCCGGCGTCGGCTGTCCACCCAGCAGCTCGACGAGACCGTCGTACCGTCCGCCGCCACAGACGGCGGACTGGGCACCGATGCCCTCGGCCCAGACCTCGAAGACGGTCTTGGTGTAGTAATCGAGGCCCCGCACCAGACGATGATTGAGCGTGTACGGTCGCTCTAGGTCATCGAGATAGTGGCGCAGATCAGCGAAGTGTTCGGCGCACGCCTCGCACAGTTGGTCGATGATCTTCGGTGCCTCCTCAATGATCGGCTGGCACTGCAGATTCTTGCAGTCCAGCACGCGCAGCGGATTCGTGTCCAACCGGCGGCGACAATCTTTGCAGATCTCCTCCTCGTGCTGCCGGTAGTACGCGATCAGGCCTTCTACGTAGTCGGGACGACAGTCTGGACAACCGGTTGAATTCAGTTGAAACGAGAGCCCTTGAAACTCCAGCGCGGCGTAGATGTCCCACGCTAGCAACATGATCTCCAGATCGGCCAGCGGTCCCTGGCTGCCGAGAATCTCCGCGTTGAACTGGTGGAACTGGCGATAGCGCCCGGCCTGCGGCTGCTCGTAGCGAAAGGCCGGCCCGATGGAGAAGAGCTTCACCGGCTTCGGCTCGACGCGCAGGCCATTTTCTATGTAGGCGCGCACCACCCCTGCCGTGAACTCGGGACGCAGCGTAAGATCGCGCCCACCCTTGTCCTCGAAGGAATACATCTCCTTCTCGACAATGTCGGTGGATTCGCCCACGCCTCGGGCGAAGAGCGTCGTCTCCTCGAAGATGGGTAGGTCGATGCGCTCGAAGCCATATTGGTGGGCGAGGCGCTTAACGGTAAGGCGAACGTGCGCCCAGTACGGCTGTTCTTCCGGTAAAAGATCCTGCGTTCCCTTGGGACGTGAGTAATTCATCTGCGTGCACCCCTTATGCTTGGTTAAACTCCTGAGCATTATAGGGCAGAAGCGCCGGTTCGCAAGAGAATCAAGGGATGGGCAAACGAAGCGGTTCCAAGGGGGCTTGGACATATTAGGTGGTCTCCAGTTACGTTTGCCACCCGTATCAACCCCGCCTTCGTTTGCCTTGAGCGCATCTAAGCACGTTCTGGAGTAGCGAGGGTAGTTTCGGTAGCCGCTCCGCTTCGAAATCCTGGGATTTAACGGATAGACGCAACACGTACCAAATCACACATAGACAGTTGTCATACTGCCGCACCGTGGTATTCTTACAGTATGTCCGAGCCACTGATTTTGGTCACCAACGATGACGGTATTCATTCCCAGGGCTTGTGGGCGGCGGCTGCCGCGCTCCTCCCCCTGGGGGAAGTGCTGGTAGTGGCGCCCGATCGCCAGTGGTCCGGCGCTGGGCGCTCCATGCCGGCCAGCGTCAGCGGTGACCTGTCCCGCGCCGACCGGGAGATCGAAGGACAATCCATCACGGCTTATGCGGTGGACGCCACGCCCGCCAAGGCTGTCTTGCACGGCGTCTTAGAGCTGGCCCCACGCCGGCCCGATCTCGTCGTCTCCGGGATCAACTTCGGCGAAAACGTCAGCACGGAGGTCACGATTTCCGGCACCGTGGGCGCTGCCTTGGAAGGCGCCGCCTGCGGGATTCCGGCCATGGCCGTCTCGTTGGCGCTCCCCATCGCCTATCATCGTCACGTCACAGGTGACGGGGCCGATTATGCCGCCGCGCAGGTCTTCACCCGCCGATTTGCCGGCTTCATGCTCAACGCAGCGTTGCATTACGACCTCGACGTGCTCAATATCAACGTGCCGCGCGCCGCCACAGCCTCGACGCCGTGGCGGCTCTCGCGGCTCTCCCGCCATCGGTACTACATGGCCACGCCGCCAGATCGCGACACGGGTGATGGACGGCTCGGTTACCGGCAGATGGACGATCCGGCTCAGGCCGAGCCGGATTCCGATATTCACGCCTTAAGTATCGACCGCGTGGTCACCGTCACCCCGCTCTCCCTAGACCTGACGGCGCGCACCGACTTCGCTGCGCTGGACGAAGCGCTTCGCACGACGCCTGTGGACGACGCATCGTAGCCGGAACATCGAGATATGGACCTGCAAAGCCACGTCTTTCGGTTCCAGGAGGGGGTTCGCAGCCGCCATCTCCCGCCGGAGGCCAGCTTCGAGCCGGCGCCGCCGGGTACGCCGGCTGCGGCCGGGTCCCATCTGGCCGTGATGGTGGACCTCAACCCGCCGCTGCCCCACCGCAGTCGTGAAATCCGGGTGCTCGCGACCGAGGCTTACTGGACGGTCAAGGGAAGCGTGG
>DAOTUH010000347.1:0-22709 GCA_034437255.1 Anaerolineae bacterium
AGACCGCGAGGCCGGGCATTCGTACCTCCCGCGCGGGGCGCGGGGCGAACCCCGGCACCGTGCCGATGTCCGCCGAGCGGAGGCCCAGCTCCGCATGCACCGGTGCGCGGTCGCGCCGTACTATCAGGACAAAGTCCGACATCCGTCCGTTCTCACCCCTGACCACCGCCGGCGGGGCCACGACCACTTGCGTCGGTTCGGACGTCCGAACCGACGACCGCTCGACAACCCAGTCGCGAGATCGCGAAACGACGGTCTCGACCGTCGCAGCAACCCCGGGGAGCAAGCCGCCGCCTGACGCCATACACCAGGATTGACCATAGCCCCGACGGGTCTTCCTACGCCTCTCGTTCTGCCGGGCTTGACCAAGACGTCTGAACGATCGACCCTTCGTCTCTCTGGAGGTCGCTACCCGCTTTTCACCAGCCGCGAGACACGACCGCCGTCCCTTTTGATTTCGATGAAACCCTGGGATTTTGAAGGCAAATTTTTTGGTGAAAGCGCTCCAAAGTCAGAGAGTGTTCGCGGCCCTAAACAATTTAGGGTCTTCAGGATTTCGCCGGGTCGAAGCGAGATATTAACCACAGACTTCATAGATTCATACGGAAAATTAAAAATCTGTGAAAATCTGCGTAATCTGTGGAGAAAGGTCAATTACCACCACCAAAGGTGGTGGCTTGAAATAGTGCACCTAGGAAGGTGCGCTGTTACTCACCTAGTTGAACAATTTACCTTGCGTGGCTTCAGCGTCTCTACGATTCTGCCACTTCACATATTTCTTGATACGCTCTTCATCCAACCCCACCGTACTTACGCAGTAGCCGCGTGACCAGACATGTTGGCCCCAATAGCGTTTCCGAAGTTGGGGAAAGCGGTCAAAGAGTCGTAATGCCAGCTTACCCTTCAGAAAGCCCATGTACTGTGAGAACGCATACTTCGGCGGAACTGACACCACCAGATGCACGTGGTCAGGTTGCGCATTCACTTCCAAGACCTCCACGCCATCTTTTTGCTCACTCAACCAGTAGATTTGGCGTCTCACATAGTCAGCCACCTCCGCCGCCAAGATTTTGTAGCGATATTTGGGACAAAATACGACATGGTACTTGCATTCATACACCGAGTGTGCTAATCTTCTAAATTGACGAGTCATTATGTATCTCCTTGGAGTTTCGCACCTTCTAGATAGATATATGATACTCGTCATATTCAATACTCCGGTGGAACCTTTTCTTATTCCACTACCAGAGGTAGTGGTTTACGTGATTAATTAAAACCGCTTTTTAGTCACCCGACGAAATCCAAGAAAGCCACAATTTATAGAGATGAAGGTTGGTGTGTGCAACTATGTTTAGGTTCTGTTCTAATGCGCTTATGTCCTCTTGAAACCGCTGCTTTTTTTCCTTCTCAATCCAGGTATAATACCTTCGTGATGCAGTCCATGACACGATTGACGAAATACCTTCCGCCTGAAAGCACAGACGCTTACGCCCATGCGCTCATTGAGCGTGCCCATAACGTCGTGGCGAGTGCTCAAATTACCTCTGATTGTCTTCATGCAGAGCGTGTGGCTACTCTTCTCGCTGACCTACATTTTGATCCCAACATCATCGCCGCCGGCCTCCTGCACGATGCCCTCACCCTCGGCACCATGAATCGAACCCAACTCCGTCTTGAATTCGGTGACGAGATCGCTGATCTCGTCGAGGGCGTGAGTCGCCTAGAACAGATGACCCAACATGTCGGTCAGGGTGAAGCGTCGACGCGCGATACCCACGAGCTCATCAGTTTTCGTAAGCTGCTCACCACTCTGGCAGATGAGAAAAAGTGGGTGCTCTCCATCAAACTGGCGGATCAGCTGGATTTCATGCAGTTGTTGGATGAGACGTCTCTCCCGGCGGAGGCCAAGAAACAGGCAGCCCGCGAGACCATGGAGGTGTATGCGCCGCTGGCCAATCGCCTGGGTATCTGGCGTCTCAAATCGGAATTGGAGGATGTCGCGTTCCGTTACCTGAACCCGGAGAGGTATCAGGAGCTGGCACGACTGTTAGACGCGCGCAAAGAGGAACGGGAACGCCGCGTGAGGCAGCATCGTCAGATCCTCCAACATTCTTTGGTTGAGGAGGGCATAGAGAACGCGGAGATCAAGGGGCGTCCCAAACACCTGTACAGCATCCACACCAAAATGCGGCGGAAGGATGTGCCCTTCGCGCAGATCTACGATCGGGAGGGTTTACGCGTCATCGTGGACACAGAATGGCAGTGTTACCGTGCGTTGGCCGTAGCCCACCGGCTCTGGGAGCCAATTCCCGACGAGTTCGATAATTACATCGCCAATCCAAAGTCGAACGGCTATCAGAGTTTACATACCGCCGTCATTGGCGAGGATGGGCGTCCCTTAGAGATTCAGATTCGTACCCACGAGATGCACCGCTTGGCCGAATACGGCGTGGCCGCCCACTGGCGCTACAAAGAATCGGGGGCGCCGCTGGATAAGCGGACGGTGGCGCAGGTGGCCCGCATGCGCGGGGTATCGGTCAAAGAGAGCACGATTGAGGAGGCGCCACCCCCTCAGACTCCAGAGACGATTTACGTCTTCACACCGAAGGGAAATATCATCGAGTTACCTCACGGTGCGAAACCCGTCGACTTCGCCTACCGCGTGCACACCGAGGTGGGGCATGGGTGCCGAGGGGCCAAAGTCAACGGCGATTGGGTTTCGTTGGACTATAAGCTCCAGATGGGCGATAAGGTCGAAATCATCACCGGGCGCAAAGGCGGTCCCAGCCGTGACTGGCTTAGCGAAGAATCGGACTTTGTAGCGACCTCCCGCGCGCGTCAGAAGGTTCGGCAGTGGTTCCGCAAGCAAGGACGTGAGGAGAACATCACCCAAGGCCGTTCTGTCGTCGAGCAAGTTCTCAAGCGTCTGGGCACGGACCTGACGTTGGCCGAGGTCGCCGACATCTTCGCCAAGCGCTATCCACAGCGTGAGAACTTCTTTAACGCCGTAGGGATGGGCGATATCAAGGCCCCGCGTATCGAAAACCGCGTCCGTTCCTTCTTAGTGGAGCAAGAAGCGGAGAAGCCGACCGAACAGGTCGAAGAGCCCGCCGAGATGGAGCGCCCGGACATCACTAAGACCTCAGCGCAAATCTACGTCGGCGATTTGCGGGACAAGACCGATCTCTTAACGCATATTGCCGGCTGCTGCAATCCTCTGCCGGGCGATGCGATTATCGGGTACGTGACCCGAGGCAGGGGCGTCACCATTCATCGCCGGGATTGCCACAACATTCTGAAAATGAGTCGCCAGGATCGAGAGCGCCTGATTGACGTCAGCTGGGGCGTACAGACCGATAATTTGCTGGCCGAGGTGATCGTCAAAGTCTACGATTCACCCAAGCTCCTGCAGGATGTGTCCAGCGTCATTGAAGAGGTAGAAAGCGTCAACATTCACGCGATCAAAAAAGGTCGCCCTGACCGTGATGATGTTTTATCGCTCTATATGACGTTGGAGGTGCCGCACCTGGAAACCCTGAACGAGATCCTGGCGCGATTGGAGAACATCCCCAAAGTCATCCATGCCCGTCGCCGCGTGGCCGGATAACCGGGACTTTGCAACGGTAACCTCACTAAGAGAACGGGGCTGTAATTGCAGCCCCGTTCCTCATTTTTAATTTACTACTCATTTTCCATTGTGGTTCATGGCTCGTCCGGCGTCACGGCTTCCCAGTTCAGGTATTCGACGTGCGCTTCTTTTTGCTCCTGTAACCAGGCGTTGTACACCTCTTGCTTCTCTTGTTGCAGGAACGTCTCATCTAACTCGCGTACTTCGCGTTCCTGGATGTAGATCAGATAGTAGCGGTTCCCCTGGCTCCCTTCGAGAGGCTCAGAAATCTCTTCGACCGGCAGCGTGAAAGCCGTCTCGGCAATCTCGGTCCCCAGGACGTTGCCCAAGTACCGCTGAGGATACCAGGGCAAAGTCGCGCCTGTGCTCTCTTCGCTTTCGTTGCTATTAAGCACCTCGACCAGCGTATCTATCTCTTCCCCGGCGAGAACGCGCTCTCGAAGCACCATAGCCTCTTCTTCCGTGGGCGCGGCAAGATACGTGACCTTCACCTGCTCTGCTTCCTGGGATACATCTTGCGCGACGACCTCTTGAACTTTGCTCCGCAGCAAATCCGTCCTCACCATCTGATGGAAATCCTGCTCGCTGAGACCGACCTCTTGCAGAAAATTGGTCTTGAAATCGGAATAGGCCTGACGGAATTCGGCTTCTGTCATAACTGACTGGGTTTCCGTGATGGTCATAGTAGGCGATGTGGTGGCCTCCAGCGCCGCTTCCCGGTCGTAGCCCATCATCTGCTCGATCTGTGTTTCCACCGCGTCACCTTCAACGGTGAGCTCCGCCTCATCAGCCTTCTGTCGAACCAATTTCTCCTCGATTATTTGATCCAACACGTCTTTGCCAAATAAGGTAGCCAGTTCCGGCGAAAGTTGGTTCTCCAACTGTGCTTGCGTCTGCTGGATCTGCTGCGCAAACCCTTCCATCTCTGGATTGGTGGTGTCGATCTGGGCGAGATAGCTTTGATATTGGAAGATCTGATTGCGGATCAGCAAGCGCTCATACCGGACACGGCTCTGGTACTCCTCGACCGTGATCTCTTCATTCCTTACCATAGCCACAGGCCGATTGGGCTTAATGACCATCTCGGTGATAACGCCGTAGCCTAGAATGAGAACAATCAACACACCGACGCCAATAGCGCTCCAGGTGATGATGCGTTGGATACGCTCATCCTTCTTTTGGAGTCTGCGTTGTCTGCGTGTAAGTTTTGATTTCGGTTTTCGCTTTTTAGCCATAGACGTTGTCATACTCCTTACATAAAAGAAAGGGCATAGGAGATCGAAATCCCTATGCCCATAATGGTCTGAGCTGCTTACGTATGTTCGATCTGCGCGACGAAAGGCAGCAGCGCGATTTGGCGCGCGCGCTTGATAGCCGTTGAAAGACGACGTTGATGTTTGGCGCAGACACCGGTCTGGCGACGGGGACGAATCTTTCCTCGGGCCGTGATGTAACGGTGCAGTGTGTCAATGTTCTTGTAATCCACCACTTCATCTTCGACGCAGAAGTAACACACCTTACGACGATACCTTCGATAACTCACCTTGTTTCTCCTTCTTCTTTGGTCATACAGGGAAAAGATCAGCCGTGACTGGCACGTTTCGACTGACTAATTCTCACTCCGAGGCATTATCTCGCTCATCCAGAAAGATCACTTCTTGTGCAACGAGCTCGGTACGATAGTGGCGTTGGCCCTCTGAATCATCCCAAGAACGGGTTTGCAGACGGCCCTCCACATACACCGTCGCATCCTTATACAAACGCTTCTTGCAGATCTCCGCCAGATTGCTCCAGGCAACCACATGGAACCACTCGGTCTCCTCCTGCCGTTCACCCTGATCGTTGGTCCAGCCTCGGCTGGTCACCACGTTGAAGGTCGTGACCGGTCGCCCACTTCCGGTGAACCGCATCTCAGGGTCGCGGCCAAGTTGGCCGATAATCGTGACTTTGTTGAGTCCGCGTACCATCGTTACACGTCACCCTATGCTGAAGAGGGGGCAGGACTTTCTGGAGAACTTTGGGGGGTCACTTTACCCACGGCTTTGCCATCTAGACGGACAATCAGCGTGCGGAGCACACCTTCAGACATCTGCAGCCGCCGTTCAAACTCCTTAATCTCGCTGGAATCCATCGAGAAGCGCGTGAGGTAGTAGTGGCCCTCGCGGTGGCCCTTGATAACATAAGCCAGCCGGCGCATGCCCCAATTGTCAGAAAACGTAACGTCACCGCCTGCATCGACCAAATATCCCCGAATGCGCTCCAACAGCGCCTCAGTCTCTTCCTCTTTGAGTTCCGAGTTGACAATAAACATCAATTCATAGTTTCGCTTAACCAAGACGGAAATTCCTCCTTTTCCACGGGTGTGCCCCTGACCCCATGCCAGGAGCGGTAAAGGCCCGCTTGGATACAATCTCAGACTATACCATACCCCAGCGATTTGACAACTTTGAGGTGCCCCCCGTGCCCCACCCAGCCCTTGAGCCAGCCATAAGCCGGATTCTGTCGCGTTATGCTTGCATAACACATGGTGATCATCTATCTAGGACGACGGTCACCCGCCGTCTCCAGCAGCCTACCCGAAGGTTACTCCTTGCGGAGCGGGCGCGGGCCACGCCCTGCCTCTCGGCGATCCCTTCTGCTTGGCCTTGCTCCTGATGGGGGTTGCCTGGCCGCGCCGGTTACCCGTCGCGCCGGTGGTCTCTTACACCGCCTTTTCACCCTTACTCGGGATCTGGTGACCCTGAGCGGTTTGTTTCTGTGGCCCTGTCCGCAGGTTACCCTGCCTGGGCGTTACCCAGCATCGCACCCTATGGAGTCCGGACTTTCCTCGCACTGCCGTAGCAGCCCGCGATCACCTGGCCAACTCAAGCGCATTAACATTCTATCATACGCTAGATCAGCGTCAACGAAGCCTAACTTGCGCTAAAAAGCCTCACTGCATGTCTATTTTGCGAATTCATGTAAGGATTAGCGCCCGCTCAACGTCCAGTGGATGATCTCCGGTGGGGCGAGGAACCGTGCCCGGGGCGCACCCAGCCCCTCCACGCCCAATCCCCGGCTCACGTACAGCGTCGTGCTCTGCGCCTCGTAGCAGCCCATCTCGTACCGTTTGCCCCACCGTGAACTGGTGAAAATCGCGCCGTAGAAAGGGAGGCGCAGTTGGCCGCCGTGCGTGTGCCCGGCCAGATATAAATCGATCCCCAGTCCCTCGACGTCGGGCATAAGGTCCGGGGTGTGGTAGAGTAAAATGGTGGTGGCGGAATCTGAGGTCTCCTTCGACAGCCGCTTGAGCGCGCGAGCGTCCCGCTCCAGGTTGCGGGTGCAGCGGATGCCCAGCAGCTGGATCTCGCCCCCGTGCCAGGCGATGGACACGACCTCGTCGTTCAACCAGCGGATGGGTAGCTCGCGGAAGACGCCGGGCACGATGGACGCAATATCGACCACGGGGCTGCCCGTCACCGCGTATACGCCCAACGGCGCGTCGAGCCGGGCCAGAAAATCGCGGGCGCCCGCCTGTGCCTCCGGGTCGTAGACCGACGACAGATTCAGATAATCGCCAGTCAGCATAATCAGATCGGGCTCCAGCTCCTGGGCGTGTGCTAACACCGCGTGCTCCCGTGGCGACGTGCCCTCGAAATGCAGATCGGAGATGTGGAGCAGACGCAGCGGCCGCTCCGCCGTCCACGCCGGCAGTGCCAACTCCGCCTCTGTGACGCCCACACGGAACGGTTCGACCCACGTCGCGTACACGGCAATAGCGTTGAGCGTCGCGTTCAACCCGCCGAAGATGGCGAGGCCGGCGCCGCTCGGCACGATGTGAGCCGTGAGCCACGAAAGCCCCGTGCGCACCAGGACCAGGCCCAGCAGCGAGGGCGTCACTGGCCCCCAAGAGCGATCAAAGACCGGCAGCAGCGCCAACATGGCCCAATCGACGAGGAAACTGAGAAGAAAGACCGAGCCGGCCAAGAAACGGCGTCCTTCCCAAGGCCACGCAGCGATAAGCGTCAGGGCCGCCCACGTGGGGAGCAGCTGCGTGGGCGTGAGCTTGCTGAGCCGGCCCGTCAGCACAAGCAAAGCGTGGATAAACGAGCTTTTGCCCTCTTGATCGTGGGGGATGCGCTCTACCGGAACCGGGCCGGGCATCGCGTCAGCTCTCGAAAAGCCGCGCGATCTCGTCTCGCGCGAAACGGCGCAGCGGCTGCTCGGTGCCTGCACGGGTTTTCAGCCTAATCTCGGGCGCCTCTCGCACGTGGCCGATGCTGGCGGCCTTGATCCCAGCCTTGGCCAGCGCTGCGACGACGGCGTCCGCGTCCTGCGGGGCCACCGCCGCCAGCAAAGCCCCCGAGGCGATCAGCCCCAGCGGATTCAAGTTCAGCAACTCGCAGAACGTCGCCGTCTCCGGCAGAATAGGCAGGCTGGCTTCTTCGACAACGGCGCCGACGCCGGCTGCGCCCATCATCTCGTGGATACCGGTGGCTACGCCCCCCTCGGTAGGATCGTGCATGGCGTGCACGTCACCGTTCGCGGCGATGATCTTCGCGTCCTGGACCACGCTGATCCCCGGATCGTGCAGGAATCCGGCGGCCCGGTCGAGCAGCACGCGGTCAAGATCGCGTTCCAGCCGGGCACGTACCTCGCGCGCCAGCAGGGCCGTCCCCTCCACGGCGATGCCTTTCGTCAAAATCAGCGCATCTCCCGGACGCGCACCGTCGGAGCGCACCAGCTGATCTGGCTCCACGTCGCCGAACATTGCCCCTACCACGATAGGACGCTCCAGGCCGTAGGTGATCTCGGTGTGCCCGCCGACGAGCACGGCGCCCAGTTCCGCGCACCCTGTGTGGATCTGGTCGAAAATCTCTTCCACCAAATCACAGTCGGTCTTCTTTTCCGGCAACAGCACCGTGGCGACAAACCAACGCGGCGTCGCGCCCAGACAGGCGATGTCGTTGGCGTTGACCTGGGCCGCGTACCAGCCGATCTCATCCGTGGCGAAGGTGATGGGATCGCTCTTCGCGACCAGATGGCGGTCGCCAAAATCGATCACGGCAGCGTCGTGGCCCAATCCGGGTCCCAGAATGACCTGGGGATCTCTCAGATCCTGCTGGCGCAGCAGATCCAACAGCACCTCCTGGGGCAACTTGCCGACAGCGTAACAGGTTTCGTTTGACGTCATCTGTGGGGAGCTCCTACATCTCTGTGGTCATTCCTCGATCAGAATCGCGATCTCATCCACCGCCGAGCGGAAGGTATGTCCGGCCGCGTAAAGATCGATGCGCAGAATCGTCGCCGGTTCTGCGCCGCGCTCGCTCAGTAATGGGAGCAAGTCGGGTGAAGTGTAAGGATACCATGACTGCGCAGGCACTTGGATATGCTGAGGGCTTCCTTCACAGAGCGTGCACGTATCGGAATAGCCGCTGCCAATCAGAGCATAGAAACCCTGCAGCCATTCGTGGCGCCCGCCCTGATTATCCAGATACGTGACGCGCAGCATAACCGGACACTCCGTACCAGCGATGCCGCACAACGGAATCGATTGCTCGTCGACGCGGAGGAGCGCGGTGACGTGAAGCGTTTTAATCCCCTGCACGTCTTGATTAAGATCCTGGCTGATGCCCACCTCAATGTGTCCCACGCCATTACGTTCAAAAGCGACGCTGTCCCGGTTACTCTCGGTGCGTGTTACCTGTCCATCGCTCTCCTCGGCGAACTGCTTGCGCAACGTAAAGGTCTCCCAGTACCGGTCCAGTGGGCGGCTGAAGTCACCGTTGCGTAAGACATCGCGGCGGCTGCTGGATCGAATCTCGCCGCGTCCTTCGGCCGTCAGCTCTACGAACTGCGCGTCGGTCAGAACGATAGTCTCGTTTTCGACAGGATCAGGGATGTGGGCGCGTCCGCGACTGACAATCAGCTCGGTGCGCTCTGCGTCCACGGCCAGGTTATAGGTCCCTTCTTCAAGTTTCACCGTGCTCTGCGGGGTGGCGATCTCCAGCAGCGAGGCACGGCCATCCGCCCCGACCGAGATTTGCAAGCGCCGGCTAGCATCTACCCGTATCGAGATGTGATTTGGCAGCTTGCTACGTTCAAAAAGCGGCGTGCGCGCCGCCCGGAACGTCAGCGCCGTCTCCCCGTTGACCTGGAGCGTGCTGACGGGTGCCTCCGGCTCTTGCTGTGGATAGAAGAGCAGGAGCGCTTCGGCGTCATTGGAGGAGAGCTCGATACGGCTTTGCGGCGAAACCTCCACTGAGTCGTTGATGACCTCCTGGGGACCTCGCCCGCCGGGTTGGAAGGTGACGATGCCATCGCGGGGCAAAAGCATCACTTTCAAGGGCTGGGTGGCGTTAAAGATAAACCAGCGGATGCTCGCCGGCGTGCCGATGGCTAGCACAATGCAGGATACAAAGGCCAAGGTCATGACGACCCAGGCGATAGTTTGTGGATTTTTTCGCATCAGATCAATAGGTCACACCGAACTGCGAGAACTTGCCGGTTGGCTCCTGCCAGTTTACGTCCACTTTGGTCACGTGAGCGTGACTGGGCCCTTCTTGAACTCTGTTGATCAGCTGTTGAAGCGCGGGCTTACGACCCTCGGCTCGAATCTCCACGGTGCCATCGTAACGGTTCTTGACCCACCCGACGACGCCAAGCCGTGAAGCGTTGCGCTGAGTGAAATAACGGAATCCAACTCCTTGCACGTTACCATGAACCATGATATGAACGGCTTCTTGCCCTACTTTTTCGTTCATACTCTCCTTATTTACTGGCTAGCTATACCAAACGCACACCTCCGTCCATTGTAACGCGGAAGCATCAGCTGACAAGTGCCCACTCTCAAACGTTGTCCTTTTTGTCAATCCCTCAAAGGACATTATAATGAGGAATATCTATGGTATCTGATTTGCCCTTGGTAGCGTTGAACGCCCATTTGGCCTCCAACGCTAGCTCCTATCGAAGTGCTGGCATCAGTGGTTACATTGTCAGACTGCTACAGCACCTCCCTACGGACGATGCGCTGCGCTACGTCGTGTTGACGGGCACCGGCGAACTGGCTGACCGCCTGACGTTGCCGGTGCGCCGTTCTGCCTGGACGACGGAGCGGCCTATCGTGCGGATTCTGTGGGAGCAGCTGGTGCTTCCGAGCGTATTGCGCGAATTGAATGTGGCGCTGCTGCATGCACCGGCCTTTGGTGGGCCGCTGTTATCTTCTGTGGCTCATATTGATACAGTCCATGATCTCAGTTTTCTGCGATATCCCCACTTCTTCCCGAGACGGAAACGTTTCTATCTGAGTTGGCTGACGCGGTGGAGTTGCCGGCGAGCCGCGGCCGTGATCGCCGTCTCTAAATTTACGGCGCAGGAGGTGGTTCAGTTGCTGGGTGTGCCTGAGTCGCGCGTTCACGTCATCTATCACGGCGTAGAACCTCACTTTCATCCGTTGCCGGCCGAAGACGTCGCGCAGTTTCGCATCCAACACCACGTGCCGGAGCGTTACATCCTCTATCTGGGCACGCTGGAACCCCGGAAGAATCTGATCACGCTGCTCCGCGCCTACGCCAAACTGCGTATGCCTGACGTTGACCTGGTGCTGGCAGGCGGAAAGGGCTGGCTCTATGAGGGCATTTTCGCGGAGGTGGAACGTCTCGGCGTCCAGGCTCGTGTCCATTTCCCGGGCTACGTGCCCGATGTGTTGTTGCCGCTTTGGTACAATGCAGCGGAGGTGGCGACTTACGTCTCCTGGTACGAAGGCTTTGGCCTGCCGGTTTTGGAAGCCATGGCCTGTGGCACGCCGACCGTTGTGTCGGAGGCCACCTCGTTGCCCGAAGTCGCCGGGGACGCCGCGCTCTTGGTGCCTCCTGACGACGCCGATGCCATAAGCGAAGGCTTGCGACGCTGCTTGAACGATGAGAGCTTACGTACCCAGTTGGTGCCGGCCGGATTGGAGCGCGCCGCGTGCTTCAACTGGCGGACAACGGCTCAACAGACGACGGACTTGTACAAAACTATCCTGGGAGTGAGCTAATCTATGGCTAAGAACCGACGCCGCCAGGAGGCAGCACCTCTCTGGGTTATTGCCCTGGATATGTTTATGGTAGCCGCCGCTATGCTCCTGGCTTACTTGTTGCGGTATCGGCTTCAATGGTTTAGAGACGTGGTCTATGATGCGCCCCTGGAGGCTTATCTTCCTTTCTTGGGTCTCTTTACGGTCATGGTACCGCTCACCTTGTTGATCGATGGAGCGTACAGCGACTGGCGCGGACGCCGCTGGCTTGATCACGTCTATCTGATCCTGAACGCTGTGGCCAAGGTTCTCATCGTCATCCTGGCCCTGGCTTTTGTCTTTCGTCCGCTGGTCTATTCACGCTTGCTCTTACTGGAGGCCGGCGCCGGCATGTTGCTGTTTCTCTCGCTGGAACGTGTCGTGGTGTTGGCCGTGCAGAGCTGGCTCCGTCAGCGGGGCATCGGTATCAAGCGCGTGATCATCGTGGGCGCCGGGGAAGTAGGCCGCCGGGTCATGCGAACCATCGTCGCGCGTCCCGATCTGGGCTACGAAATCGTGGGATACGTCGATGATAACCCTGATAAGGGCGAGAGCGAAATCGGGCGTATCCCAGGACTAGGGGCCATCGATGATCTGCCCTGTGATATTAACGGGCAGAGCGTTGACGAGGTTTTGGTCACCCTGCCGTGGACCCATCATCGGCGCATCCTGAGCGTCTTACGAGAGTGTGAGCGGCGCAATGTCAATGCGCGTATCGTGCCGGATTTTTTCCAGCTGAGTCTAAGTCAGGTGGAGATTGGAGATCTGGGGGGCATCCCTCTAATCAGCGTGCAAGAGATCGCCTTCAGGCCGCTTTCTCTCTATCTGAAGCGCGCCATGGACGTGACAGGAGCACTGTTAGGATTGGTTTTCGGCGCGCCCGTTTTTCTGTTAATTGCGATAGCGATCCGTCTTGACTCCAAAGGCCCGATCATCTTTAGCCAAGAGCGCGTTGGCAAGGATGGTGAACGGTTCAACATCTACAAATTCCGTTCGATGCGGGTGGGTGCCGAGCGTGAGCGTGGAGACTTAACGCACCTGAACGAAGCTGACGGTCCACTTTTCAAAATTCGCGATGACCCGCGTCTGACGCGCGTCGGTGCGTTTCTGCGACGGACCAGTCTCGACGAGCTGCCCCAGCTTTTCAACGTGCTCAAGGGCGAGATGAGCCTCGTTGGGCCGCGTCCGCCCATCCCTGAAGAAGTAGAATTGTATGAGCCCTGGCACGAAAAGCGGTTGGCCGTCTCCCCGGGTATCACCGGCCTCTGGCAGGTCAGCGGGCGGAGCGAGTTGACCTTTGATGAGATGGTATTGCTAGATATTTACTACATCGAAAACTGGTCACCGTGGATGGATTTGAGCATTCTCATTCAGACTATCCCCCAGGTGATCCTGGGTGATGGCGCATACTAGAGAAGGTGAAGGTATGAATCGTTGGCAATTGACGGCGGAGGAACGCGCCGATCTACGCACGTTCTTGCGTGAGCTGATACAGACACCCAGCCTCCCGGGCGAAGAGGGAGAAGTGGCAGCGTTGATGATGTCGGAGATGCGCCGGCTGGGCTTCGCCAACGTGCGGGCCGATGAAGCCGGCAACGTCATCGGTGAGATCGGTCAGGAAACGGCGGAAGGCCCTACCTTGCTCTTCGATAGCCATCTGGATACGGTGAACGTGCCGGACCCCGAGGCCTGGTCGCTGGATCCCTGGTCGGCCACGCTGCGTGACGATCGTCTCTATGGCCTGGGTGCCTGTGACATGAAAGGTGGATTGGCGGCGCTGGTCTACGGCGCGGCGCATCTGCTCCGATTGAACTATCCGCTGCGCGGGAATCTGGTGGTGGCTGCGGTGGGGTTGGAGGAGCCCTCGGAGGGCACCGGCACGCGGATTCTCTTTGAGGAAGACGGCATTGCACCGGATTGGGTGCTCATTTCGGAACCTTCCAATCTCCAGCTGATCCGGGGCCAACGCGGGCACATGGAAATGCGGCTTGTCGTCAACGGGCGCTCGGCGCACTCGGCGATGCCTGATCTGGGAGAGAATGCTATTTACGTGATGTCTCGCGTAATTTTTGGACTGGAGATACTGGCAGACCAGTTGGCCTCGGACTCGTTCTTGGGACCGGGCGCGCTGGCTGTGACCAACATCTGCTCGTACGCGGTTAGCCGCAACGCAGTGCCTGAACGCTGTGAGATCATTATTGATCGCCGCCTGACGTTGGGGGAGACCGAGGCACTGGTTTTGGCCGAAATCCAGCGCGTCATTGCGCGGGAGGGCGTCAATACCGACGTGCGCGTCATCGAGGAGGACATTGAAACGTACACGGGCAAGGTTTATCGTGCCCGCAGAGCCTCACTGCCCTGGGCGTTGGACGCCGACCATCCGCTGATGGTTGCGCTGAGCGCTGCGGCTCGCGATGCTGGCGTGACGCCCAGGCTTGGACGGTGGCTGTTCGCCACGGAGGGCGCGTACTCCGCGGGCGTCGCCCAAGTGCCCACGGTGGGCTTTGGGCCCGGCGATCCCAACCTGGCCCACACCGTCGATGAGTACGTGGAGTTGCCGCAGGTCTACGCGGCGGCCGGCGTCTACGCGGCCTTAGCCGCGCGATTACTGGGGGAGGAGGCCTGACGTGCCCACGATGCGAGTGGCGCCCGATGTACAGAAGGCCGTGGACGCAGGTCGGCCCATCGTTGCGTTGGAGTCGGCGCTGATCACCCACGGCTTCGCCTATCCGGCGAGCGTGAAGATCACGCGGGCCATGGCGGATACCATCCGTGAGGAAGGCGCGCTGCCGGCCGTCGTCGGCGTCTGGCGGGGCGTGCCCACCGTGGGCCTGAGTGGCGCGCACGTCGAGGCTCTAGCCCAGGACGAGACGGCACTCAAGGTCAGCGTGCGCGATCTGCCGCTGGCCCAGGCGCGCGGCGTGCACGGTGGCACCACGGTCGCGGCGACGACGATCCTGGCCCATCGTGCAGGCCTCTGCGTCTTCGCCACCGGCGGCATCGGGGGTATCCATCGGGGCCATCCAGAGGACGTCTCCGCCGATTTGCCCGCGCTGGCCTCGACTCCGCTGATGGTGGTCTGTGCAGGCGCCAAGGCCATCCTTGATCTGCCGCGTACGCTGGAGTTCCTGGAGACCTGGGGAGTGCCGGTGCTGGGCTGGCAGACCGAGACATTTCCCGCGTTCTACAGCCGTTCCTCCGGCCTGCCCGTGGACCTTGCGGTGGACGGCCCGGCGCAGCTCGTCAGCGCGTATCGGCAACAGCGGCGTCTCCGTCTCCGACAGGGGATGCTGGTGACGGTGCCCGTGCCCGCGGCCGACGAGGTGCCGGCCGACGAGCTGGCCCCGCTCATCGACCAGGCTGTACGCGAAGCTGACGCTCAGGGCATCACTGGTCGGGCTGTGACACCTTTTCTGTTGGCGCGCCTGGTGGAACTCACCGAGGGCCGGACGCGCGTGGCCAACGAGCGCTTGCTGATCAACAACGCGCGTGTCGCGGCCCAGATCGCCCTCGCACTACGAGAGGACTGACCGAAGACAAGAGTCGAATCTCCGATCTGTCGTTCTTCCCAACGGGTCAAATCGCTTCACCCCAAACAAAAATCCGCGTATCCGTTTGGTGTTCTGAGAGAGGTGCGATGCACTTACGCTGAAGAAAGTGTGACTCTTGATTCAATGAGCGGGAACATTCCGGTCATCCCAAATGCTTCTTGCCGCAAGTGCGTTGCACCTGGTCGCTCATAAAGCTAAACGCCTACAAATCTGCTAAATCCGTTCAATCCGTTGATGAACTTAGACCGCTCCCCCGTCTCCCGTCCCCGGTCAGACTATTATCTTCGTCAGCACCCACGTCAGCACCGCCAGCACGGCGAGCACCGGCACGTCGTAGCGCAGCAGCTGGCGGATCGTCTCCCCTTCTCCCTTTTCAAGATCGACCGTGCTGCATCCCACGATGATCTTGGCGGGCGCAAAGGTTGAGCCGATGGCGGCCCCTGCGTTTTGCGCAGCCAGGATCAGCGGCACGCTGAAGCCCAGCGTCCGGGCGGCCTCTTGCTGTAAACCCGCAAAGAGGACGTTGGAGTTGGTGTTGCTGCCCGTGACGAAGGCGCCCAAGGCTCCGATAAAGGGCGAGATCAGCGGTAGCAACGCGCCGGCTGCCTGCGCCATCTCTCGGGCCAGGAGCGTGATCATGCCGGCGTGATCCATGGTGCTGGCCAGCGCGACCATGGAGAGGATGCCCAGCGTCGAGGAGAGTCCGCCGCGTGCTACTTTGCCGAGCACGGCCCTGACGTCGCCGCGTTCCAGTTTTCCCCAGCGCTTACCCAGCCACAGCGTGAGCAGCGAAGCGTAGATCAAGACGGCCCCCGTGTGTCCCAGCAGCGACATGCTCCGTGTGGGGCCGGCCGGTATCTGCCAGCCTCGGGTGGTCTCCAACGCCGGAACTTGGACGCGGAAGGTGATGACGTCCAGCACCGCCTGCAGGGCGGGGATCAGCTTAACGGCGAAGATCAGGATCAAGAGGACGCCGTAGGGAATCAGCGCGATGCGAACCATCTCGCGGGTCTCCACGCCACGCCAGGATTGGGGCGAGCGCCAATGGGCCCACAGGCCGCCGACCACCAGGCCGGCCAGGGCGCCCAGCATCGCCGCGATGTTCCACAGGCCGGCCCAGGCCACCAGCCACTGCACGCCGGCCATCACCACGCCCATCAGCAACCACGGTACAAAAGCCTGGCGCAGGGCGGTTTTGCTCCCGGCGACCCAGAGCG
Organism: Anaerolineae bacterium; assembly: GCA_034437255.1. Taxonomy (GTDB): domain Bacteria; phylum Chloroflexota; class Anaerolineae; order B4-G1; family SLSP01; genus G713. The sequence continues at coordinate 16,432 of DAOTUH010000347.1, forward strand.
TCGCGGCGCCCAGAAGCAGACACGAGAGGCCAAGATGCACCGCGCTCCAGGGGGCCAGCAGATCGCCGGGAAGCCCCGTTGCCGCCATCAGTGCGAAGAAAGACGAGCCCAGCGAGCCGAAGGAGACGGCCCAGGCGTGCCCCAGGGAGGGCATGACCACGGCGGCGACCAACGGAAATCCCATGCCGGCCAGCAGCGGCGCGATCACGGCCACGGGTACGCCGAAGCCGCCCACGCCCTGCAGAAACGATGCCAGTCCCCAGGCCAGCAGCAGCGCCTGCAGGGCGCGATTGGGCGAGAGCCGGCGGATCAGCGCGCCCATAGCGTCTATCGTGCCCGTCGCTTCGCTGGCGCGATAGAAGAACAGCGCGCCCCAGATAATATACAGCACATAGAGCGCCAGGAAGAGGCCTCGAACTTGGGCCCACCAGAGAACTCGTGAGCCAGCACCGAAGCGGAACGCGGCGATGATAAGCGCCATCGCCCAGCTGACCACGCCGGCGCGGGTGCTCTTCCACCGTAGGCCCAGCATCAAGATCAGGAGGGACAAGATAGGGAGCAGTGCGAACAGAATATCAAGCCATTGCATAGATGATCATCCTCTTGATTTTGTGTAGCTAGCGGACATTTTTCCCGAGTACAGTTTTTATCAGCAGATTGAGCAGATTAAACGGCTATCTGACACACCCACCGATTATAATCGAAAGCCTCCTACAATAAAAAACCTCCCGGCCAAGACCAGGAGGCTGATACGCCATAAAACTCATCTATCCACCTACATGCAACCCCGTTGTTCTCCTTCCCTACTCCCCTACTCCCCTACTCCCCTACTTCCTTACTCCCTACCCCCTACCCCCTACCCCCGCTCATACAGCTGCGACTTTAGCGTCATGATCTCACGCCGCAACTTCGAGTCCTCTTCAATCCGGGAATTGATACGCTCGTATCCGTAGAGGATGGTCGTGTGATCTCGTCCACCCAACTGCGCACCGATTTGGGGATAGGAAGAATCAGTCTCCTCGCGGATCAGATACATGGCGATCTGCCGGGGGAACGCGATGCGGCGCGTTCGCCGTGCGCCCCGCAAGTCGTCCACGGTGAGATTGTAGTGGGTGGCGACCGCTTTCAGGATCTCCTCGGAAGAGAGTTCTGGCGGGTTGGGCAGTAGATCCACCAGCGCGTTCTGTGCCGTCTCCAGGTTCAACGGTTGGCCTGTGAGACGTGTAATCGCCAGCAATTGATTGAGTGCGCCTTCCAACTCCCGGATGTTCCGTTCAATATGCGACGCGATGAACTCCAGGACACTGTTCGGAATCTCGACGCCCAGTTGCGCGGACTTCTTCTGAAGAATGGCCAGGCGGGTCTCGAAATTCGGCGGTTGGACATCGACGATGAGTCCCCATTCAAAGCGGGAGCGCAGTCGTTCTTCCAGGGTGACCATGGCCTTCGGGGGGCGATCGCTGGTCAGGACAATCTGGCGTCCGGTGTCTCGTAGGGCGTTGAACGTGTGGAAGAACTCTTCCTGGGTGCTCTCTTTGCCGGCGATGAACTGAATGTCATCGACCAGGAGCACGTCGGCGCTGCGATATTTATCACGGAACGCATCCGTCGTGTGCGTGCGAATCGCCTCGACCAGGTCGTTGGTGAACTGCTCCGAAGAGACGTAAAGCACGTACAGGTTTTTGTGAAAGAGACTCTGTCCGACAGCATGAAGCAGATGCGTTTTGCCCAATCCTACCCCACCGTAGATAAAGAGCGGATTGTAAGCTTCGGCGGGTGACTCCGCGACTGCCTGTGAAGCCGCTTGTGCCAGGCGATTGCCGGCGCCAATGACAAAGTTCTCAAACGAATATTCTGGATTCAGTCCTGGATCTGGGGGAGGCGTCGTCATGGTTGTCTCTTCTGCCTGTAACAATGGGGCAGGTGGATCAACGCGGTTCTGTTTCCCATCCCATACGACAAACCGGGCCTCCATTTCCTGGTCAGCAATGTGATAGAGCGTGCGCTGAATCAGAGGGTAGAGCTTGTTCTCCAGCCACTCCACCGCGTAGCCGTTTTTCACCCCGATGATCAGCGTATTCCCATCTTCAAGACCTAAACATTTCGTGTCGCGCAGCCATGTGTCGAAGGTGGCGCGGGTCATCTGTAATTCTAGTTCTCCCAGTGCTGCTTGCCATATTCGTTGCACGTCCAAGGTTTGCCTGGTCGCTACAGATTTGGATAAGACCTCTTGCTTCCTCTGAGGCACAGAAATCCCCCTTCAATGATATGTGCAGCTAAATGCAAAACCGATAAATTGGTGCTGGTACTTTAGCCCGTGGTTATATCTCTGGGCCATTGGGCGAAAGGAGCTTTCCCTGACGCGCCCATATTCTACCAGAAAACGTGCTCTGTATCAATGCCGCATGGGGGGTTTTACTTTAAAAAGCCGGAATTTTAAGATTGTACGAGACCTTGTGAATAACAAAACCAAAAACCCCTCTAATTAGGGATGTGGTCTCCTGCTCCTACTAAATGTAGGGTTTCAACTGTGGATAAGTTTGTGGAAAGGTGGATAACATTTCCCTTGCCGGTTCATTTTGCAAGAATAGGGAGAAGAGCAATTTTCATTAGTTCACGAGCGACGCCGGTTCCGTTTCAGTCGTGTACGATGCGTCTCTATTTGACGGATAAGTGCCATCCAATCTTCCGTCAGCACGACGAGACCGACAGTTTTGGGGTGAAAGAGATAGTCATTGAACCACAGACGCAGCCACCCTTTGGGGAGCGGATAGCCGTTGAGGTCGATAACCACGACGGTCTTGCCCCAGAGATCGCGGTAGAGGCGCCACCGAGCTGCCTTTTCCTCGTCAGGCGGGTGAATTTTTGCGAATTCGGTGGGACGCAAACTCTTGACCCGGTGATACGAAAACACGACGGGATATAAAGGGCCTTGTAGCGTGAAATGATCCTCGTAACAGCGTATGTGGGCGCGATGGGCCAAGATGGTATAGAGAAAAATCAGAGCGCCTACGCCAGAGATGACGAGGGCAAGCCAAGGACGTGCGCTTGGAGCGGCATGGTTCCGCTGCAAGCCCCACCAAAGGACGATCCCGGCCGGGATTAGCCAAAAGGCGAGACCGCGCCAGCGTTTAGCCACTGCCTGATAGATCAATAAGGGGAACCGCTTAGCTCTCTTCTTCGTCATCAGATGCCCTCTCTTGGTAATAAGTGCAGAGATCTGTCAGCATGCACACGTCACAGCGTGGATTCCGGGCTATGCAGAGGGCTCGTCCGTGTTTGATGAGTCCAATATGGAAAGGATAATAAAGTTTGGGTGGAACTAATGCTTCCAACAGCTGGTGTGCCTTCTTCCGCGAGGTTCCCTCGGGGATAAGGCCGAGCCGTTGGGTCACACGGTGGACGTGTGTGTCCACAGGAAAGGCTGGACGCCCCAAGGCAAACAAAAGGACAATCGCCGCCGTTTTGGGACCCACGCCCTTGATATCCAGCAGCCACGAACGCGCTTCCTCCAGCGGCATCTCGCGCAGAAAATCCAGCGACAGTTCGCCGCGTTCCTCAGTGATACGCCCCAACGCTCCCTGGATGCGAGGGCCTTTGCTGGGTGCCAGCCCCGCCGGTCGGATAGCCTCGATGACGTCCTCGGTGGGGGCGTCTCGCACATTTTCCCAGGTTGGAAAGCGCTCGCGAAGCCGGTCGTAGGCGATGTCCCGGTTATGGTCGTTGGTATTCTGGCTCAGAATCGTGTTGACGAGCTCGGGTATAGGGTCAGTGCGGGGCTCCCAGGCATAATCGCCATACGCTTCCTTGAGACGGCGGTGGATTTCCAGGAGTTCCTCGCGGTCGTGTGACGTTCCAGGGTTCATGCGCTCCTTTCTTTACAGTGGGCTTCCGCCCGATCGATCCATTCGCGTTCTGCATCGAAGGTCAAATGCTGCTTTGCCTCGTCCCAGGTGGCCCAGATGGGGAAGAATTGATCATCTGTCTCTTCAGGGCCCATCTTGCGCTCAGACCGGATCTGCATCAGGAAATAGCTTTCGATGCGTTGAATAGCGGTCTCTTGATACGTAAAGGCCACGTGCTGCTTGCCTAGATAATCCAGGACCTCGACATCGGCGTAGCCTGTCTCCTCACGCACCTCCCGCACAGCAGCCTGCTCAACCGTTTCGCCCGGCTCCACGTGACCTTTAGGTAGCCGCACTTCGTCACGCTGGGGGCGTATCAGCAGGAGGACGTGTTTACCTGTCGTGTCGATGAGGACGCCGCCCGCTGCGTTATACTGGGCAAACTCGTTCTCTGTGCTTGATGCGTCTTTGCTCATGGGGCTTCTCGGAGACGTGTGTTTGAATAGCTTATGTCTCTGCTAAGTATACGAAGAGATTGATTCATGTCAACATCATTTTCCTCAAACGTCACAGCTTCCCTGTCTTATGGTGGTCATCATCGGTTGGCAATCTTCTGAGGATCTATCGGTGTTTGTCCATGGAACGGGCGCATGCACAGTTTGAGGGGGAAATCTTTCCAGGACCATGTTTGTCTCACCTGAAAAAAGGTTGTACCTCACGCGAAGACGCCGCCGACCAAAGGTCGGACAGTCGCCAAGATTTTTAAGTGAAGTTACGGTATAAGGTGCAACGCACCTTCGATTATCTGGTTGCGCTGGAGCAAAACCAATCCACGTTTGCGTGAACAGGACATTTTCATGCATTCGAAGGTGCGTTGCACCTGGCTAAATGCTAATATCTTAAATCCAGATTTTTAAGTTACTTATCACTTCTCTGAATAGCAAAGCCAACCCGAATCAATGAAATTTACCATCTTATGAAATTCCTTAGCGTTCTTGGCGCCTCTGCGTGGAGTTGATGGTTATTTCAGTGAAGTCATGTTTACTCTGTGTAATCGTGAAAATCTGTGGATAGTGTAGTGCTCCCCCAAATCTACATACGCCCCATGGAACTTCTCCATGGTGAGAAACGTTATGAAGATGAGCAATCTCAAAATATATTCGATGGTTGAATCCGATACTTTACGCAAAAGGGGGTTTCTGATGGAGAAACTATTACGGTGGTTGATGTTGAGCATGGTAATATGGTCGGCTTGTACGGCGACACAGACGCCGATGAGCGAATCTCCGATTGAGACACAAACACCATCTGCGTCCATCCCTGCGTTGACCTCGCCGGTGGAATCGCCGGTCAGTGCATCAGAGCAGGCCGCTGGCGAAGAGATCGCCGCTGCGCTCAAACCGGATCTGGCAGATAAGTTGGGTGTGGACGTAGAGACGTTGCACCTCGTCTCGATGAAGGCGGTCGAGTGGCGGGATGCCAGTCTCGGTTGCCCGCAGCCAGATGAGATGTACGCTCAGGTCATCACACCTGGCTGGCAGTTCATCTTTGAAGATGAGGCGGGCAATACGTATGACGTGCGGGCTCCCCAGGGAGGTAAATCGTTTGTCGTTTGCGAGGATGGTGCTCAGCCGAGACCTACCCCCTCGACGGGGACGGTCGCACCCGAGCGCGTCATTGAGGCTGCAAAACGTTTCGTGGCGGAGCGCAAAGACCTCTCTGTGACAGCGCTGTCCGTTGAGCAGGCAGAGGCAGTGGAGTGGCGCAATGGTTGCCTGGAATGCGCAGGAGTGAACGAGATGTGTACCATGGTCATCACGCCGGGATATCGCATTATACTGCGGGCCGGGGGTGCGCGCTACGAGGTGCACACCGATGAATCTGGATCGTCTGTACGATTGTGCGGAGGCGCTGGCAAAGAAACGGCACCGTCCTCGGTATCAGACGACGTCTGGATTATGCACAAGGATGTACTGGCTTTCTTGAACGACGAGTATCCCGGCTTTGGATTGGCGCAGCTGCCGCCTCCGTGGCAGGCAGAAGATGTGACGGAACCTGGTAAACTGGGCGTATCTCGTTATAAATTTACGAACATGGCGTGGGAGATTATCTACGCGTGTCCCGTGGTGGCTGAACCCCAGTGCGATGTCCTACTCTGGCACGTCGAAGCGCAGCAGCTCTGGCAGGGCACGGTCATCGGCGATGGCGAGATCGAGGAAGTCTCAGAATCCCCGGCGTTGACATACGAAGTGGGTCCTTGCGACGAAGCACTGACGGGCGAGGCCTTGGAGAGTTGGGCCGGCGCGACTATCACGCCAACCATGGACGGCTTCGAGTTCGTTCATCGCATTTCCTACGTTTGCTGCGCCGAAATTGTGGCTTCTGTCGGTCTAGACGCTGAGACCGACACGCTGCGCATCGTGGAGACAAATC
>DAOTUH010000348.1:0-27954 GCA_034437255.1 Anaerolineae bacterium
CAGTCCCGTTATCTGGGGAAGCACGGCGTTTCTAAAGACGTAGCCGATGATCTTGCGGTCTCTGATGCCCATGAAACGCGCGAACTTCACGTAATCCGCGTTCAGCTCATAGATAGACATGGAGCGCATGCCAATCGCCTGGCCGCCAATGGCGATCAATACGATGGACCAGAACGGCAGTTGATAATGGACGATCACGGACCGGATAAATTTCCAGCTAAACTCGGGGATCATATCGTATCCATATCCGCCTGAGGTGGGAAACCATTCCAGGTTCACGCCGAAGATCACCAGCAAGATGATGGCCATGCCAAAGGCGGGGAGATTGCTCAGAAAGATGCTGACGGGCATGAGGACTTTGTCAAAGCCGCCCTTAAGATAGGCCGCCAGCGCGCCGAGGGTGTTTCCGATCAGCCAGCCAACGATGATTGCCGGAAACTGCAGCGCTATCGTCCACCCGATAGAAGACTTGAGCACATCAGCCACGGTGCGGGGATATTGACTGAACGAGAAACCAAAATCCCCCCGGAAGACGTTCCGCACGTAGATGAAGAACTGCTCGTACAGGGGGCGATTGGTGCCAAAGAGCTCCGTGTACTGCTCATAGATGGCCTGCACCCCGGTGGCATCCGTCATACCCTGGGCCATTCTTGAGACGATGGCCGCCACGGGGTCTCCTGGCATCAAGCGGGGCAGGATGAAGTTGAGGACGAAGGCGCAGATGAACGTGACGAGAAACCAGCCAAGCTTATTAAGGAAATATTTGTGATACTCTTTCAACGTACACCTCCCTGGACCAACGTCTATAGACAGCCATGTTCCGCACGTCGCGGAACATGGCTGTTCTCTCACTCTATTGCCCTATGCTTTAAGGGTTCACCAGCTCTATATTATACAGACCGGCGATGCTCCATCCGTCTGTCAGGACCATCGGTGGGACGGGTGGTTCCGTGCCGTCACCCTGGTGCGGGAAGCCCGTCCACACTGTCTCGTTCACCGTGTGGAATAGATCCGGGCGGTACATGAGGGTGAAGGAGGGGATGTCGGTCAGGTAGATCTCGACGAGCTCCGTGTACATCTCCTTCAATGTGTCAAGATCGGTTTCATTGGGGATTGCCTTGATCAACTCGTCGACGCGAGGATTGCTGTACTGGCCCCAGTTACCGTTCCAGTTGCTCGCCATCCCGATCCACTCAGAGCTTAGTAAGTTGCGGATTCGTGCCCAAGGCTCGGACGGGCCAGCGCCGTTGCTCCACATCATGAAGATGTCATAGCCTTCGGGCAGCGGGGCGTCGGACTTGGTGACGACCGTCTGATAGACGGACCATTCGGGGTAGTTGGTGGTGATCTCAATGCCGATCTTCTCGCCGGCGGCGGCGACCAACTCAATGGCGGCCTGCCAGTCGGACCAGCCGTTGGGGCAGGTGGCGACGTAGGAGAGTTTTTCGCCCTCGAATTCTCGCCAGCCATCGCCGTCGGTATCGACGATGCCCGCCTCGTCCAAGAGGGCATTGGCGCCTTCGATGTCGTTGCCAGTCCACTGCAGATCCGCGACGGCGTCCTGGTTGTAAAGGGCCTGCTCACCGGGGGTGGGATTCATGAGGGAACGGGGAACCTGTTCGAAGGTGGCCGACTGGTTGGTCATGGCGTTGGCGATGATGGCGGGATAGTCAACGGCAATGGCAATGGCCTTGCGCACCGCAACCTGGTCCAGACCGGGGGCCTCTAGATTGTAGAAGGCGGTGGGCAGACTGGCGCCAATGTGATAGGGAGCATCGGGGAGATAGGTGGAGATAGGCAGCCCGTAGTCCTCCCACAGCAGGTTGACGTTGGAGTTGAACTGCTGGCTGACGTCCACCTCGCCTTTCGCCAACGCGACCGAGCCGGCAGCGTTGTCCTTGAAAATCGTGTGGGCCAGGTATTTCGGTGCGGGCAATTCGCCCCACATGGATTCGTCCTGCCCCCAGTAGTTGTCGTCGCGCACGAGCACAACCTTCGACTCATCGGTGAAGAACTTGTGATAGGGCCCGGAGTAGACGACGTCCTCTGCGGTATCCGCCAGGAACTCGGTGGCATCTTCGCCAACGCGCTCTTCTAGGGTCTGGGTCCAGGCTTTTTGCATGACATAGTTGCTGCTGAGATAGTCCTGGACGATCAGCGGGTTCACGGCCTCTCCATCCTCATTCAGTTTGGCCTTGACCACAACGGTCTTCTCATCCGCGGCGACCACGTCTTCGATGTAATCAGCGTTGCCGGCGCCGACGCCGGTGTTGTACTTGACGTGGGTGGCCCAGGTGTACGCGACGTCCTCCGCGGTCAGCGGGGTGCCATCGCTCCACGTCGCTGCCTCTTTGAGCTTGAAGGTGATCTCGGTTCGATCCTCATTCCATTCATAGTCACCGTCGGCCAGCAGAGGATAGACGTTGCCGTCAAGCATATTGAACAGATAGGGGGTCTCAAACATCGTGACGCGGGCATTGGCGCCTTGCGAGATCGCCATCGCGTTATTGTTGCTGCTGGAATAGGGATTCCAACCGACAACCGCTCCCCACTGTAGACCATTGAAGTACAAGGTTTCTTGGCGGGGCAGCGTCCCTTCTTCTTCCTCGGGCTCAACCTCAACCTCAACAGGCACCTCAACCTCGACGGTCTTCACAACCTCAACGGTTTTCTCAACCTCAACCGTCTCCCTGATGATCTCCGGCGTGGGGGTAGCACACGCGGAGATGACCAAGGTTAGAATGATCAGGCTGCTAAGCAGCCACCAAAGGGTTTTGCGTTTCATGGTAATTCATCCTCCTAATAGGTTTGGTTATTGTGTAGTGGAAACAATCCAAAAGAGATACTTTGTTTTTGGGTCACCTCCTGTTGACTAAACCGCTGTGCTTACTAGAAAGAATCCACTAAGCTCCGAACCCGAAGCGCATCGCGCACGTCCTCGGCTCTCCAGTCCTCTTGGGCGGGGAGCGTTACTGTTACGGAGCGCCCTGCCGGGATGTCGAAGGCGTTATCGCTAAAGATGGCGTCTTTCCCCTCCAACCTCAGCCAGACGAAGCGCACTAACCGTTCAGCCGATAGGGCAATGGCAAAGCCTGTTTCCGTCTCCGTCACGTCGATGCTCAGCCCTGGAGCGGTCAACTTCAGGTGCTTGTTGGGCGCGAAGGGCATCACACCCAGGCTCAGACGCTCGTCGTCGCGATAAAGACCGTAAACCAGCACGACCTCACGACGATTCGCGTCGGTCACCTGCTCGGAGAAATCCAACGCGCAGACCTGGATCGCCTCCAGTGTCGGAACGAAGACCGTCTCTTCGCCCTCGCGCAGCACCTCGCCGTCCAGCGTCTCCAGCGACCAGCGGACGGTGCCGTCCCACGCAGCGGTCAGATCGTTGGTGACGTAGAGCGTCGCCAGCGGAGCATCCGAGTCACGCACCGGCTTGCCGATCTGCAGCAGATCCTCAATGGCTTCCTCGCTCATGGTGCGCTCGCCGCTGCTGACCGTCTCACCCTCCGGCGTCTTCACCGTCCACTCGATGATGCGTTGACCGCCGTGCGGGTCGGAGACCGGCTGCGGGCCCACGTCCGGGCCGCAGTCCTCAGCGGAGAGGTGCACCGGCTCGTAGAAGCGCCGGGCTGCGTAGTGCAACGCTTTCCAACGCCCGAAGTAGTCGAGGCTGGCCCAGGACGCCACGGGCCAACAGTCGTTGAGCTGCCAGTAGAGCGCGCCGCTGGTGCAGGCCTTGCTCCGCCGCCAGAACTCGACGCCGGTGCGCACGGCCTCGGCCTGGAGAATCTGGGTCAGATAGACCAGCGAGACGAAATCCTTGGGCATCCGAAAGTGATCGGTCAGATAGGTGATGATCTTGCCGTTTCCTGCGTCGTTGCGCTGGTGGTGTTCCATGATGTAGGAGGTCATGTTCCAGTCCGCCTTGGCGGCGTAGGTTTTGACGGTTTCCAGCGGTGGCAGTGACTGGAAGCCGAACTCGCTGACGAAGCGCGAGGGATGCTCGCGGTACGCCTGGAACGGACGGTTTTCGTGCCAGACCTCCCAGTTGTGCGTGTCGCCGGCGTGGGTGGCGTTGGGCGTGACGAAGTTGAGATTTGACGAGGGCGAACTGGGCCAGTAGGCAGTGTCCGGATCCTCGGCGGCGACGAGCTCGGGCAGCAGATGGTGGAACATCCGGTCGTAGGCGTCTTTGTACGGCTGATAGCGGGGACGGTTCCAACCCCAGGAGTCCCAGCCCCATTCCATCTCGTTGTTGCCGCACCAGAGCGCGAGGCTGGCGCGGTGCCGCAGGCGGCGGACGTTTTCGATGGCCTCCTGGCGCACGTTCTCGAAGAAGGCCTCGTCGGTGGGATAGATGCTGCAGGAGAAGATGAAGTCCTGCCAGACGAGGATGCCGAACTGGTCGCAGAGGTCGTAGAAGCGCTCTTCTTCGTAGACGCCGCCGCCCCAGACGCGCAGCATGTTCATGTTGGCGTCGGCGGCGCTGCGGATAAGGTGCTCCAGCTGCGCGTCGGTGATGCGGCTGGGGAAGGAGTCGGCGGGGATCCAGTTGGCGCCCTTGGCAAAGATGGGCACGCCGTTGACGACGAAGGTGAAGGAGGTGCCGAAGTCGTCGGATTCCTGGCGCAGTTCGACTGTGCGCAGGCCGATCTGGAAGGTCCGGGCGTCGCAGGGAATTTCGTCCGCGTAGAGCGTTACCTCGACGTCGTAGAGCGGCTGGTCGCCTAGGCCGTTGGGCCACCAGAGCTGGGGGTTGGCAATGTCCAGTGTCAGATGAGCGGCGCCGTCCAGCGGTGCATCGACGGCCCAGGTCTCGCCGTCCGGCGCCTTCACGATGAGCATGGCTTTGAGCTCTGCGTCATCCTGCCACCGTTCGACCGTCAGATCGGCGGAGAGCGTGACGTCGCCGTCGTCGTGGTGCTGGCGCAAGTGCACGTCGTCGAGCCGCGCGGCGGTGTAGCCTTCCAGCCGTACTTCCTTCCAGATGCCCACCGGCGGCAGCTTGGGGCCCCAGTCCCAGCCGAACTGGCAGGGCGCCTTGCGGATGTGGGGGCCGCCCGGGATCGAGTGCGTCGGGCCGATGAGCGGTTCGTCGACTTGTTGCTCGCGGATAAACGGCACCGGGCCGTGGAGCAGGACGCGCACCTCGTTCTCGCCTTCGACCAGCTCCTCGGTCACGTCCCAGGCGTAGCGGCGGAACATGCTGTCCGCTTCACCAATCTGTTTCCCGTTGATAAAGACCTCGGCTAGCGTATCCAGCCCGTCGAAGGTCAGCATCACCTTGTCCGCGTCTTGCAGACCTTCGTGCTCCTCAAAAAGCAGCCGGTATTCCCAATCGCGCTCGGCGACCCATTGCACGCGCAACTCGTTATCGGCGACGAAGGGATCGGGGATCTTGTTCTCTGCTAACAGGGCGGTCTGCGCGGAACCGGGCACCTCGGCGGGCAGCCAATCCTCGGCGCCGATTTCGCGCAGTTCAACGGTGTGGGGGCGAATCTCAGTCGTCACATCTGCTCCTTTGGATTAGTCTGATCGTCACTTGGTCGGGTAGTTGGGCGGTCGTTTGCTCATTTGTCATTTTGCATTTGTCATTGAACACTATTTGCCTTGACGAACTCAATCAGCTCGTCTGCATAAGCGTAGGCCAGACACGTCACCGTGTCCGCGCCGCCGTAGTAGATGGCGAGGCGTCCCGTCGGCGCGTCGACCAGGGCAGCGCAAGGGAAAGCGACGTTGGGCACGTCTCCAACCTGCTCGTAGGGCATCTGCGGGGAGAGCAAATACGGCTCCGTGCGATACAGCGCCCTCCACGGCTCGTCCAGATCCAGCAGCGCCGCGCCAAAGCTGTAGACAAAGCCGTTGCACGAGGTGATGACGCCGTGGTAGATCATCAGCCAGCCCTCGGTCGTCTCGATGGGCGTGGGCCCGGCGCCGACCTTAGTACTCTGCCAGCCGCCGGTGGGCTTCATCACGAAACGGTGGTGTCCCCAGTGGATCATGTCAGGGCTCTCGCTGTAGAAGATATCGCCGAAGGGCGTATGGCCCGTGTCGCTGGGTCGGCTCAACATCGCGTACTTGCCGTGAATCTTGCGGGGGAAGAGCACGCCGTTGCGGTTGTAGGGCAGGAACGCATTTTCCATCTGATAGAAGGTCTCGAAATCATACGTGTAGCCAACGCCAATGGTGGGGCCGTGGTAACCGTTGCACCAGGTGACGTAGTAGCGGTCCTCCAGCCAGCAGACGCGCGGATCGTAGCGGTATGCAAAGGGCGCGATGTCCTCATCCTCACAGACGAAGTCGATGGGCTCCGGTGAGAGTTCCCAGCTAATCGCGTCTGCGCTTTTGCCGCTGTGAATGTTCATCTCGCGCTTCTTGTTGTCCACGCGAAAAACGCCCGCAAAGCCATCTTCATAAGGGACGACGGCGCTGTTGAAGATGCTGTTGGACGTAGGAAGCAGGTTGCGGGGGATGATGGGATTCTGCGTTGAGCGCCAGACCACGTCGTCGTTATCTGCCGGGCGATCCTCCCAGGGGATGTTGGAAAGTGCCTTGCCGTCAATGATTGTTTGCTCTGACAAGCTGGTTACCTCTCAGGTGTGGGTGGGACAATGGCCTCTAATTCTTCAAAATATGGAACGACCGACGCCCGTTCCATTAGGGGCGAATGGATCGTGACCGTCATGCGGGCGGCGCTCGGATACTTCATGCGCCAGAGGAGCAGGCGGACTGCCTCTCGGCCCATCATCACTTTGTCCACGTGCATGGTGGTGAGAGGCGGCGTGATGTACTGGGCGAAGTCGATGTCATCATATCCGATGATGGATAAGTCCTTTGGGACCTGTCTACCTATCTCCCGGGCCGCGTGGATGGCTGCGATGGACACCTCGTCGTTGCTACCGAAGATGGCTGTGACCTGCGGATTGGCCTCAAGCAGTTTCTTGGTGTCATCGAAAGCTTTATTAGGTTGAAGAACGCAGCTTGTCAGGTACGTCTCCTTGATGTCGTGATCCAGAAGCGCCTGCTCGTAGCCCCGTCGTCGCTCCCGGAGGCTGGGGTAGGTGCTGTGGCAACCGCCAAGCATGCCGATGTGCCGGTGACCTTTATCAATCAGGTGCTTGACCGCCGCGTAGGCGCCGGAGAAGTTGTCGGAGACGACCGCATCGTAGTCTTCGCGGACGGCATAACCATCCACCAGCACCACCGGCACCTGAAGGTGCTCTTCCACCTGGGTCGTCACGGCGTCATTGATGAAGGTGCCGACGACCAGCAATCCATTGAGATCGTCGTTGGACAACAACGTGGGAATCTCAACGGGATAGTTATTGGTGTCCACCGGGATTTTGGCATAGAGAAGATTGATCTCCTCATGCCGGCATGCATCTTCGATGCCAGCCAGGATTCGAGCGTAGAACGGATTGGCCCGAGGCGGGCTTTCGGGCTCCGATTTGATGATCAGCCCCAGGTTTTTGGGTTTGTCGGATTCTGAGGCTTCGTCTGCATGCTTAAGTGGATATCCAAGCGCTTCGGCGATTTGCCAGATATGCTCGCGCGTCGCCTCTGAGACGCCCGGCTTGTTTCGAAGGGCCAGGGAGACAGCTGCCAACGAGTACCCACTCTCTTGGGCTATATCTCGCAGTGTGATTTGTTCTGCCATGGCGCAAAGACTCCTCGGATGAGACTGCGCTAAAAAGAGAATTTTCGTTGGGAAAATCCGGGTGCCGGATGAACAATATGAAGAATTAGCTCTCAGGACTGAACGCTAAAACCTATTGTACTAAAATCTTAGTGAAATGTCAAGGGGTTTTTAGTAAAATTGGGAAAAATTTTAGAACTTGTTTAGATGAAACGGGCACATTCGTGGGGGTAGCAGAGGAAAAACCGGGGAAAAAGCGACCCTCGGAGGTGCATTTTGCACTTCCGAGGGTGAAGTTGGGGCAAGTTTAATCGCGCTTGTTTAGTTCGACAATGTTAATTTCCGCTGCACGGCGGTTACCATGGTCAGTAGACCATGGGTCTACGAAAACCACGTGCTACGACTGCAAAGTCGCTCCGGACGGATACGTCCTGGATCTAGGCCCTTCGGCGACTGAAAGGTAATCCGCGTAGGCGGATTTCGCAACTGTAGCCGCGAATTCATTCGCCGGGATTTGAAGTTATCTTCGAGCAAAAGGATCGATCATTTTCTTCATGGGATTGACTCGGCTGGCTCCTGCAATGCCCGCCACATCCGTTCCGGCGTGACCGGGACACGCTTCATCATAATGCCGGTGGCATCGTAGATGGCGTTGAGCACGGCGGGCGCCACGCCGTTGACCACGATCTCGGCCACGGATTTGACGCCGACCGGATGGCTCGGCTCGAAGGTCTCCACGAAGATGGTCTCCATGGGCGGTGTCTCGTCGGCGCGGAAAACGCGGTAGTCGTCGAGGCGCGGGTTGACGGTACGGCCTTTCTCGTCGTAGATCAGCTCCTCGGTCAGCCCGTAGCCCAACGCCTGGTGCATGCCGCCCTCGGCCTGCCCGCTGGCGGTCAGCGGATTGATGATCTTGCCGGAGTCCAGCGCGATAAGCAGCCGGTCCGCCGTCACCTGACCCGTCTCGGTGTCCACCGTCACCTCGGCGAACTGCGCGGCGAAGGGTGGGGGGCTGACGGGGCTCATGAACGAGGCGTGCCCCATGATCTGGTGCTGATTGTGCTGGTGCAGCGCATGCATGGCGATGTCGCGGAAGGAGATGGCGTCGCCCTCCTCGGTCCAGGCCTGGCCGGCCCGCAGCGTGAAGTCATCGGAATCGAGCCCTATCATCTCGGCTGCGACCGCTTTGATCTGCTGTGTAACCTTCTCGGCCGCCCGCGCCACGGCGCCGCCGCTGATGTAGGTGGTGCTGGAGGCGTAGGCGCCTTTGTCGAAGGGCGTCAGGTCTGTGTCGGAGGAGAGCACGATCACGTCGTCCAGATGGCAGCCCAGCACCTCGGCCGCGATTTGAGCCAGCACGGTGTCCGAGCCGGTGCCCAGGTCCGTCGCGCCGACGTGGAGGTTGAAGGTGCCGTCGTCGTTCATCTTGATATTGGCCGCGGCCATATCCAGGTTGGGGATGCCGGAGCCCTGCATCAAGAAGGCGACGCCGATGCCGCGCCTGAGGTGCGGTTTGCCTGGCACCGTGTGCCAGTCGGGATTGCCATATTTGTCGTCCCAACCCATGGCGGCTGCACCCTGCGTCGCCGCCTCACGCAGCGCGTTGGTCTCGATCATCTCACCCTGGGCCTCGCGGCCCTCGCTCCAGACTTTGCTCATCAGATTCTCGGTGTGAGGTTCGACGATGTTCTGCAGCCGGAAGGCCAGCGGGCCCATGCCCATGGCCGCCGCCGCTTCGGTGATCAGTGTCTCGGTGGCGATGACGCCCTGGGTGACGCCGTAGCCGCGATAGGCGCCGGCACGCGGCGTGTTCGTGTAGTACGTGTCGCCCCAGAAGCGCAGGTTCGGCGTATTGTAGAGCGGCAGTGTCTTGTGGCCGACGTTGCCCAGCACCGTCAGCCCGTGACCGCCGTAGGCGCCCGTATCGCTCCAGGCGTGGATATGTTGGGCCACCATCGTGCCGTCCTCTTGCACGCCGATGCGGTAGTGCACGCGCATGGAATGGCGCCGGGTCGTGTAGATGAACTGCTCCTCGCGCGTCAGTTCCAGGCGCACGGGCCGACCCGTGGCAATGGTCAGATGCGCCGGAATATCCTCGTAGATCTCTTGCTTGTTGCCGAACCCGCCGCCAATGCGCGGCTTGATCACGCGAATCTGCCCTTCGCTGAGGCCCAGCACGGGCGCCAGGATGCGGCGCACGTGGAAGGGCACCTGCGTCGAGGTCAGCATGACCAGGCGATCATCCTCGTCCCAGTAGGTCAGCGTCACCCAGGGCTCGGGCGGCACGTGCTTCATCCGCTGGGTCTCGATGGTGGTCTCGAAGATGCGCTCCGCTTCGTCCATCGTCGCTTCGACGTCGCCCAGCTCCAGCCGCACCTTAGCGACCAGGTTCTTGCTGGCGTCGCTCTCGCCGAAGTCCACGTAGTCGTCCTGGTCGTGGATCACGGGTGCGCCCTCTGCCATGGCCTCGTCGATGGTAAGTACCGGCTCCAACACCTCGTAGGCGACCTCGATGAGCTCCAGTGCCTCTTCGGCGATCTCCGGACTTTCGGCGGCAACGGCAGCGACGCGGTCGCCCACGTAGCGGACCTTGTTGTCGAAGCTGACGTAATCCAGCGGGCCGGGGATGGGATAGGACTGTCCGGCTGTCGAGTAGACGACGCGCGGGACGTTCTTGTAGGTCAGCACGGCGTGGACGCCGGGCAGCGCCTCGGCCTTGGAGGCATCGATGTCCTTGATACGCGCGTGCGCGTGGGGGCTGTGCAGTATCTTGGCGTGCAGCATGCCCGGCCGCTCGAAGTCGGCGACGAAGGCGGCCTTGCCCTGGGCCAGCTTGGGCGCATCGACTTTGGGCAGCGGCTTACCGACGACGTCGAAGGCCTCAGCCTCTTCGGTAATAAGCACCCTGGGTTGCGTCTTGGTCCGCGTCTGTTTGGGGCCTTCCCCGCCGCCACCGGCTAACGGCTCCGGCTCTGGGGGTGCGGGCAGCAGGCCTTCCGGCATCATGAACATCTCGTTGCCGGGACCGCCCTCAATGGGTGGGGGGGCCTCGCCGCGCAGATAAGCAGCCGCGCGCAGAATTGCCTCGACGGGCTTGGCGTGTCCCGTCTCGCGGGAGATAATGCCGCTGATGGCATCACGCACTTCGTCCTCGGTGGGATCTGGATTGCCATCCAGCAGCGCTTTCCCGGCCAGGATCAGGGCGGGCGTGTCGTAGCCGCTCTGGATGGCACCGGTCTCGATAAAGGCTTTCTGCAGCGGATGCCACGTCACCGCTTCGTTCCAACCGGGGCGATGGTGTCCGCTCAGCCCTTCGACCGTGAGGATCACCGCGCCGTCGGCCTGGGCCGCTAGCGTGGTGATGCTGTTGCGAAGCCTGCCGTTCATCAGCACCGCGCTGTATCCGTCGGCGCCGTCCTCGCTGCCGAATTTGACGCTGGTGATCCGGGTGCGTCGCAATAGGTGGAACAATGTCTCGCGTGGCTCAATGATGAACTCGCGCTGGGTGCCGTTAAGTGTGATTGTTATCTTCATGGGTTACTCCTCCACAAATAGCGGGTGGGCAATCGGCCACCGGCATCGCGCCGGTGGCCGGTGTATCAGCTCGCGACTCTAGTTGTCTGACCTCTATTGTACTGAGATTCAGGCGGGGTGTCAATTTGGGGCATTCGTTTAGTCTACTGAGGTGCAACGCACTTTCGCTAGAGTTGACAGGCCAGAATATCCTAAATCATGCCCGGAGGACTTCGTAGAGCGATTTGTTTCGGTTTGTAAGTGCGTTGCACCTGTGCTCACTAACCTAAACGATCACCATGTGGGCTTTTCTGAAATGGAAACGCTATTTGTAGCCCAACTCCCGCAGACGAGCGTCACGGTCGCGCCATTTGGGCTTAGGCTTGACCCATAGGTCGAGGTAAACGTGGCCCCCGACGAAGCGCTCCAGCTCCTGGCGAGCATCCGCACCGATCTTCTTGAGCATCCGGCCGCCCTTGCCGATAACGATGGGCTTCTGCGATTCGCGCTCCACCCAGATGCGGGCCGAGATATACGTCACGCCGTTCTCGCGTTCCTCGAAGTCTTCTACCAGCACAGCGGTGACGTAGGGTAGCTCCTGGTACGTGTAGCGCAGCACAGCCTCGCGGATCAACTCGGCGGCGATGCGGAAAGGTGTCTGGTCGGTGATTTGATTGCCGGGGTAGTAGCGCGGTCCCTCCGGCAGCGCCTCGACGATGCGATTTAGCAGCTCTCCCACGTTTCTGCCGTGCAGCGCGCTGACGAAGGCCGGGGGCGCGGCGGTCTCCGGCAACAGGGCCTGATATTGGGCCGCGTTGGCTTCGGCTTGCTCGCTCGTCACCAGATCGATCTTGTTGTACACGGGGATGATCAGCCGCCGGCCCACCTTTTCGCGGAGAAGATGTGCCGTGTGCTTGTCCTCACCGCGCGGCGCGACGGAGACGTCGGCCATGAACAGAACGACGTCGGCGTCGGGAATAGCGTCCACCGCATGCTGGACCATCAGTTTATTCAGTCGGGCGTGCATCTTCTTGTGAATGCCCGGCGTGTCGATAAAGATCGCCTGGTACTCGGGCTGCGTGAGGATGCCCAAGATGCGCGTGCGCGTCGTCTGCGGCTTCCGCGAGACGATGGCGACCTTCTCGCCAACAAATGCGTTCACCAGTGTCGACTTGCCCACGTTTGGGCGTCCGATGATCGCGACGAAACCCGACTTGTGTCCCTCGGGCAAATCCTCGAACCAATCCTTCTCCTCGGTCGTCGCCGCGCCGCTCTCCTCAAGAAACGCCTCGATCAGCGCCTGGCTTTCGTCAGTGTGTTCATTTTCCGTATTCATAGGTTCCCATGTGATGCACTCCTTGCTTGCAGGTGCCAGCTCAAACGGCATTCGTTTAGTCTACTGAGGTGCAACGCACTTTCGTTAGAGTTGACAAGCCAGGATATCCTAAATCATGCTTGGAGGACTTCGTAGAGCGATTTGTTTCGGCTCGTAAGTGCATTGCATCTGTGTGCTCATAACTTAAACGATCACCTCAAACGTACCATGTGTGTACTTAGATCTGAAAAGCGATATCCTCCTGGATTCCCCATAACTCCCCCAGGGAGCGACAGCTGGTTACCGGTGAGGTGCCGGAAGGCGTTCAACGCAAGGTCCAGCTGAGGACGGAGACGATGATCAAGATAGCGAGTAGGAGCAAAAGGCTGCTGATAAGCCACTGCCCTAGTATACTCGTGCCCAGCGCGACCAAGACTACGGGCGCGACAGCCAGCGTCATATAGTCAATGGGACGCAGCCGCTGCCGCAGCGAACGCTTACCGGTGAGCCAGAGCACCGTGCCGCTTCCTATCAGCAGTAGGATAACGGCGATGAGGCTGATCGCAATCTGAGTACCCGTGCCGTAGGGGAGATTCACCACCAGAATGCCGCAGCTGCCGGTGCGTGCCGGCAAAGGCGCGTTTCGCAGTACGTGGGCGCGCACGAGGATGAATCTTTCCCAGACCGCGTTCTCCAGCGAAACTTCCCAGTGGAGTGTGCGTTTCTCGCCGGGCTTGAGATTAAAGCGGTCTCGCTTTTCTTCGGTCAGCAGAAAGGAGCCCCGGCTGATGAGGGTGTCGACGGTGCCCAGACGTTCTCTGTCCGTTGGATTGACTAGGGTTGCCGAGACCGTGCCCGTTTCGTGGCGATTGATAAGAACGGGGCAGCGCAAATCGAGCGTCGCGGCCTGCGGATCGAGGCGGAAATCGAATCGTGAGGCCTCAAAATCTGCCCAGGCAAACAGAGCGGTCGTGAACATGCCCAGGAGGAGCCCGGCGAAGAATATATAAATTCCCAATGTGTTAGACCATCGCTTGCGTGCCGGCATGCATAACCTCCTGTTAGGTCAACGTTCAAACGTGACAACGTTCTAACGTTCAAACGTTGTCACGTTACCACGTTCCTTGACTAGATAGATCCCCGGCAGACTCACCAACGTCGTCAGTCCCTTGACCAGCACGTTGGACCAGAAGATGGACCAGACGACGGGGTTGGGGAGCACGCCTCCGAAGGCACCCCAGCAGAAGACGAGGCTGTCGATGGGAATGCTGACGCTGTTGCTCACCAACACGCGCGTCCACTGGTACCGGCGCGTAACGTGTTCCACCCAGGCCTGGTAAATCTCCGTGTCCAAAAGCTCGCTGACCAGCTCGGCGACGATGCTGGCCAAGACGATACGCCAGACGGGGTTGAGCACGCTGGCGAAGGCCGTCTGCAATTTCCACGAGGGATCGGCCGGCAGGCGCGTCAGGAACGCGAAGTACGCAGCCATCAGCAGATTGATGCCGCCGGCGGCATCAATCTGCTGATGGCTGCGTACTTCGCGTTCCTGACGCGCCTGCCGGCCGATCCCTCGTGGAAATTGCAGACGGCCTTCGCCAGCGTGCTCAACCCCGTCTGGCGTATCGTCTTGGCCAGCATCGTCGCCGAGCTGGTCAGCGAGCTTTTGGACACGGAGATTTACCAGGCCTGGGTGGAACACGTTACGCGCCGGTACCAGTGGACGCGCGTGTTGGTGAGCAACAGCGTCAGCATTCCCATCGACAGCCTCGTCTTCTGCTGGGGTGCCTTCGGAGGCGTGCTCCCCAACCCCGTCGTCTGGTCCATCTTCTGGTCCAACGTGCTGGTCAAGGGACTGACGACGTTGGTGAGTCTGCCGGGGATCTATCTAGTCAAGGAACGTGGTAACGTGACAACGTTTGAACGTTAGAACGTTGTCACGTTTGAACGTTGACCTAACAGGAGGTTATGCATGCCGGCACGCAAGCGATGGTCTAACACATTGGGAATTTATATATTCTTCGCCGGGCTCCTCCTGGGCATGTTCACGACCGCTCTGTTTGCCTGGGCAGATTTTGAGGCCTCACGATTCGATTTCCGCCTCGATCCGCAGGCCGCGACGCTCGATTTGCGCTGCCCCGTTCTTATCAATCGCCACGAAACGGGCACGGTCTCGGCAACCCTAGTCAATCCAACGGACAGAGAACGTCTGGGCACCGTCGACACCCTCATCAGCCGGGGCTCCTTTCTGCTGACCGAAGAAAAGCGAGACCGCTTTAATCTCAAGCCCGGCGAGAAACGCACACTCCACTGGGAAGTTTCGCTGGAGAACGCGGTCTGGGAAAGATTCATCCTCGTGCGCGCCCACGTACTGCGAAACGCGCCTTTGCCGGCACGCACCGGCAGCTGCGGCATTCTGGTGGTGAATCTCCCCTACGGCACGGGTA
Organism: Anaerolineae bacterium; assembly: GCA_034437255.1. GTDB lineage: Bacteria > Chloroflexota > Anaerolineae > B4-G1 > SLSP01 > G713. The sequence continues at coordinate 14,915 of DAOTUH010000348.1, forward strand.
CTCAGATTGCGATCAGCCTCATCGCCGTTATCCTACTGCTGATAGGAAGCGGCACGGTGCTCTGGCTCACCGGTAAGCGTTCGCTGCGGCAGCGGCTGCGTCCCATTGACTATATGACGCTGGCTGTCGCGCCCGTAGTCTTGGTCGCGCTGGGCACGAGTATACTAGGGCAGTGGCTTATCAGCAGCCTTTTGCTCCTACTCGCTATCTTGATCATCGTCTCCGTCCTCAGCTGGACCTTGCGTTGAACGCCTTCCGGCACCTCACCGGTAACCAGCTGTCGCTCCCTGGGGGAGTTATGGGGAATCCAGGAGGATATCGCTTTTCAGATCTAAGTACACACATGGTACGTTTGAGGTGATCGTTTAAGTTATGAGCACACAGATGCAATGCACTTACGAGCCGAAACAAATCGCTCTACGAAGTCCTCCAAGCATGATTTAGGATATCCTGGCTTGTCAACTCTAACGAAAGTGCGTTGCACCTCAGTAGACTAAACGAATGCCGTTTGAGCTGGCACCTGCAAGCAAGGAGTGCATCACATGGGAACCTATGAATACGGAAAATGAACACACTGACGAAAGCCAGGCGCTGATCGAGGCGTTTCTTGAGGAGAGCGGCGCGGCGACGACCGAGGAGAAGGATTGGTTCGAGGATTTGCCCGAGGGACACAAGTCGGGTTTCGTCGCGATCATCGGACGCCCAAACGTGGGCAAGTCGACACTGGTGAACGCATTTGTTGGCGAGAAGGTCGCCATCGTCTCGCGGAAGCCGCAGACGACGCGCACGCGCATCTTGGGCATCCTCACGCAGCCCGAGTACCAGGCGATCTTTATCGACACGCCGGGCATTCACAAGAAGATGCACGCCCGACTGAATAAACTGATGGTCCAGCATGCGGTGGACGCTATTCCCGACGCCGACGTCGTTCTGTTCATGGCCGACGTCTCCGTCGCGCCGCGCGGTGAGGACAAGCACACGGCACATCTTCTCCGCGAAAAGGTGGGCCGGCGGCTGATCATCCCCGTGTACAACAAGATCGATCTGGTGACGAGCGAGCAAGCCGAAGCCAACGCGGCCCAATATCAGGCCCTGTTGCCGGAGACCGCCGCGCCCCCGGCCTTCGTCAGCGCGCTGCACGGCAGAAACGTGGGAGAGCTGCTAAATCGCATCGTCGAGGCGCTGCCGGAGGGACCGCGCTACTACCCCGGCAATCAAATCACCGACCAGACACCTTTCCGCATCGCCGCCGAGTTGATCCGCGAGGCTGTGCTGCGCTACACGTACCAGGAGCTACCCTACGTCACCGCTGTGCTGGTAGAAGACTTCGAGGAACGCGAGAACGGCGTGACGTATATCTCGGCCCGCATCTGGGTGGAGCGCGAATCGCAGAAGCCCATCGTTATCGGCAAGGGCGGCCGGATGCTCAAGAAGATCGGTGCGGATGCTCGCCAGGAGCTGGAGCGCTTCGTCGGGGGCCACGTTTACCTCGACCTATGGGTCAAGCCTAAGCCCAAATGGCGCGACCGTGACGCTCGTCTGCGGGAGTTGGGCTACAAATAGCGTTTCCATTTCAGAAAAGCCCACATGGTGATCGTTTAGGTTAGTGAGCACAGGTGCAACGCACTTACAAACCGAAACAAATCGCTCTACGAAGTCCTCCGGGCATGATTTAGGATATTCTGGCCTGTCAACTCTAGCGAAAGTGCGTTGCACCTCAGTAGACTAAACGAATGCCCCAAATTGACACCCCGCCTGAATCTCAGTACAATAGAGGTCAGACAACTAGAGTCGCGAGCTGATACACCGGCCACCGGCGCGATGCCGGTGGCCGATTGCCCACCCGCTATTTGTGGAGGAGTAACCCATGAAGATAACAATCACACTTAACGGCACCCAGCGCGAGTTCATCATTGAGCCACGCGAGACATTGTTCCACCTATTGCGACGCACCCGGATCACCAGCGTCAAATTCGGCAGCGAGGACGGCGCCGACGGATACAGCGCGGTGCTGATGAACGGCAGGCTTCGCAACAGCATCACCACGCTAGCGGCCCAGGCCGACGGCGCGGTGATCCTCACGGTCGAAGGGCTGAGCGGACACCATCGCCCCGGTTGGAACGAAGCGGTGACGTGGCATCCGCTGCAGAAAGCCTTTATCGAGACCGGTGCCATCCAGAGCGGCTACGACACGCCCGCCCTGATCCTGGCCGGGAAAGCGCTGCTGGATGGCAATCCAGATCCCACCGAGGACGAAGTGCGTGATGCCATCAGCGGCATTATCTCCCGCGAGACGGGACACGCCAAGCCCGTCGAGGCAATTCTGCGCGCGGCTGCTTATCTGCGCGGCGAGGCCCCCCCACCCATTGAGGGCGGTCCCGGCAACGAGATGTTCATGATGCCGGAAGGCCTGCTGCCCGCACCCCCAGAGCCGGAGCCGTTAGCCGGTGGCGGCGGGGAAGGCCCCAAACAGACGCGGACCAAGACGCAACCCAGGGTGCTTATTACCGAAGAGGCTGAGGCCTTCGACGTCGTCGGTAAGCCGCTGCCCAAAGTCGATGCGCCCAAGCTGGCCCAGGGCAAGGCCGCCTTCGTCGCCGACTTCGAGCGGCCGGGCATGCTGCACGCCAAGATACTGCACAGCCCCCACGCGCACGCGCGTATCAAGGACATCGATGCCTCCAAGGCCGAGGCGCTGCCCGGCGTCCACGCCGTGCTGACCTACAAGAACGTCCCGCGCGTCGTCTACTCGACAGCCGGACAGTCCTATCCCATCCCCGGCCCGCTGGATTACGTCAGCTTCGACAACAAGGTCCGCTACGTGGGCGACCGCGTCGCTGCCGTTGCCGCCGAAAGTCCGGAGATCGCCGAAGAGGCACTGGAGCTCATCGAGGTCGCCTACGAGGTGTTGGAGCCGGTACTTACCATCGACGAGGCCATGGCAGAGGGCGCACCCGTGATCCACGACCAGGACGACTACGTGGACTTCGGCGAGAGCGACGCCAGCAAGAACCTGGTCGCTAAGGTGCGGCTGGAGCTGGGCGACGTCGAAGCGACGATGGACGAAGCGGAGCGCATCTTCGAGACCACCATCGAGACCCAGCGGATGAAGCACGTGCCGCCCGAGCCCTGGGTGACGCTGACCTACTGGGACGAGGATGATCGCCTGGTCATGCTGACCTCGACGCAGGTGCCCTTCCACGTGCGCCGCATCCTGGCGCCCGTGCTGGGCCTCAGCGAAGGGCAGATTCGCGTGATCAAGCCGCGCATTGGCGGCGGGTTCGGCAACAAGCAAGAGATCTACGAGGATATTCCGGCGCATCTGACCATTGCCACGGGTCGGCCCGTGCGCCTGGAACTGACGCGCGAGGAGCAGTTCATCTACACGACCCGGCGCCATTCCATGCGCGTGCACTACCGCATCGGCGTGCAAGAGGACGGCACGATGGTGGCCCAACATATCCACGCCTGGAGCGATACGGGCGCCTACGGCGGTCACGGGCTGACGGTGCTGGGCAACGTCGGCCACAAGACACTGCCGCTCTACAATACGCCGAACCTGCGCTTCTGGGGCGACACGTACTACACGAACACGCCGCGTGCCGGCGCCTATCGCGGCTACGGCGTCACCCAGGGCGTCATCGCCACCGAGACACTGATCACCGAAGCGGCGGCGGCCATGGGCATGGGCCCGCTGGCCTTCCGGCTGCAGAACATCGTCGAACCTCACACCGAGAATCTGATGAGCAAAGTCTGGAGCGAGGGCCGCGAGGCCCAGGGTGAGATGATCGAGACCAACGCGCTGCGTGAGGCGGCGACGCAGGGTGCAGCCGCCATGGGTTGGGACGACAAATATGGCAATCCCGACTGGCACACGGTGCCAGGCAAACCGCACCTCAGGCGCGGCATCGGCGTCGCCTTCTTGATGCAGGGCTCCGGCATCCCCAACCTGGATATGGCCGCGGCCAATATCAAGATGAACGACGACGGCACCTTCAACCTCCACGTCGGCGCGACGGACCTGGGCACCGGCTCGGACACCGTGCTGGCTCAAATCGCGGCCGAGGTGCTGGGCTGCCATCTGGACGACGTGATCGTGCTCTCCTCCGACACAGACCTGACGCCCTTCGACAAAGGCGCCTACGCCTCCAGCACCACCTACATCAGCGGCGGCGCCGTGGCGCGGGCGGCCGAGAAGGTTACACAGCAGATCAAAGCGGTCGCAGCCGAGATGATAGGGCTCGATTCCGATGACTTCACGCTGCGGGCCGGCCAGGCCTGGACCGAGGAGGGCGACGCCATCTCCTTCCGCGACATCGCCATGCATGCGCTGCACCAGCACAATCAGCACCAGATCATGGGGCACGCCTCGTTCATGAGCCCCGTCAGCCCCCCACCCTTCGCCGCGCAGTTCGCCGAGGTGACGGTGGACACCGAGACGGGTCAGGTGACGGCGGACCGGCTGCTTATCGCGCTGGACTCCGGCAAGATCATCAATCCGCTGACCGCCAGCGGGCAGGCCGAGGGCGGCATGCACCAGGCGTTGGGCTACGGGCTGACCGAGGAGCTGATCTACGACGAGAAAGGCCGTACCGTCAACCCGCGCCTCGACGACTACCGCGTTTTCCGCGCCGACGAGACACCGCCCATGGAGACCATCTTCGTGGAGACCTTCGAGCCGAGCCATCCGGTCGGCGTCAAATCCGTGGCCGAGATCGTGGTCAACGGCGTGGCGCCCGCCGTGCTCAACGCCATCTACGATGCCACCGGCATTATGATGAAGCGTGTCCCGGTCACGCCGGAACGGATGTGGCGGGCATTGCAGGAGCCAGCCGAGTCAATCCCATGAAGAAAATGATCGATCCTTTTGCTCGAAGATAACTTCAAATCCCGGCGAATGAATTCGCGGCTACAGTTGCGAAATCCGCCTACGCGGATTACCTTTCAGTCGCCGAAGGGCCTAGATCCAGGACGTATCCGTCCGGAGCGACTTTGCAGTCGTAGCACGTGGTTTTCGTAGACCCATGGTCTACTGACCATGGTAACCGCCGTGCAGCGGAAATTAACATTGTCGAACTAAACAAGCGCGATTAAACTTGCCCCAACTTCACCCTCGGAAGTGCAAAATGCACCTCCGAGGGTCGCTTTTTCCCCGGTTTTTCCTCTGCTACCCCCACGAATGTGCCCGTTTCATCTAAACAAGTTCTAAAATTTTTCCCAATTTTACTAAAAACCCCTTGACATTTCACTAAGATTTTAGTACAATAGGTTTTAGCGTTCAGTCCTGAGAGCTAATTCTTCATATTGTTCATCCGGCACCCGGATTTTCCCAACGAAAATTCTCTTTTTAGCGCAGTCTCATCCGAGGAGTCTTTGCGCCATGGCAGAACAAATCACACTGCGAGATATAGCCCAAGAGAGTGGGTACTCGTTGGCAGCTGTCTCCCTGGCCCTTCGAAACAAGCCGGGCGTCTCAGAGGCGACGCGCGAGCATATCTGGCAAATCGCCGAAGCGCTTGGATATCCACTTAAGCATGCAGACGAAGCCTCAGAATCCGACAAACCCAAAAACCTGGGGCTGATCATCAAATCGGAGCCCGAAAGCCCGCCTCGGGCCAATCCGTTCTACGCTCGAATCCTGGCTGGCATCGAAGATGCATGCCGGCATGAGGAGATCAATCTTCTCTATGCCAAAATCCCGGTGGACACCAATAACTATCCCGTTGAGATTCCCACGTTGTTGTCCAACGACGATCTCAATGGATTGCTGGTCGTCGGCACCTTCATCAATGACGCCGTGACGACCCAGGTGGAAGAGCACCTTCAGGTGCCGGTGGTGCTGGTGGATGGTTATGCCGTCCGCGAAGACTACGATGCGGTCGTCTCCGACAACTTCTCCGGCGCCTACGCGGCGGTCAAGCACCTGATTGATAAAGGTCACCGGCACATCGGCATGCTTGGCGGTTGCCACAGCACCTACCCCAGCCTCCGGGAGCGACGACGGGGCTACGAGCAGGCGCTTCTGGATCACGACATCAAGGAGACGTACCTGACAAGCTGCGTTCTTCAACCTAATAAAGCTTTCGATGACACCAAGAAACTGCTTGAGGCCAATCCGCAGGTCACAGCCATCTTCGGTAGCAACGACGAGGTGTCCATCGCAGCCATCCACGCGGCCCGGGAGATAGGTAGACAGGTCCCAAAGGACTTATCCATCATCGGATATGATGACATCGACTTCGCCCAGTACATCACGCCGCCTCTCACCACCATGCACGTGGACAAAGTGATGATGGGCCGAGAGGCAGTCCGCCTGCTCCTCTGGCGCATGAAGTATCCGAGCGCCGCCCGCATGACGGTCACGATCCATTCGCCCCTAATGGAACGGGCGTCGGTCGTTCCATATTTTGAAGAATTAGAGGCCATTGTCCCACCCACACCTGAGAGGTAACCAGCTTGTCAGAGCAAACAATCATTGACGGCAAGGCACTTTCCAACATCCCCTGGGAGGATCGCCCGGCAGATAACGACGACGTGGTCTGGCGCTCAACGCAGAATCCCATCATCCCCCGCAACCTGCTTCCTACGTCCAACAGCATCTTCAACAGCGCCGTCGTCCCTTATGAAGATGGCTTTGCGGGCGTTTTTCGCGTGGACAACAAGAAGCGCGAGATGAACATTCACAGCGGCAAAAGCGCAGACGCGATTAGCTGGGAACTCTCACCGGAGCCCATCGACTTCGTCTGTGAGGATGAGGACATCGCGCCCTTTGCATACCGCTACGATCCGCGCGTCTGCTGGCTGGAGGACCGCTACTACGTCACCTGGTGCAACGGTTACCACGGCCCCACCATTGGCGTTGGCTACACGTATGATTTCGAGACCTTCTATCAGATGGAAAATGCGTTCCTGCCCTACAACCGCAACGGCGTGCTCTTCCCCCGCAAGATTCACGGCAAGTACGCGATGTTGAGCCGACCCAGCGACACGGGCCATACGCCCTTCGGCGATATCTTCTACAGCGAGAGCCCTGACATGATCCACTGGGGACACCACCGTTTCGTGATGAAGCCCACCGGCGGCTGGCAGAGTACTAAGGTCGGCGCCGGGCCCACGCCCATCGAGACGACCGAGGGCTGGCTGATGATCTACCACGGCGTCATCACCTCGTGCAACGGCTTTGTCTACAGCTTTGGCGCGGCGCTGCTGGATCTGGACGAGCCGTGGAGGGCGCTGTATCGCACGGAGCCGTATTTGCTCTCCCCGCAGATGCCCTACGAGCAGGTTGGAGACGTGCCCAACGTCGCTTTCCCTTGCGCTGCCCTGGTCGACGCGCCGACGGGACGCCTCGCCATCTACTACGGCGGCGCGGACACGGTGACGTGTCTGGCCTACGCTTATGCAGACGAGCTGATTGAGTTCGTCAAGGCAAATAGTGTTCAATGACAAATGCAAAATGACAAATGAGCAAACGACCGCCCAACTACCCGACCAAGTGACGATCAGACTAATCCAAAGGAGCAGATGTGACGACTGAGATTCGCCCCCACACCGTTGAACTGCGCGAAATCGGCGCCGAGGATTGGCTGCCCGCCGAGGTGCCCGGTTCCGCGCAGACCGCCCTGTTAGCAGAGAACAAGATCCCCGATCCCTTCGTCGCCGATAACGAGTTGCGCGTGCAATGGGTCGCCGAGCGCGATTGGGAATACCGGCTGCTTTTTGAGGAGCACGAAGGTCTGCAAGACGCGGACAAGGTGATGCTGACCTTCGACGGGCTGGATACGCTAGCCGAGGTCTTTATCAACGGGAAACAGATTGGTGAAGCGGACAGCATGTTCCGCCGCTACGCCTGGGACGTGACCGAGGAGCTGGTCGAAGGCGAGAACGAGGTGCGCGTCCTGCTCCACGGCCCGGTGCCGTTTATCCGCGAGCAACAAGTCGACGAACCGCTCATCGGCCCGACGCACTCGATCCCGGGCGGCCCCCACATCCGCAAGGCGCCCTGCCAGTTCGGCTGGGACTGGGGCCCCAAGCTGCCGCCGGTGGGCATCTGGAAGGAAGTACGGCTGGAAGGCTACACCGCCGCGCGGCTCGACGACGTGCACTTGCGCCAGCACCACGACGACGGCGACGTCACGCTCTCCGCCGATCTGACGGTCGAACGGTGGCAGGATGACGCAGAGCTCAAAGCCATGCTCATCGTGAAGGCGCCGGACGGCGAGACCTGGGCCGTCGATGCACCGCTGGACGGCGCCGCTCATCTGACACTGGACATTGCCAACCCCCAGCTCTGGTGGCCCAACGGCCTAGGCGACCAGCCGCTCTACGACGTCGAGGTAACGCTCTACGCGGACGAAATTCCCTGCGACGCCCGGACCTTCCAGATCGGCCTGCGCACAGTCGAACTGCGCCAGGAATCCGACGACTTCGGCACCTCCTTCACCTTCGTCGTCAACGGCGTGCCCATCTTTGCCAAGGGCGCCAACTGGATCCCCGCCGACTCCTTCCCCAGCCGCATCACCGACGCGCAGCTGGAGCACCTTATCCGCAGCGCCGCCGACGCCAACATGAACATGCTGCGCGTCTGGGGCGGCGGCGTCTACGAAGAAGAGCGCTTCTACGACCTCTGCGACCAGTTCGGCATCCTCGTCTGGCAGGACTTCATCTTCTCCTGCAGCATCTATCCCACCGACGAGGCCTTCTTCGAGAACGTGCGCCAGGAGGCCATCGAAAACGTCCGCCGCCTGCGGCACCGCGCCAGCCTCGCGCTCTGGTGCGGCAACAACGAGATGGAATGGGGCTGGGACTCCTGGGGTTGGAACCGTCCCCGCTATCAGCCGTACAAAGACGCCTACGACCGGATGTTCCACCATCTGCTGCCCGAGCTCGTCGCCGCCGAGGATCCGGACACTGCCTACTGGCCCAGTTCGCCCTCGTCAAATCTCAACTTCGTCACGCCCAACGCCACCCACGCCGGCGACACGCACAACTGGGAGGTCTGGCACGAAAACCGTCCGTTCCAGGCGTACCGCGAGCATCCCTCGCGCTTCGTCAGCGAGTTCGGCTTCCAGTCACTGCCACCGCTGGAAACCGTCAAAACCTACGCCGCCAAGGCGGACTGGAACATGACCTCCTACATCATGGAACACCACCAGCGCAACGACGCAGGAAACGGCAAGATCATCACCTATCTGACCGATCACTTTCGGATGCCCAAGGATTTCGTCTCGCTGGTCTATCTGACCCAGATTCTCCAGGCCGAGGCCGTGCGCACCGGCGTCGAGTTCTGGCGGCGGAGCAAGGCCTGCACCAGCGGCGCGCTCTACTGGCAGCTCAACGACTGTTGGCCCGTGGCGTCCTGGGCCAGCCTCGACTACTTCGGGCGTTGGAAAGCGTTGCACTACGCAGCCCGGCGCTTCTACGAGCCGGTGCACCTCTCCGCTGAGGACTGCGGCCCGGACGTGGGCCCGCAGCCGGTCTCCGACCCGCACGGCGGTCAACGCATCATCGAGTGGACGGTGAAGACGCCGGAGGGTGAGACGGTCAGCAGCGGCGAGCGCACCATGAGCGAGGAAGCCATTGAGGATCTGCTGCAGATCGGCAAGCCGGTGCGTGACTCGGATGCTCCGCTGGCGACGCTCTACGTCACCAACGATCTGACCGCTGCGTGGGACGGCACCGTCCGCTGGTCGCTGGAGACGCTGGACGGCGAGGTGCTGCGCGAGGGCGAAGAGACGGTCTTCGTTCCGACACTGGAGGCGATCCAGGTCTGCGCGTTGGATTTCTCCGAGCAGGTGACCGACGCGAATCGTCGTGAGGTCGTGCTGGTTTACGGTCTTTATCGCGACGACGAGCGTCTGAGCCTGGGTGTGATGCCCTTCGCGCCCAACAAGCACCTGAAGTTGACCGCTCCAGGGCTGAGCATCGACGTGACGGAGACGGAAACAGGCTTTGCCATTGCCCTATCGGCTGAACGGTTAGTGCGCTTCGTCTGGCTGAGGTTGGAGGGGAAAGACGCCATCTTTAGCGATAACGCCTTCGACATCCCGGCAGGGCGCTCCGTAACAGTAACGCTCCCCGCCCAAGAGGACTGGAGAGCCGAGGACGTGCGCGATGCGCTTCGGGTTCGGAGCTTAGTGGATTCTTTCTAGTAAGCACAGCGGTTTAGTCAACAGGAGGTGACCCAAAAACAAAGTATCTCTTTTGGATTGTTTCCACTACACAATAACCAAACCTATTAGGAGGATGAATTACCATGAAACGCAAAACCCTTTGGTGGCTGCTTAGCAGCCTGATCATTCTAACCTTGGTCATCTCCGCGTGTGCTACCCCCACGCCGGAGATCATCAGGGAGACGGTTGAGGTTGAGAAAACCGTTGAGGTTGTGAAGACCGTCGAGGTTGAGGTGCCTGTTGAGGTTGAGGTTGAGCCCGAGGAAGAAGAAGGGACGCTGCCCCGCCAAGAAACCTTGTACTTCAATGGTCTACAGTGGGGAGCGGTTGTCGGTTGGAATCCCTATTCCAGCAGCAACAATAACGCGATGGCGATCTCGCAAGGCGCCAATGCCCGCGTCACGATGTTTGAGACCCCCTATCTGTTCAATATGCTTGACGGCAACGTCTATCCTCTGCTGGCCGACGGTGACTATGAATGGAATGAGGATCGAACCGAGATCACCTTCAAGCTCAAAGAGGCAGCGACGTGGAGCGATGGCACCCCGCTGACCGCGGAGGACGTCGCGTACACCTGGGCCACCCACGTCAAGTACAACACCGGCGTCGGCGCCGGCAACGCTGATTACATCGAAGACGTGGTCGCCGCGGATGAGAAGACCGTTGTGGTCAAGGCCAAACTGAATGAGGATGGAGAGGCCGTGAACCCGCTGATCGTCCAGGACTATCTCAGCAGCAACTATGTCATGCAAAAAGCCTGGACCCAGACCCTAGAAGAGCGCGTTGGCGAAGATGCCACCGAGTTCCTGGCGGATACCGCAGAGGACGTCGTCTACTCCGGGCCCTATCACAAGTTCTTCACCGATGAGTCGAAGGTTGTGCTCGTGCGCGACGACAACTACTGGGGGCAGGACGAATCCATGTGGGGCGAATTGCCCGCACCGAAATACCTGGCCCACACGATTTTCAAGGACAACGCTGCCGGCTCGGTCGCGTTGGCGAAAGGCGAGGTGGACGTCAGCCAGCAGTTCAACTCCAACGTCAACCTGCTGTGGGAGGACTACGGGCTGCCTATCTCCACCTATCTCCCCGATGCTCCCTATCACATTGGCGCCAGTCTGCCCACCGCCTTCTACAATCTAGAGGCCCCCGGTCTGGACCAGGTTGCGGTGCGCAAGGCCATTGCCATTGCCGTTGACTATCCCGCCATCATCGCCAACGCCATGACCAACCAGTCGGCCACCTTCGAACAGGTTCCCCGTTCCCTCATGAATCCCACCCCCGGTGAGCAGGCCCTTTACAACCAGGACGCCGTCGCGGATCTGCAGTGGACTGGCAACGACATCGAAGGCGCCAATGCCCTCTTGGACGAGGCGGGCATCGTCGATACCGACGGCGATGGCTGGCGAGAATTCGAGGGCGAAAAACTCTCCTACGTCGCCACCTGCCCCAACGGCTGGTCCGACTGGCAGGCCGCCATTGAGTTGGTCGCCGCCGCCGGCGAGAAGATCGGCATTGAGATCACCACCAACTACCCCGAATGGTCCGTCTATCAGACGGTCGTCACCAAGTCCGACGCCCCGCTGCCCGAAGGCTATGACATCTTCATGATGTGGAGCAACGGCGCTGGCCCGTCCGAGCCTTGGGCACGAATCCGCAACTTACTAAGCTCTGAGTGGATCGGGATGGCGAGCAACTGGAACGGTAACTGGGGCCAGTACAGCAATCCTCGCGTCGACGAGTTGATCAAGGCAATCCCCAATGAAACCGATCTTGACACATTGAAGGAGATGTACACGGAGCTCGTCGAGATCTACCTGACCGACATCCCCTCCTTCACCCTCATGTACCGCCCGGATCTATTCCACACGGTGAACGAGACAGTGTGGACGGGCTTCCCGCACCAGGGTGACGGCACGGAACCACCCGTCCCACCGATGGTCCTGACAGACGGATGGAGCATCGCCGGTCTGTATAATATAGAGCTGGTGAACCCTTAAAGCATAGGGCAATAGAGTGAGAGAACAGCCATGTTCCGCGACGTGCGGAACATGGCTGTCTATAGACGTTGGTCCAGGGAGGTGTACGTTGAAAGAGTATCACAAATATTTCCTTAATAAGCTTGGCTGGTTTCTCGTCACGTTCATCTGCGCCTTCGTCCTCAACTTCATCCTGCCCCGCTTGATGCCAGGAGACCCCGTGGCGGCCATCGTCTCAAGAATGGCCCAGGGTATGACGGATGCCACCGGGGTGCAGGCCATCTATGAGCAGTACACGGAGCTCTTTGGCACCAATCGCCCCCTGTACGAGCAGTTCTTCATCTACGTGCGGAACGTCTTCCGGGGGGATTTTGGTTTCTCGTTCAGTCAATATCCCCGCACCGTGGCTGATGTGCTCAAGTCTTCTATCGGGTGGACGATAGCGCTGCAGTTTCCGGCAATCATCGTTGGCTGGCTGATCGGAAACACCCTCGGCGCGCTGGCGGCCTATCTTAAGGGCGGCTTTGACAAAGTCCTCATGCCCGTCAGCATCTTTCTGAGCAATCTCCCCGCCTTTGGCATGGCCATCATCTTGCTGGTGATCTTCGGCGTGAACCTGGAATGGTTTCCCACCTCAGGCGGATATGGATACGATATGATCCCCGAGTTTAGCTGGAAATTTATCCGGTCCGTGATCGTCCATTATCAACTGCCGTTCTGGTCCATCGTATTGATCGCCATTGGCGGCCAGGCGATTGGCATGCGCTCCATGTCTATCTATGAGCTGAACGCGGATTACGTGAAGTTCGCGCGTTTCATGGGCATCAGAGACCGCAAGATCATCGGCTACGTCTTTAGAAACGCCGTGCTTCCCCAGATAACGGGACTG
>DAOTUH010000349.1:0-27524 GCA_034437255.1 Anaerolineae bacterium
ATTGATCAACCCAGCAAACCCCGCTACACCTCCCCCAGAACTTCCGCTTCCAGACGCTGATAGAATCGGACCATGTAGCGATGTCGCTCCTCGGCAATGGCCCGCCCGGTCGTCGTAAACAGCCGCTCCTTGATGCGCGAGAGTTTGACGATGAACTCGTGCACCGGGGTATGCGCCGCAGGATCATCGCCCTCGGCCTCCCAACGCTCCAAATCCACGCGATCCAACGGTGCCCAGAGTCGCTGGCCGTGAGCGCCGCCGTAGGCGAAGGCCCGCGCCACGCCAATCGCGCCGATAGCATCGAGCTTATCCGCGTCGAAGAGCACTTGCGCCTCCAGCGTCTCCGGGGCAGGCGCCGTGCGAAAGCGGTGGGCGACCACGGCGTGCACCACGGCTTCGGTCCACGCGGTTGGCTCCCCAGCCAGAAACTCGCGGGCCAGGGACGCCGCCACCTGAGCATGATCCGCACCCTGCGCCTGAGCACGAGCCCGGCCCCAATCATGGAGCAACGCCGCCACACGAACCACGCTCAAATCAGCCCCTTCGGCGCGCCCGATGCGTTCGGCGAGTCGCAGCACCCGCACAATATGATCGAAATCATGGACGCTATCGGCCTCTCTGTAGAGCGCCTGTGCTTTCTCAATCGTTAACTTCACCGACGTTCCTCCCGATTTTAAAAGGCAAAACAAAAAGCGGACCTCGCGGTCCGCCGGAATAAACTCACAACGTTAAGGCAGATAGACTAGAGGATTGGTAGGATAGCGATTATACCGAACCTCGAAATGCAGATGCGGCCCCGAAGAATTCCCCGTGTTCCCCATGGCCGCGATGACCTGCCCCGCCTCGACGGTCTGCCCCTCAGTGACGTAGATATCCTGAAGATGCGCGTAGTAGGTCTGGTAGCCATTCGCGTGATCCACCACGACGAGATATCCGTAGCCAATGTCCGTCCACCCGGCAAAACTGACGTAACCGCTATCAGACGCCAGAACAGCCGTTCCCGCCCCCTTGGCGATGTCGATGGCGCGATGCCCATACCAATAACCCTGACTGATGTACCCTGTCGTGGGCCAACGGAAAACGCCCTCCCCAACGACGGTCTCCGATACCGGCCCGGCATACGTCGTCACCTCACGGCGCTCGTAGGGCTTGGTGCCGTCGGGAACGATGACCTTCTGTCCTACGCGAAGATTTTGATCATAGGGAATATCGTTAAAGGGACAATCGACGATGTCCTTGACCGAGGCCTTGTAATCCTCGGCTAACGTCTCCACCGTGTCACCCTCTTCCACGGTATGATAGACACCATCAATGGGCAGAATCACCAGCGCGTGGCCCACCTTCAACAGATCGGGGGCTTTCTCAATAGAGGGATTCGACCACATAATCGTCGTCGGCTGCAGGCCAAAATCGGCCGCAATAGACTCGGTGGTATCGCCGGGCTGCACAATGTACGTGATGATTTTCAGACGGGGACGCTCTGGAATAACCGTATGCAGCTTTGACTTCCGCACAATCTGGCTCTGTGTGTTCCCGCGATAGTAGGATCTGCCCGCCAGCCGCACGGAGGTGGTGACATTGTTCTGCATCACGGGGCCGGCGTATTCGGCTTCTGAGGCGACACTATCGGGAACTTGCACGTGAAGACCGGTAAATCCCCAGAGGATAAAAGCAACGAAGAAGACCGCGAGGTGGGCCGGCCAACGCCCTAAGACAGGACGCTGACCCAATCGGTCAGCATTCCAACGCCATACTTTCGCGGCCAGGGTTGCCGCAATACGAGTCAGCCAGCTTGCTCGCCACGCAGTGCGCTCCCGGCCTTTTCTCCGGTTAAGCGCCACCATTAAGGTTGATAAAACGCCGGATTCTGGGGGACGCCGCCCTTACGAATCTCAAAATGAAGATGCGGCCCGCTTGACCAGCCGGTCGTCCCACACGGGCCGACCACCGTACCCTGATAGACCGCCTGACCACAGCTCACCCAGATGGAATCAAGGTGAGCGTAGTAGGTCATGTAGCCATTGCCGTGATCGACCTTGACTAAGTTTCCGTAGCCGGTCGCCCACCCAGCGTACACCACAACGCCGTTATCCCCGGCATAGATGGCATCCCCAAGATTACATTTGTAGTCCAGACCAATATGCGTCGGATTGCGAGGATCACGAAAGGTCCAGCCGGAGACTGCGTACGAGCCGGTGGGCAACATAAACCACCCGTTGGCCCCAGGCCCACTGACGCCGACACTACCACAGAAGCCATAACTGTAATCCGCCGACGTAACGCCAGCCTGGACCGGTGGCGGCGGTGGTTCCCACTCGAAGTCATCGCCAATACCATTCGGTATAACCAAGCGTTGACCAACTCGGAGCGAATCGCCGCGCTCCAGATCATTCCAGGTATTATACAATGCTGAGGTCTCAACCTCGTAACCGTCGGCGATGCCGGCGACGGTCTCACCCTCTGCCACGGTGTGATAGGCACCATCCACGGGAGGAATTTCCAGGGGCAGACCCGGCTGCAGCAACCACGGCGCGCCCTGCAACACCTCCATGTTCGACCAGACCAACGTCGAGGGCTGCAAGCCATAGTACTCCGCGATGCCCCAGATGGTGTCGTCTTGCTGGACGGTATAAGTGATCACCGAAAGACGCAGGCGATCGGGGATGGTCGTATGGGCCAGGGGTTGACGGGCGATAGCCTTCGGTGCCTGGGCTTGCCAGGCCGCCGCGTTCGCCACGGCATTGCTGGCTGTCGGCGTGGCGATGGACTCGGCGATGGCCTGGGCCGGTGTATCAGAGACCTCGGCGATACTGACGCGCGCCAGTGTCACCTGCCCCAGCAACACCAGCAGCAATGCCAGGGTCAGAATGCCGAGGTGGGCACCATACCGCCCAAGAGAGGACGCAATAACCTGCCGATCGCTGCGCAATCGCCAGGCCTTTGCCAAACTTTTTGCCAAAACACGGTAAAGGCCCACGACTAACTCGTGACGCAAGCCTTTAGCCCGTGTTTCTTCTGAACCACTTTCAATATTATCCATAAGTGCGTTGTACTTGTTAAGCACAACACGCTTATTATAGCATCAAAAATCTGGTTTTGCAAATCCGCCACGAAGCGGGTTTCGAAGCAACAGGTATAGCAAGGCCTTTCTTTGCTACCTGTGACGAAAAATTACACGCCAATCAATGTAATTCCCGTATGTCGCGGGCCAGCAGATCACCTGTCTTTTGCCAAACTCCCCGCACGGCGATGCGCCAGCCTGTTTCCAGATCTTCAAAGCCGGGGGTGTCGATATCCTGCAATTGATACCGAGTTTCCTCGTCCACCCGCACCGTGAGTGTGCCGTCGATGGTGCCCAACGTCAGCTGACCGTCACCCCGCGAGAGAATGCGGCCCTGGGTACGTTTGAGACGCTCCTTGGCTCCCACGTTGAGTTGCCAGGCGGTGAAGCGATCCGCAGTCTGCCACGCACCGTTGACGCGAACCCGATCCCCAACCCACACGTCGGATAACGATGGGATCTCTGTGCCGGGCACGACGATGCGGGTCGTATCCTCTACCTCCACGGCGATCTCCTGCTCCAGGCGTGTCTGGATCACAAGCGTGTCTTCTTCAATGCGCACGACCTCTCCGGCAAGGGCAGCGGCATCAGGCGGAATGACCTTGACGTTCAACGCCACCGGGCCCTTGTCTTCCACGACCACCCGCGCGTGGATGTGGTCACCGACGCTGACATCCTCAAAGTCGGGATTTGTCACTTCGGGCACGGTGAATTCTGTGGATTCAGTGACCTGCAGCACCACCTCGCCGCCGGTCCGCCGATCCAGCGTCAACGTCGTGCTGTCCACCGCGACGACATTGCCCTCGATCCAGCCGGCGCGCAGTCGTGCTCGCATCACCAGGCGCGCCAGAACCTCCCCACTCTCCTCGATTTGAATGCCGAGAACCCGCACCGTATCCCCCACGTTGAGCGCTTCAAGGCTCGACACGACCGCACCCGGCAACCGATAGCGGGTGTTATCGTCCGCGATGACCACGATTTCCTCATCAGCGGTCGCCAGCCGGAATGTATCGTCGTCTATCGAAACAACATCACCCTGGAAGAACTGTGGCTTTTTCAGCAATACCACCAACAGATCAGCCTGGATACCATCCGGGGTCTTTTTCCCTCGCACAATCACAAAGTTACCCACCTCTACGGCAGAAACATCGGGGAGTGGACCTTCGGGACTGACAAAGCGGGTCAGGGGATCGGTTTGCACCGTCACGTCTCCCCGGCGCGTCTCCACTAACATCGTATCGCCATCCACGGAGACGACGGTTCCCATAAGCTGGCGAGGACGCCGTCGTTCCAGCCGCTCTCGGGCCACAAAACGCCGTAGTTTTTCGAGAAAGCCGGGGCCGTCTTCTGGCAAGGAGGAAGCCGCTGCCACTGGCGCCATCCAACTGAAAGCCATCATCACCGCTAATATCAAGCTTAGCCATCTTTTCCTCATCTCTACACCTCCAGTATGATGTGAATATTATCATCTTTCATCCTACACAGCGGTGCTAGGTAGGTTTATGGTAAGTGTAAAATGCGTGTAAACTAGTCGTTGCCTTCACTTGACACCGTTTCTGCGCCGTGCGATAATGTTATCAAACAAGAAAGGAGAATGCGATGGCAGATCTAGCGTCATTGAATAGTGAGAACTTTGAGGAAAAGGTACTCCGATCTTCCAAGCCCGTGTTGGTGGACTTCTGGGCCTCATGGTGTCCACCGTGTCGCTCGTTGGCTCCCACGCTTGAGGAGTTCGCAGAAGAGATGGAGGATCGCTTGGATGTGATGAAGGTCGACGTTCAAACGTCCTCGGATATCCCGGAACACTATGGTGTCCTGAAAATCCCAACCATGATCCTTTTCAAGGATGGTCAAGAGGTCACGCGCATTGAGGGGAATCGCTCTAAGCGGGCACTCAAGCGTGAGGTCGAGAAGTTCCTGTAGCCTCAACAACAGCTCGTCTGATTGCTCCCAGATCTCCAAAACGGACTTCTTGCATGCAGAAGTCTGAAAGCTAATCGGCCCACCTCCTGTTTGGTGGGCCGATCTATACTTGAAGAGACAGTCAGGCCGATCCCTAAGTTATCTCGCCTGACTTGGCTGCCTGCCACAGCGCGTCCAATGCTTCAGCGGACATAGATTCCAGTGTGGTACCCTGCTCACGTGCCCGCGCCTCAACGGTACGAAAGCGCTGCGCAAAGCGGAGATTGGCCTCCCGCAGCACACTTTCGGGTTCTACGTCGAGCCAGCGCGCCCAATTAGCGATCGCAAAGAGTAGATCGCCCATCTCGGCCCTGATCTCAGCCTCCGTCTCCGCCGCTTCAAGTTCGGCGAGTTCCTCGTGCACCTTCTCGATGACGGCCTCGATATCGGGCCAATCAAAACCCACGCGTGCTGCGCGTCCAGCGTACGCATGGGCCTGGGCGAGCGCCGGCAGGGCCGCGGGCACCCCGTCCAAGAGCGAGCGTTCTCTCTCACCGTTGGCTTCACGCTCCTCACGTTTGAGCGTCTCCCAGTTGACGATGACCTCGTCAGCATCCTCCACCGCGACTTCGCCCCACACGTGGGGATGCCGGTATTTCAGCTTCGCGTCGATGCCGGCGATCACCTCGGACATGGTGAATTCGCCCTCTTCTAGCGCGATCTGCGCGTGCAAGACCACCTGCAACAGCAGATCGCCGAGTTCCTCACGCAGCGCCTCAGCGTCCTTGCGGTCGATGGCCTCCAGAACCTCGTAGGTCTCTTCGAGCAGATTGCTGCGGAGGCTCTCGTGCGTCTGCTCGCGATCCCATGGACACCCTCCAGGCATACGCAGCCGTGCAATGGTCGCCTGAAATCGCTCGAAACTTCCAGTGTGTGGTAGCGACGGAACGTACAGCGAGGTCAATAGCCCGGGAGCACCACGGTCCATCTGGTAGAGAGGCAGCCACCTCACTTTTTGCGCCATTGTGCCGGCGCCCTCGACGAGGGCCACGCGGTGTTCATCGGGATATTGGTTCATCAGCGTCAGCTTGAGCTCAGAGGCCAACGCGCGACTGTACACTTGCCCGATCAGCGCGGGAAAATCCGGGTTGAGGGGCGGATGGCGCAGCGCCATCACCTCAACGGCATCCACGATCTGCAGCCCATCCAGCGCGTCGACCGAGAGCGCCGTCAACGTAGGCTCGATAAAACTCAGACCTTCAACGATCCGAACCGGTATCGCTTTCTGACGTGCTTGCTCCAAAATCCGCAGCACTGCGGATTCCCCAACTAGGGGATGCCCCGGCACCGCGTAGATCACGGCACCATCGACTGCCAGCGTGAAGATGCGCTCGGCGATAGCCTTGTAGACCGCCGGGAAGGACTCCGCGTCCTCATAATAGGCGTCAAAGGAGTGCAGCGTGACCGTCTCAGGCAAGTGAGGTATCACGGGATGGTGCACTGTGCGCAACCAGACGACCTCAGCCGCAGTGAGTAATTGCCAGGCCTCCCGAGTCAGGTGCTCGGGAGCACCCGGACCAAGCCCCACGATGGTAATCTCTGCCATACTTTGGTTAGCACTCCTACGTACAAAGACCAAGCAGGTAGCCGAGGCTCCGACTACCTGCTTGTTACGATTATAATTCTGACGAAAATACGGCCAAATCCAAGGAGGCTAGCGCTTCGTGTACTGTGTGGCTTTGCGCGCCCTGCGCAGGCCGGGCTTTTTCCGCTCTTTCTCGCGGGAATCGCGGGTCAAGAAACCCACCTTCCGCAGGTTTGAGCGATACTCTGGATTGTACTCGAGCAACGCACGCGCCGTGCCTAGCCGGATCGCCTCAGATTGCCCCGTAATGCCGCCACCTTTTACCACGACGGTGACATCGAAATGCCCCTCGGTCTGGGTGACCTCAAAGGGAGCGACGACATGCTGCCAATCCATCTCGCGACCAAAATACTCCCGATAGGGTTTGCCGTTAACAATGACCTGCCCCTCACCGTCGGGATAAATCCGAACACGAGCGGTCGCGCGCTTCCTGCGTCCTAAGCCTTCATAATAGCGTAGTTCTGCCATACATGACTCCTTACCATTCTATGGGTTTAGGCTGTTGTGCCTGATGCGGGTGCTCAGGTCCCGCGTAAACTTTCAGCTTCTTGAACATCTTGCGTCCTAGCGGATTGTGCGGCAACATGCCACGGACCGCGTGCTTAATCACGGCCTCGGGATTTTTTGCCATCTTTTCCCGCAGCGTTTCAGATTTCAGACCACCGGGATAGCCACTGGCACGATAATAGCGCTTCTGATCCATTTTGCGCCCGGTCACTTCCACTTTCGACGCGTTGACCACAATGACGAAGTCGCCGACATCCACATGAGGCGTGTACTGCGGCTTATGCTTGCCCCGCAAAATGTGCGCGACTCTGGTCGCCAAGCGGCCCAAGGTCTGCCCCTCGGCATCCACGACGTGCCACTCACGGGCCACTTCACCGGGCTTGGCCATATATGTCTTATCAACGGTTGCATTCTTCACGTTAATCTCACTCCCTTAATCAACAAGTGCACTGCCGGTCATCTGATTGAAACCGGCAGACTGCCAATCCTTGTACATCACGCTCTCTAAAACGAGCCCTTTTGCTACCACAGCCGGGCCGGCTGCGGCGCGATTTTGCGTTTGTAACAGCTTCTCGAATTCTCCGACCGTCAGCGCGCCGTACCCAACGCGGAGCAGCGTCCCTACCAGCATCCGAACCATCCGGTAGAGAAAAGCGTTGGCTTGAATGTCAAACATCAACCAATCGCGTCCCTCTGCTTTCCAGTGCGCTGAAAACACCCGCCGCACCGAGTTATTCCCCTGCGGGGGCGATCCGAACGCCAGAAAATCGTGCTCGCCAACCAAGAGCTGTGCGGCTTGATTCATCGCCTCCACAGATAGATCGTGCGTCACGTGCAGGCTATAGCGATGAACCAGCGGATTGCGCACCGCAGCCCGGTAGACAAAATAACGGTACTTGCGTCGCCGAGCATCAAAGCGCGGATGAAACTCGTGAGCCGTCGGCTTCAGCGCACAGACCGCGACTTGATCGGACAATAGGGCATTGAGGCCTCGTTCGAGTTCTGCCCAATCATGCCGCCATTCTGGCTCAAAAGCGATCACCTGACCGCGCGCGTGCACACCGGCATCGGTGCGACCGGCCGCAGTGATGCGAGTCGGGCGCGTGGTCAGCTTCTCTAGAACTTGCTCCAACTCCTCTTGAATCGTAGGAGCATTGGCTTGCCGCTGAAATCCGCTGTACTCGGTACCATCGTACGCAACGACGGATCGTACCCGCACCAGCTCGGCTTATTCCTCTACCAGTTCTAGAAGCACCATCTCGGCGGCATCGCCCTTACGCATGCCCAACTTGAGCATGCGGGTGTAGCCACCGGGTCGATCCATGTAGCGCGGCGCGATTTCGTCAAAGAGTGTCTGCACAATCCGACGATCATTGTTCAGCCGGGATGCCGCGATCCGCCGAGCATGCACGCCTGCTGCAGGATTTGTTTCCTCGGCAGCCAACCCGCGCTTTGCTCGCGTAATCAATTTTTCTGCCTGTCCGCGAATTGCCTGAGCCTTCGCCCGCGTTGTGCGAATTCGCCCGTTCTGGAATAGCGCGATGACCAGGTTACGGCGTAACGCCTTCCGATGAGCCGACGACCGGCTCAGCTTTTTTCCAGCGACACGATGTCGCATCATCAACCTCCTACTTCCTTAATCATTGGCCCGCTTCCTGATGCACGGAAATCAGACCATTACGAACGCAATAACTATTCCTCGTCGCTTTCGCTTTCCTCTTCCTCGGCTTCTTCTTCGACCTCTTGCAGGAAGTCGTTCTCGATCAGCTGTTCTCTCAGCTCTTCGAGCGACTTGACACCGAAGTTGCGGATAGCGAGCAACGCATCGTCCCCACCATGCTGGAGCATCTCTAAAATCTGCCCCACGTTGGAGATGCCCGTCCGCTTCAGAGCATTGTAGACACGCACACCCAGACCAAGATCTTCGATGGGTGTCGCGTAGGCCCGTTGCGAGACGGCCTCTTCTTCCGGCTCTTCCTCAACCTCGATCTCTTCCAACTCCACCTCTGCGCCGGCGATAAGCCGGAGGTGTTTCACGAGAACCTTGGCCGATTCCTTGAGCGCCGCCAACGGCTCCACACGCCCGTCGGTCCAAATTTCCATGGTCAACCGATCGTAATCGGTAAGCTGACCGACGCGAGCCGGGTCCACCCGGAATGTCGCGCGACGCACCGGATCAAAGACGGCATCCACCGGCAAATGCCCAATGGGCATTCGTTCGTGGTTCTCCGCAGGAAGATATCCGCGGCCTTTCTCAACGGTAAATTCAAAGTCCAACTGGACATCATTGTCATCGACGGTGAATAGATAAAGATCAGGATTCACAATCTCGATCTCCGGCGGTGCAATAATATCACCAGCCGTCACGACTCCTTCGCCGTCAACCCGCAAGGTCATATACTGCGGCCCTTCACCGTGCATCGTAAGACGCACTTGCTTTAAGCTCAACATCAGTTGAAGTACATCCTCACGCACTCCCGGGATGGTCGAATACTCGTGGGGCATGTCCGTGAGACGCATGGCCGTGATCGCCGCCCCCTCCAACGAGGAGAGCAACACCCGTCGCAGCGAATTTCCTAACGTAACTCCGTAACCACCCTCCAACGGGCCGATGATATATCGTCCGTATTGTTCGGTGGTGACATCCACCTCTACCTTTGGCAGTACTGGCGCTGTCAAACCCACGTCGCCTCCCGTCCGCTTAGCGTGAGTAGAACTCAACAATCATCTGTTCCTGCACAGGCACATCAATCTCATCTCGCATCGGCATGCTCAGCACGCGGCCGGACATATCCTCAGCATCAAGACTAAGCCATGCGGGAACAGCGCCGGCTTCCAACAGTTCTTTGCGCGTCTTGAAATAAGTCTTGCGCCGGCTTTCGGGACGAACCGCGATGACATCATCAGGTCGCACGCCGCAGGACGGAATATTCGTCTTACGCCCGTTGACCACGAAGTGCCCGTGGGTCACCAATTGCCGCGCCTGTGCGCGAGAGTCGGCGAATCCCAGCCGGTAGACTGCATTATCCAACCGCGTCTCCAACAACATTAACAGATTTTCGCCGGTCAAACCGGAACGACGCTCTGCTTCACGGAAGTAACGTCGAAACTGGCGTTCCAAAATCCCGTAGATGCGACGCACCTTCTGCTTCTCGCGCAACTGCAGCGAGTAGTCAGAGGCCCGGCGCCGGCGGAAAGAAGCCGCCCGGCCATGTTGTCCCGGCGGATAGGAACGTTTCTCAAAGGGGCACTTCTCCGTGTAGCATTTCTGTCCTTTCAAGAAAAGCTTTTGGCCCTCACGACGACATAGCTTGCACGAAGGCCCTACATATCTTGCCATAAATCCCTCTCCTACTTTGTTTTATACGCGACGTTTCTTGGGGGGACGACAGCCATTGTGGGGAATCGGGGTATTATCCACGATCGACCGCACGCGGACACCTGTGCCTGCGATAGCGCGCAGTGAGGCCTCTCGGCCCGGTCCCGCGCCCTTCACAAAGATATCAACTTCCTGGAGTCCCTCATTCGACATCGCTTCTTCAATAGCATTCTCCGCGGCCAGACGCGCAGCAAAAGCGGTGCTCTTGCGCGTGCCTTTGAATCCCATCTTCCCGGCACTGCTCCAGCGCACGACATTGCCCTGTCTATCCGTGACCGTGACGATGGTGTTATTAAAGGTTGTGTGAATATACACGTTGCCCCGGGGCACAATGCGCTTCACACGCCGCCCTTTTTTCGAAGAACGCTGCGCACGACGTTTCGCCATAAATCCTCCTACCTATACTTTCTCACAAAGTTAGACCCACCCGGTGGGCAGGCCGTTAACCGCGCGACCGAGTGCGCTACTTCTTCTTCACGCCGCGACTGCGGCCACGACCCGCGACCGTCTTTTTCGGCCCCTTACGCGTGCGCGCATTGGTGCGCGTGCGTTGGCCCCGCACTGGCAGATTGCGACGATGCCGCAACCCACGGTAGCTGCCAATCTCAATGAGACGCTTGATGTTACGCTGCCGCTCACGACGCAGTTCACCTTCTACCACGTGCTCGCGATCGATGACCTCGCGCAGCAGCGCGATCTCACGCTCGTTAAGATTACGAACGCGCTTATCTGGATCAATTTGCGTCTTTGCCAAAATATCGTTACTTGTTGCCCGACCGATGCCGTAGATGTAGGTGAGCCCAATCTCTACGCGCTTATCGCGGGGCAGGTCTACACCTGCAATACGTGCCATGTTTTATGCCTCCACCCTCTCAATACTCAGCGCGGGGCTACCCCTGACGCTGCTTGTGCTTGGGATTCTCGCAAATCACACGAACAACCCCACGACGCCGAATAATCTTGCACTTAGGACAACGACGTTTCACAGACGGTGAAACTTTCATGATCTTAACCTCCTTCAAATTACGAAGGTGTTTATTTATGCTCAAGCAAACTTCACAAATGCCAACTGCCTATGATACCTGTTTTTATCAATTTAGCAAGTTTCCGAACTGTTAGATCGAAACTTACCGTAGGAACCCCTCATAATGGCGCATCAGCAACTGCGCTTCCAACTGGCGCATGGTGTCCACGACGACACCAACCACGATCAACAGACCAGAACTGCCAATGACCATGACGTTGACGGTCATGACCTGATTCAAGATGTAAGGCAATACCGCCACAACACCCAGGAACAGGGCCCCCACCAACGTGATCCGCCGATAGATGCCGTTAATGAATTCCTCGGTTCTGCGGCCGGGACGCACGCCGGGGATAAAGCCACCCTGTCGTTGTAACGTCTCAGGTAAGTTCTGCTGCTGAACCATCACGTCGGTATAGAAGTAGGTGAACCCGACGACGGCCGCGAAATAGAGCGGGATATACCAACCGTTATTGCCGCTGAAAAAGCCCATCACCGCCGTCGAGATGTCACGAATCCGAGGATTCGTGCTGGAAGCGAAGAACTGTGCGATCACAGCCGGGAATGATAGGATCGATTGTGCAAAGATCAACGGGATCATGCCGGCCGTGTTCACCTTCAACGGAATATAGGTGCTACCGCCACCGTAGACCTTCATGCCGCGCACGCGTTTGCCGTACTGTACCCGGATGCGACGTTCACCCTCCTGGACATAGACGATCACCAAGATGGTCAGAATCGTGAGCACCAAGAAAACAATCAAGCCCAGGATGCGGTTTTCCGCCGCCCAGATTTGCGCCAGGTTCAATGGGACGCGCGCCACAATACCCCCGAAGATGATCAAGGAGAGACCATTGCCGATGCCCTGTTCTGTGATCAGCTCGCCCAACCAGACCGCGAACATCGTCCCGGCAGTCATCGTGAGCAAGACCGTGATGGTGGGCAAGATCTGCCCCTGTCTGAATCCGAAATCCGGTATGACTTGCGTCGCCGCCGTCAATGACTGGGCCAGGCCAAAGGAGTAGAGCAGCGCCAAGGGCACGGTCAAGAAGAACGTCCACTGATTGAGCTTGCGCTGGCCCTCTTCACCATCTTCCTGGAGCATCTGCTCCAGACGCGGGAAAATGGGCACGAGCAACTGAAGCACCAGCGACGCCGTCACGTAGGGCGAAACACCGGCCGCCAGCACAGAAAAGTTAGCTAACGCGCCACCAGAGAGCATGTCCAACAAGCTGAGCAACTGCCCGGCCGCAGAACCACCGGTGAGCAGTTGTTGCAAAGCCGCACGATCCACACCAGGCACCGGGATATTGGAGGCCAGGCGAAAGATCACCAGGATCAAGAGTGTATAGAGCACGCGCCGGCGCAGCTCAGGTAACTTCAGCGCGTTGCGTAGGGCTTCAATCATCGAGTCTCCTCCCTATTATGGGCTAACGTGTGCGATAGCCGCCCCGTTTCCAGGGCAACAGCTCAACCGTGCCGCCGGCTTCTTCAATTTTCTCTCGTGCGCTCTTGGAAATGCGGTGTGTCTGCACAATAAAGGCCTTTTCAGTCTCACCACGTCCCAAGATCACGATCCAGTCCGAAGCATGTCGGATAAGCCCCACGTCGGCCAATGTCTCCGGTGAGACAACATCATCAGACTCAAATCGATTCTCCAGCTGGTCTATGTTCACCGGGGAGAATTCAACCTGCCACGGGTCGGAGAAACCATGCCCGCGTACAAAAGGCAGCCTGCGTACGAGGGGCAGCTGACCACCCTCGAAATAGGGTGGGACACCGCCGCCAGTGCGCGCGTTCTGGCCCTTGGTCCCCCGGCCAGCGGTCTTACCCTGTCCGGCAGAGATGCCACGCCCGACGCGCTTCCTGTCCTTCTTCGCGCCCTCGGCGGGCCGTAAATCATGCAATTTCATGACAATTCCCTCCATCCAAGCCTGAGTTACGCTTCAGGCAATTCAATCTCTTCCTCTTCAACCTCAACCAGGTGAGCGACCTTGTTTAGCATACCCCGGATGGCGCCGTTATCCGGTCGAATCACTTCCTGGTTCATCTTGCGTAGTCCCAAGGCCTTCACCGTGCGTTTCTGTCGCATGGAATGGCCGATGGGGCTGTGAACCAATTTGATGCGTAGTTTCTTCGCCATCACGACGCTCTCCTTCGCCAGAAGGGCATCACACGCGCCTCCGGGACGCCGCGTTCGCGGGCGACTTCTTCTACAGAGCGCATCTGTCGTAGCGCATCCATGGTCGCCTGCACCACGTTGATCTGGGTGGCGCTGCCCAACGATTTCGTCAGCACATCATGGACACCGGCGGCCTCCAAAACGGCGCGAGCCGCACCACCGGCGATCACGCCGGTACCGGGCGTCGCCGGGCGCAGCATCACCCGCGCTCCGCCACAACGTCCGATGACTTTGTGAGGCACCGTTGTGCCTTCCAGCACAACACGTTCCATATCCCGGCGTGCACGGCTGGTGGCTTTGCCAATGGCCTCTGGAACCTTGGGCGCTTTGCCAATGCCGACGCCCACTTCACCGTGATTATTGCCGACCACAGCCACCACGCGGAAGTGGAATGCACGACCGCCCTTGACGACCTTGGACACGCGCGCGATATCTACGATGCGCTCGTCCAGTTCCTGTTGTTGCTCATTGCGTCGATTCATCTTTCCTCCTGCCGTCGCGCCTAGAAGTCCAGGCCAGCCTCGCGGGCTGCTTCGGCCAGGGTCTTCACCCGACCGTGGAACTTATAGCCAGCGCGGTCAAAAACAACTTGCTTAATCCCTTTTTCCAGAGCGCGTTCACCTAACACCCGCCCCACGACCTGCGCCTGCTCTGTCTTCGTCTTGTCGGTCATTTGATCCTGGATTTCGGCATCCACCGTGGACGCCGAGGCCAGGGTATGGCCTTGTGTATCATCAATAACCTGAGCGTAAATATGATTCAAACTACGAAAGACGTTCAGTCGTGGACGTTCTGGCGTCCCAAACACCTTCTTACGAACGTGTCTTCGACGCCGCTCTCGGGCTTTACGACGATTGACTTCTGGTTTCATGTTTTCTTATATCCTCTTTCTACTACACCCTCAGTCCTACGCGATCTTCTCAATATCCTGGGAAATCCCAAGACACTCCTCTCTCCAACTAGGTCAGAAAGGATAATTGGGGGGACTTCCTCCCAAATTATTGAGCGGATAGTCCTACGCGACTTGCACTAGATGGCTTTGCCAGCCTTACCGGCCTTACGACGCACGTGCTCGCCTGCATAGCGAATGCCCTTTCCCTGGTAAGGTTCCACCGGGCGCCAGGCACGAATCTCTGCAGCCGTCTGTCCAACCAGCTGCTTGTCAGGCCCCTCAACCACGATGGTGTTAGCGCGAGGATTCACGACGAAGTTGATACCGGGCGGCGGATCAATCTCCACAGGATGTGAAAATCCCAGAATCATGACCAGCTTGTTGCCCTGCTTTTCGGCGCGATATCCTGTCCCGTGAATCTCCAAGGTTTTGCTATAACCGTTGAGAACACCTTGCACCATGTTGTTGATCAGAGCCCGGGTCAGCCCATGCAGTGCTTTGGTCTTTCGCTCCTCATCTATGCGCGAAACCTTCACCTCGCCGTCCTCCAAGACGATGTTCATCTTGGGGGAAAATTCTTGCGTAAGCTCTCCCTTTGAGCCGCGCACCGTTACGCGGCTGCCATCAATATTGACCTTAACCCCGTCCGGAACCGGGACCGGCATTTTTCCAATCCGAGACACTTCTCCACCTCCGATGTACGTCGATTAGCCGATGAATCGGTGCGCTCCACGCTCGCGCAAAGCGCCACGTTACAGATCCATCCAGCTATCCGACTACCAAACGTAACAGATAATTTCTCCACCGACGTTCAAGCGTCGGGCTTGTTGCCCGGTGAGCACACCTTTCGGCGTCGTGAGAATAGCAATGCCCATCCCACTGCGCACCCACGGGATCTCGTCCACGGAGGTATAGACCCGCCGGCCAGGCTTGCTCACCCGCTTCAAATCGGTAATAATCGAGCGCTGATATTTGCGCTCACCAATATACTTGAGCTTCAGGTACAGTGCTGGCTGAACGCCTTCTTCAACCACTTTGTAATCTTCAATATAGCCTTCGTCTTTCAGAATTTTCGCAATAGCGACCTTCATCTTTGACGAGGGAATTGCGACCGTCTGATGGCGCGCCATCAGCGCATTACGAATCCGAGTTAACATATCGGCGATTGTATCCGTCATGATTGCACCCTCTTTACCAGCTTGATTTCCGCAGGCCTGGGATCTTGCCTTCTAGCGCCAGTTCGCGCACACAGATCCGGCACAGGCCAAAACGACGGTAGTAACCACGCGGACGTCCACATCGGCTACAGCGGTTGCGCACACGCACCTCATACTTACGTCGTTCTTCTCGAATCGGCATTGCTGTTTTTGCCATACATTCGCTCCTCTACTCTTACTGATTTCGGAAAGGCATGCCCAACAATTCCAGCAGTCGTCGGGCTTCCTCGTCCGTTTCCGCGGTT
Organism: Anaerolineae bacterium; assembly: GCA_034437255.1. Classification (GTDB taxonomy): domain Bacteria; phylum Chloroflexota; class Anaerolineae; order B4-G1; family SLSP01; genus G713. The sequence goes on from DAOTUH010000349.1 coordinate 16,055, forward strand.
GTGTTGATACTTACCTCAAATCCGCGCACTTTGTCAATGCTGTCGTAATCAATCTCGGGGAAAAGCAACTGCTCTCTAAGCCCCAGCGTGTAATTGCCACGCCCATCGAACTTGGTCGGCACCCCGCGAAAGTCACGGGTGCGCGGCAACGCGATGTTCGTCAAGCGATCCAGGAACGCCCAGAGGCGACTCCCGCGCAACGTCACCTTGGCCCCTACTGGAGCCCCGGCTCGCAGCTTGAAAGCCGCGATGGACTTGCGCGCTCGCGTCACCACTGGCTGTTGACCGGTGATGGTCGCCATGTCTCGCACGGCGTGCTCCACAGCTTTGGGATTGTCCAACGCTTCTCCTAACCCCACGTTCAGCACAATTTTGCGGATACGCGGCACCTGCATGATATTGTCATAGCCAAACTCTTCCATAAGAGCCGGCACAACTTCTTCTCGATAACGTTCTTTCAGATTTGGCATAATTCACCGCTCCCTAGTCAATCGTTTCTCCGCACTTGCGACAGACACGAACCTTCTGGCCATCTTCTAATTCCTCGTAGCCAACCCGCGTTCGAGCATCACAGTACGGACATACGGGCATCACGTTGGAAACGTGAATCGGCGCCTCAAACTTGATCTTTCCACCCTGAACTTGTGAACGACCGGCGCGCACAGGGCGCTGATGTTTGGTCACGATGTTCACGTCGGAGACCACAACCCGGTCTGCATTGGGCAACACCCGCAGGACGGTACCCCGCATGCCACGATCATTACCAGAGATGACTTCAACTCTATCACCTGTCTTAATCCGCTTCATCTTCAACCACCTCGTCTCTGCTCACAACACTTCCGGTGCCAGAGACACAATCTTCGCGAATCCTTTGTCCCGGAGTTCACGAGCCACAGGACCAAAAACACGGGTTCCCCGTGGGTTGATCCCTTTCTTATCCAAGATCACGGCGGCATTCTCGTCAAAACGAATATAGGAGCCATCGGTGCGTCGATACTCCTTGGCAACCCGCACCACCACGGCCCGGACGACTTCGCCCTTCTTGACCGAGGAGGTGGGGTTCGCAACTTTCACCGTTGCGACCACGGTATCACCCACCGAGCCATATTTTCGCCGCGAACCACCCAGTACTTGGATGCAAAGGAGCTCTTGAACCCCGGTATTATCAGCTACCTTGAGATGTGTTTCTCTTTGAATCATGGTTCAGCTCCTTCACGCAGCTCGACTCAGGATCTTCTCCACGTCCCACCGCTTGTGACGGCTTCGGGGGCGGGATTCGACGATCTGTACTTTGTCTCCAACCTTACAAGCGTTCTCTTCGTCATGTGCCATGTATTTCTTGGTTGCCGTAAGGACTTTCTCATACAGCTGATGACGATATTGACGCTCAACCACCACAGTGACCGTCTTATCCATCTTGTCACTGGTCACAAAACCAACTAAATGCTTCCGTCGTTCTTTCACGCTGCGCCTCCTCTCCCGGCCTGCTCCATTTCTGCCGCCAGTTCGCGTTCGCGGAGAATCGTCAATATCCGAGCGATGTCCTTACGAACGAACGTCATGACGTTAGCATCCATCAAACTGCCAGCATACCACTGTTGCCGCAGGTTAAAGAGCTCCCGCCGGGTCTCTCGAAGGCGAATCTGCAATTCCTCGTTGGTTAATTCCCGCAACTCACTTGCCTTCATCACCTACTCTCCTATGGACTTACCCGGCTCAAGGCGGGTCACAACCTGAGTTTTGATCGGCAACTTATGCGAAGCCAGACGTAGCGCCGACAAGGCAATCTCCTCATCCACGCCGCCGACCTCAAACATGATCCGACCGGGGCGCACAACGGCGACCCACTTCTCCACCATGCCCTTGCCGTGGCCCATACGGGACTCGGCAGGCTTCGAGGTCACGGACTTGTCCGGGAAGATGCGAATCCAGTACTTTCCCCGACGTCGCATGTGACGCACGATGGCACGGCGCGCCGCCTCGATCTGACGGGCGGTCACCCAGGCAGGTTCCAGCGCCTGTAAACCGTAATCACCAAATACAACTTCAACACCTCGACTGGCTTTGCCCTTCATCCGCCCACGATGTTGCTTGCGATACTTCACTCGCTTAGGCATTAACATAATTCCAAACCTCCAACCTACTAGCGTCGACCGCGGGAGGAACTTTCGGTGCTCTCGCCCAGTGCTTCGGTCTCTAAGATGTCGCCCTTGTAGATCCAAACTTTGACTCCAATGCGACCATACATCGTACGTGCTTCCTCTACAGCGTAATCGATGTCCGCACGCAGTGTCTGCAGGGGCACACGGCCCTCACGCACCCAGTCCGTTCGTGTCATCTCCGACCCAGACAGGCGCCCTTTGCACATGACCTTGATACCTTCTGCACCGGCGCGCATCGCCTGACGCACGGCTCGTTTCATAGCTCGCGCGTGATAGATGCGCTTTTCCAGCTGGGCCACGATGTTCTCGGCCACAAGCTTGGCATCCAGATCAGGATTCTCAACTTCCTGAACGTCCACGTGGACACGTTTACCACCGGTCAGTGTTTCCAGATCTCGACGCAGACTCTTCACGTTTTCGCCTTTGCGTCCAATGGCTACACCTGGACGTGAGGTCCAGATGATAACCGAGACCTGATTGGGCGGGAACCGCTCAATTTCGACGCGCGAAACCGAAGATTGCCCGTCTCGAGATAGCTCTCGCATTTCACTGTAGACCTTCTCGCGGATTTTGCGATCCTCCTCCAAGAAATCAGCGTAATCACGTCCTTCAGCAAACCACCGTGACTTCCAATCCCGGATGACGCCCAGACGAAAACCATAGGGATGAATTTTACGACCCAAGATTCGCCTCCTTATACTTCTTCAAATCGTTCTTCGAGAACGACGGTAATATGAGAAGAGCGCTTACGAATGGGACGATACCGCCCACGGCCCCCCCATCGAGCCCGCCAGCCTTTGCCCGGCATCACGCCGGGGCCTTCGTCGGCCACGAGCTTCTTGATGTAGAGGCTATCCGGATCCAAGCCCTTCTGTTCGGCATTGGCCATCGCAGAGCGCACCAGCTTGGCAACAGGAACCGCTGCTGCTTGAGGCAACTCGTCGAGCATGTACAATGCTTCCTGGGCATTCATCCCACGGAAAGGGGGCAGAATGCGCCGCACTTTGCGAGGTGCCATGTGCACATGCTTTGCTTGGGCCCTAGCTGTCTCGGCCATAATTACTCTCCTCACGCCCCATGACACGAGACTTCTTTTCCTTCGTCACGTGCCCGCGGAAGGTCCGGGTGGGCGCAAACTCGCCCAGCCGATGCCCCACCATGTTCTCGGTGATGTAAATGGGCACGTGACGCCGACCATCATGCACAGCGATGGTGTGCCCCACCATCTGCGGGAATATCACGGAGGCGCGCGACCAGGTGCGGATCACCCGCTTCTGCCCGGCGCGATTCATATCTTCAATTTTCTCCAATAACTTTGGACTTATGTACGGTCCCTTTTTCAGAGAACGTGACATGTCTTACCTCCCTTACTTCTTCTTCCGCCCAGTCCGGCGACGGCGAACGATGTACTTGTCGGTGCGCAGATTATGGCGCGTTTTGCGACCCAGTGTGTACCAACCCCACGGGGATTTGGGACCAGGCAGTCCAATGGGGGACCGGCCCTCACCACCGCCATGTGGATGGTCTCGCGGGCTCATCGCAGAACCACGCACGGTGGGACGCCAACCGCGCCAGCGTTTCCGTCCTGCCTTACCCAGCTTGACGTTGGCATGTTCCACATTGCCAACCTGGCCAATCGTGGCCATGCATTCTTTGCGTACCTTGCGTAACTCGGTGCTGGGCAAACGCAGCGTCACGTAATCGCCCTCTTTCGCAGAAACCTGGGCCGCTGCACCAGCCGCGCGCACCATCTGTCCACCGCGACCGGGGTAGAGCTCTACATTGTGGACCATGGTGCCCAGCGGAATTCGCTCCAGCGGCATCGCATTTCCCACGCTGATCTCAACATCTTGCTTATCGCTGACAACTTCGTCGTCCACCTTCAGGCCGAGCGGCGCGAGAATATAGCGCTTCTCACCGTCCGCGTAGACCAACAAGGCGATACGCGCCGAACGATTCGGATCGTACTCGATGCTTGCCACGCGCGCCGGAATGCCGTACTTATCACGGCGGAAGTCGATCAGCCGGTACATGCGCCGGTGACCACCGCCCCGATGCCGCACGGTGATGCGCCCATAGGCATTACGTCCCGCCTTCTTCTTCAAGGGACGCAGTAAGCTCTTTTCCGGCTTGGTCCGTGTAATTTCCTCAAACGTCTGGCCGGTCATCCAGCGACGACCAGGTGACGTAGGCTTATATTTCTTGATTCCCATGCCTAAGCCTCCAACTCGGGTATGCGCTGTCCCGGGGTCACGGTGACAATCGCCTTCTTCCAAACGTTATCACGAATCGAGCGACGGCGACCGGGAAGCCCAGAGAACTTCGCGGGCATAATCATCGTGTTCACTTTTTCAACGTCCACATCATAAATCTCAGACACGGCCCGCTTGATCTCGATTTTGTTGGCCTTCATGTGGACTTCGAAGGAATACTTGCCTTCGTCCCACTTCAACTGTTCCGTTTTCTCCGTCAGGAGCGGTTCAATGATCACATCATAGATATCCATAATATCTCGTCTCCGTTACGTCCTACGAACCGTCGTCTGCCGCTTGTGCCGAAACGGATTCACCGACCACCGCTTTGCCCAATATCGACTCGATGATCTCCAGTGAATCCAGAGGCATCACCACGTAATCAGCCCCTAGCGCGTCTCGCACGTTCAGATAGTTCGCGCGCAGTGTCTGGACATCCGGCAGATTGTGAACCGCACGATAAACCCAATCGTCCCGTTCTGCCATCAGCATCACGACCTTATTGCCGTCAATGGCTAAATTCTTCAAAACTTCCACCATTTCCTTGGTCTTTGGTGCGGACAGCTCGAGATCCTCGACGAAGAGAATACGATCTTCCGCCACCAGCACGGAGAGCATAGAGCGCAACGCAGCACGGCGCATCTTACGGGGCATCCTCTTGCGATAGGTGCGGGGCTTCGGGCCGTGCGCAATACCGCCGCCGACGAAAATAGGCGCGTTGCGACTACCGTGACGTGCCCGCCCGGTGCCCTTCTGCCGATACCACTTGGACTTCGAGCGATTGTTCTCGCTGCGCGTCTTGGTGCTGTGCGTGCCCTGGCGCGCGTTCGACAGCTGACGCACCAAAGCCTGGTGCATCAACGAAACATTTACCGGCGCTTCAAAAATGTCCGGGCGTAGCTCGATCTCACCGACCGTCTCACCCTGGATATTCAATACAGGGGCGTGCATGTTCACATACCTCCCTTTCGAACCCGTTGTTTGCGGGCCTGCTTTACCTGCACAAGCCCTCCCCGGTGTCCCGGCACACTGCCGCTGACCGCCAGGAGATTACGCGCCGGATCCACCACCACCACTTCAATGTTTTGGGACGTGATGCGTCGAGCTCCCATGTGACCGGGCATCCGCATGCCCTTCCAAACACGACCCGGCGACGCGCAGGCGCCTATCGAGCCAGGCGCACGATGACGGTCAGATTGACCATGTGTGGCCGGCCCGCCGGCAAACCCATGTCGCTTCACCACACCGGCGAAGCCCCGGCCCTTGGAAATACCCACGACGTCGACTCGCTCACCCGGCTCAAAAACATCCGCCTTGACAACCTCGCCTACGTTGTATTCTGTATCGTCCCTGCTGCTCAGGCGAAACTCACGCAGATGACGCAAGGGCGGCAGGTTGTGCTTTTCCAGATGTCCGAGTTGGCCCTTGGTCAGATGCTTGCGCTTCGTCTCTTCATAACCCAGTTGCAAGGCCCGGTAACCATCCCGTTCCTCGGTACGGACCTGCGTGATGTAGCAGGGTCCCGCCTCAATAACGGTCACCGGAACGACCTCACCGCTTTCGCGGATGACCTGGGTCATGCCAACTTTTCTTCCTAAAATACCTTTCATCTTTCTCAACATCTCCTTGGGACTGCCGGTGCGTACAACCTGCGTACGTCACCGCATCATCCCTCAGTCTGGCCCACATCACCCCCCCCGGTCTTGTTCGCCCCATAGTCCAGGCCACCAGGGGGGGTGTTGATATGTGCTTATTCACCAGTGGTCAAGCTATAAGATTAGAGCTTGATCTCGATATCCACGCCCGCCGGCATATTAAGCCGCATGAGCGTATCAATAGTCTTCGAATCCGGCTCCACGATATCGATAAGCCGCTTATGAGTGCGAATCTCGAAGTGTTCGTGGCTATCCTTGTCGATGAAAGTTGACCGACGCACGGTAAACCGTTCCATTCGCGTAGGCAGGGGCACCGGTCCTTTAACAGCGACACCGGTCCGCTCCGCTGCCTCGACGATACGTCGTGCCGATTCATCGAGGATTCGATGATCATAAGCTTTAAGTCGAATTCGAATGCGTTGTTTGCTCATAGACCACCTAGCTTATTCACTCTCGTTTACTCAAACACCTTGGTAATGGCACCGGAGGCAACCGTCAGACCACCCTCACGGATAGCGAAACGGGAACCTCTCTCCAGCGCGACAGGGTAAATCAGTTCTACTTCCATCTCGGTGTTGTCGCCTGGCATGACCATCTCGACGCCTTCCGGCAGCGTGATCTCGCCCGTCACATCCATGGTGTTGATGTAAAACTGGGGCTTGTAACCGGAGAAAAAGGGCTTGTGACGACCACCCTCGTCCTTCTTCAACACGTAGACCTCGCATTTGAAGCGGCGGCGTGCCTGGATAGAGCCCGGAGCGGCGACGACGATACCACGTCCCACCTCATCCTTACCCACACCACGAAGCAGCAGCCCGGCGTTGTCACCAGCCACTACGTTGTCCAGCGTCTTGTGGAACATCTCCATGGAGGTAACCACGGTCTTCCGGGGCTCTTCATTCAGACCAACCAGCTCAACCTCAGTGTTGGGTTCCATGGAACCACGCTCCACACGGCCGGTGACCACAGTGCCACGTCCCTTGATAGAGAAGACGTCCTCGATGGGCATGAGGAAAGGCTTGTCCTCATCACGCACTGGCGTGGGGATGTATTCATCGACCACGCGCACCAGCTCGAAGATCGGCGCGTAGGTCGAATCATCGGGATCAGTGCTCTCGCTGTTCAGCGCCTCGAGAGCGGAACCGCGCACGATGGGCGTCTCGTCGCCGGGGAATCCGTAGGAATCCAGCAACTCGGCGATCTCCAATTCGACCAGCTCCAGCAGCTCGGGGTCGTCCATCAAGTCAACCTTGTTCAGGAAGACGACGATGGCGGGCACCTCAACCTGGCGAGCCAGCAAAATGTGCTCGCGAGTCTGGGGCATCGGGCCGTCAACCGCAGACACCACCAGGATCGCGCCGTCCATCTGGGCCGCGCCGGTGATCATGTTTTTGATGTAGTCGCGGTGACCGGGGCAGTCGACGTGCGCGTAGTGCCGATTTTCCGTCTCGTACTCGACGTGGGAAATAGCGACCGTGAGAATCTTCGTCGCATCACGGCGGAACATCTTAGCGTCCGCCTTAGCGACATCGTCGTACCCACGATAATCCGACCAACCCTTCAATGAAAGGGCTTTGGTAATAGCCGCCGTCAAGGTCGTCTTGCCATGGTCAATGTGACCAATCGTGCCAACGTTGACATGGGGCTTGGTCCGCTCAAAAGTCTCTTTAGCCATTGCATTCTCTCCTTTTTAGCTAATAAATGCCTTACAACTTTTTAGTTTCAACTACCGTAGAGGATCTCGTTCACCTTCCCAGAATCGACCGGCTCATAATGATCGAACTCCATGGTAAACGTCCCTCGCCCCTGCGTTCCACTCCGCAAGTCAGTAGCATATCCGAACATCTGCGCCAATGGGACGTAAGCCCGTACGGCCTGAACATCTCCTGGGCGCGGCTCCATCTCCTGGATGTTGGCCCCTCGCATATTGAGGTCGCCCAACACATCTCCGACAAAGCCTTCTGGCGCAACAACTTCCAAATCCATCACCGGTTCCAATAGCGTCGGTGACGCGGCCTCCACGGCTTCCCGCAGCGCTTGAGCGGCGGCAGCTTTGAAAGCCATTTCCGTAGACCGCTCCTCATCCGCACTCGCGCCAATCAGCCGGACAACCAGCCCCACCAGCGGATAACCGGCCAAAAAGCCGCTATCCATCGATTCCAACACGCCGGTCTTCGCCGCGTCCAACAAATGGGCCGGAAGGGCCGATGGTGGTATACCGCGCTCAAAACGCATTTCAGCGCCGTCTTTTGTTGGCGCAACCTCCAACACAACTCGTGCAAATTGAGGTTTACCGGCCAACATCCGATCAAAGACCACCTCTGCGGAGGCAACCTCTGTGATTGTCTCCCGATAGGCAACCCTTGGTCGTCCCACCGTCGCCTGCACGTTAAACTCTCGCAGCATGCGATCCACCAGAATCTCCAAGTGCAACTCACCCATCCCGGAGATGATGGTTTGGCCCGTGCCCTCATCGTAACGGATGCGGAAAGTTGGATCTTCTTCCGCCAGGCGTTTCATGGCCTCATCCAACCGATCCTGATCCGCCAGTGTCCTGGGCTCCACGGCCACCGAGATCACCGGCTCTGGAAAATCAATGTTTTCCAGGACAATGGGGGCGTTGACCGCGCTCAAGGTATCACCGGTAAAGCTCTCTTTCAACGCAACCGTCGCGCCAATATCTCCGGCCCGGATTTCGTCAACCTCTTCGCGGTGATCGGCGAACATCCGCATAAGCCTGGAGATCCGCTCGCGCTCGCGTTTTCCCGCGTTGTACACGACCCGGCCTTGACGAATCACACCGGAGTAAACGCGAAAATACGCCAGCCGCCCGGCATAAGGATCTGTCGCTATTTTAAAGATCAGGGCCGCCAAAGGAGCCGCAGGATCTGCCGGGCGTTCTTCAATCCCTTTCTTGGTCTCCCCCTTCACCGGCGGGACATCGATGGGCGCAGGTAAGTAATTCACCACTGCGTCCAACAACGGTTGAATCCCTTTGTTACGCAATGCCGATCCACACAAGACCGGCTGCACATCGCCCGCAAGCGTCGCGACCCGCAACGCTTCCCGCAGATCTGCCGGTGGAATCGTCTCACCGTCCAGGTAGCGCATCAGCAGCGCGTCGTCGGTCTCCACGATCGCTTCGATCATCCGCTCGCGCGCCGCCTCGGCGTCTGGCTCAACGTCGACGGGAATCGGGATCTCTCTCGGTTTCACTCCCGACTCGCCTGTCCAGACGATGGCTTTCCACCCCAACAAATCGATCACGCCTCGGAAATTCGCCTCGGCGCCGATGGGCCACTGAACAGCCACCGGCCTGGCATGCAAGCGCTCGCGCATCGTCTCCATCGCATGGGCGAAATCCGCCCCCAATTTGTCCATCTTATTGATAAACGCGATGAGCGGCACGCCAAAGCTATGCGCCTGGCGCCACACTGTCTCTGACTGGGGCTCGACGCCCGCCACGCCGTCAAAGATCACGATGCCGCCGTCGAGAACGCGCAGGCTGCGCTGCACCTCGGCGGTGAAGTCGATGTGTCCCGGCGTGTCCACGATATTGATCTGTGAATCGCGCCAGAAACAGGTCACCGCTGCCGAGGTAATGGTGATACCTCGTTCACGCTCCTGGGCCATCCAGTCCGTGACGGTGGTGCCTTCATCGACGTTACCCATGCGGTGCGTACGCCCCGTGTAGTACAGAATGCGCTCCGTTGTAGTCGTTTTGCCCGCGTCAATGTGAGCAATGATGCCGATGTTACGAATATTCGAAAGTGAATGTGCGTTAGACATGTTTCTTGAGCCTCTTAGTTCTCCGCTCTTGGCCTCGATTGTGAAAACTCGACCGCCGCGCGACTCAACTAAGCGACCACCAAACTACCACCTTAAGTGTGCAAAGGCACGGTTGGATTCGGCCATGCGGTAGGTTTCCTCGCGCTTTCGTACTGCAGCGCCCGCACCTTGAGCCGCTTCCATCAACTCGCCCGCCAGCTTATTGACCATACCACGCTCGTTGCGATTGCGCGTTGCCGCGAGCAACCAGCGAATGGCCAATGAAGTCTGACGATAGGGCGGAACTTCGACCGGCACCTGATACGTGGAGCCGCCTACACGGCGAGGCTTCACCTCGACCGACGGCTTCACGTTGCGGATGGCCTCTTCGAAGACCTCCAGCGCCGGCTTCTTCGTGCGCGCTTCGACCAGATCAAAAGCGTCGTACATGATTTGGCGCGCGAGACTTTTCTTCCCACCGTACATCATGCGATTGATGAACTTCTCAACCAGAACGCTATCATAGCGAATATCAGGCTTAATTTCCCGCTTGGGAGGACGATACCTTCTTGGCATGCTAGACTCCTCGACCCGCTAAGGTTTCTTCGTCCCGTACTTGGAACGCTGTTGCGAACGACCCTCTACACCACTGGCATCCAATGTCCCACGCACGATGTGGTAACGCACACCGGGCAAATCCTTCACACGCCCACCGCGCACGAGAACCACCGAGTGCTCCTGCAAGTTATGTCCCTCGCCAGGAATATACGCCGTGACCTCAATGCGGTTGGAAAGCCGCACGCGCGCGATTTTTCGAAGCGCCGAATTCGGCTTCTTAGGCGTCGTGGTCCGCACTATGGTGCAAACGCCCCGCTTCTGTGGATTACCACCGTCCACACGCACCCGCTTACCCTTCTGGGTATTGTAGTTGTACTGCAGGGCAGGCGCCTTCGACTTGCTCTTCTTGCGCTCGCGGCCCTTGCGAACTAACTGATTAATCGTGGGCACTTATTCCCTCCTGATAAATAATTCCAGTGAATAAGGCCATCTGATATGGATGGCCTCTGTTGTGCGACCTCTATCAAATTCTTAATCCAGTGGGAAACCTGATAGGCCTCCCTCTTGCGAAAGTGAATTCTACCATAAAGCCTAAAATCGTCAACCAAATGCAACCGAGATTTAGGCTTTTTGTACGTTTGGGCATGCTTCCCAATGGCCCGTCGTGAAACGTACATACAGGGCCTGACAAAATTCAGCGTCGGGCAGAGATAGTGGTGCCCGACGCCGATCAGATTCGTACGTACTACTAGGCGACCAGAGAATTACACGTTCTTCTTGCGGCTGGCATCGTCCGTCGGGCGGAAGCGATGTTTAGCCCGTCACTTTGCCCTTGACGAGACCTGCGCCGCCGCGCAAAACCTCCTCATACAGACGATACTTGCCCGTGAAACTCTCGCCGACGCGGGCGGCAATCGGAAGAACGCAAGGCCAGCACGCAAACACACCTACTATTTATCCTTCTGGCACGCTCGGCTTACCAACCGGAATCTTGACTGCACTGAAATAACCATCAACCTCACGCAACGACGCCAAGAACGCAAAGGAAATTCATAAGATGATAAATTTTATTGAT
>DAOTUH010000350.1:0-6960 GCA_034437255.1 Anaerolineae bacterium
GCCACTCCCCTTTTCTTTATCCCTCAAGCTGATGTAAAATGAGAGCGTACCCAATGCGCTCGAAAAGGAGGCGATACCGTGCCTAACGTATCCCCAGTCCCCCAATTCACCGACCAGGTTATTGACAACGTCGAGACGGTCATCGTTGGCAAACGCACACAGATCGAGCTTCTGATGGTGGCGTTGCTCTGCCAGGGCCACGTCTTGTTGGAGGACGTGCCCGGTACCGGCAAGACCATGTTGGCACGGGCCACGGCGGCGAGCATGGGCCTGCGCTTCAATCGCCTGCAGTGCACGCCGGACCTGTTGCCCAACGACATCACCGGCGTCGATATCTTCAACCAGCAGACGAACACCTTCGAATTCCGCCCCGGTCCCGTCTTCGTCAACGTACTGCTGGCCGATGAGATCAACCGGGCAACGCCGCGGAGCCAGGCGGCCCTGCTGGAGGCGATGCAAGAGCGCCAGGTCACCACCGGAGGGACGACGCGTCCCTTGCCTGCCCCGTTCCTGGTCATGGCGACGCAGAATCCTATCGAGTACGAAGGCACCTTTCCGCTGCCGGAAGCTCAGCTTGACCGTTTCTTGATGCGTATTTCCCTGGGCTATCCTGCCGAAGATGACGAGATCATCATGCTGCGTAATCTGCGCAAGCAACATCCCATTGAGACCATTGGGCAAGTCGTCGAGGGAGAAGTGCTGTTAGAGCTTCACGACGTGATTACCGACGTCCATGTCGATGCGACATTGGAGCGTTACATCCTCCGTATCATACGCGCCACGCGCACCCACACCGACCTGGCACTCGGCGCCAGCCCGCGCGGCTCCCTGGCGCTTTATAAGACGGCACAGGCCCTCGCGACCTTGCGCGGGCGGGATTACATCACGCCGGACGACCTCAAACTGCTGGCGCCCTATACCCTGCCACACCGATTGATCGTTAAGCCCGAAAGCCAACTTCGCGGTCGCACGGCCTCGGCCATTATCGACGAAATCCTGGATCAGGTCGCCCTCGATCTGGAATCCCCTGATGTGTGACTCATGACTCGTGATTTGTGACGCATGCCCAACTTACTGACCTTTCTCATCGTCCTGTTCGCCATCGCCGCGCTGCTGCGCATTGATTTCTTCTTCAACATTCTCTATCTGCTTTTCGCCGTCTATCTGCTCTCCCGGCTCTGGATGCGGCGTGTGACGGCGAACGTGCGCGCCGAGCGGCGCTTCGTCGACCGGGCATTCCCCGGCGACGACGTGCACGTGGAGTTGCGCGTCTCGAACGCCGGCTGGCTGCCTGCGCCCTGGCTGGAGGTGCGCGAATCGTTGCCCGTGCACCTGGCGTCTCCGCCGTTCCATCACGTGGTGCTCAGCCTGGGGCCACACGAAACGCGCCGGTTGCATTACCGGCTGCACTGCCGCCGCCGTGGCTACTACACCGTCGGCCCGCTGACGCTGCACACGGGCGATCTCTTCGGCGTGGATGAGAACCGGCGCCAGGCCCACGACCCGGCTTATCTTATCGTCTACCCGGAGGTCGTTCCTCTGGAGGATCTGGGGTTGCCGACGCATTCGCCCTTTCCCTCGCTTCGCGCCCGGTCGCCGCTTTTTGAGGACCCGGCCCGCATCATGGGCGTGCGCGATTATCAGATCGGCGATTCGCCGCGCCGCATCCATTGGACCTCGACCGCCGCTGCGGGCCAGCTGCTGGTCAAGCAGTACGAGCCGGCCATCGCCCGCGATACGTTGATCTGCCTGGATCTGAACGGGGCCGCGTATGACATACGACATCGTTACACGGCGCCAGAGTTGGCCATCAAGGTCGCCGCGTCCCTCGCCAATCACATTATCGTGCGGGAAGGGTTGTCGGCCGGCCTCGTGACGACGGCCTGGGATCCGCTGGTGGAAGCGCAGGCGCGCTTTTCCCTCCCGCCGCGCGGGGAGCGGGCGCATCTCATGAACATCTTGGAAGTCCTGGCCCGCGTCCAACTGACGCACGAGCCTGCGGCTTTCGCAGACCTCTTGCGTCGCGAGAGCGCCAATCTCACCTGGGGCACCACCGTTGTGGCCATCACGGCGCGCGAGCACACGGCGCTGTTTGACGTGCTGGCCTATCTCAAACAGGCCGGCTTTGTTGTCACCCTGGTGCTGATCTCCAAGGCAGCGCCGTCGCCTGAGATGGAAGGGCGCGCTAACATCCTCAATATTCCCATCCACCGCGTTTGGTCGGAGACAGATTTGGAGATATTGGGATGAACGGTGAACAGCGCGAGCGCCAGGGGCCGGTGAGACACATGCTCCAGGCCCATGCGCCCTTGTTGGAGTGGCTGATTCGGCCCACGATCTTGGCGACGATGGTCGGGTGTGTCGCCTACGCCGTGGTCGAGTTCCTGGCGTTTCTTCTCCCCGTGCCGGGGCGATATTTCGTGGCCATGACGGTGACCGGAGGGGCCGCCGGTTACTACGTCCACCAGTTGACGCGCGTGCTAATTCCCAGCGAGGCAGAACGTTGGCAGTTGCGTTTCCTCTTGTTGGCACTCTCCTATCCGCTGGTGAAAGCCGCCGGTTATGTCGGGACGCCGCTCTCGGTCATCGTTGCGGACGTGCGCAGCTGGCTTTTCCGGCCTTACGAGTTCTTCGATGGCTCCAGCATGGTTGCTTTTCTCTTTTTTACCTTTGCGTGGGTGGCGGCGGCCAACACGGCGGACGATTTCGAACGCATCGGCGTTCCGACAGAGGATCGGGAAGAGATCCCGCCGCTCCGGGCGCTGAGTGCCCGCTTTTTCGTCGGTGGCGCTATACTCCTCGTGGCCGCCGGCCTCGCGCGCGTCGGCCTTGCCTCGTTATTGAATCTGGCACGTCCTTCGGTGCCCGGTCTGATCTTCAATGTGCTTCTCTACTTTGCGCTGGGCTTGATCCTGCTGGGACAGACTCGTCTGCTCACGCTCTTCAGCCACTGGCGCTCGCAGCACGTCGAGATATCCGGCGAGCTGGCAAGTCGCTGGTTGCGCTATTCCTTGATCTTCCTGGGCGTCGTGGCGTTGATCGCGTTCCTCTTGCCCACCGGCTACACGGTCCCGTTGCTCGACCTGGCGAATGCGTTCTTGTGGCTGCTCTGGCTAATCGCTAGTTTTTTCTTGCTTGTCTTCCATCTGCTGTTGCTTCCCATCGCCTGGCTGATGTCGCTATTCACCGGCGATCCCGTCCAAAGGCCGGACCTCAGTGTGCCGCCGCCGGGGCAGATGCCCTTCGCGGAGGAGAGTGGTGGTCTTCCGCCATGGGTACGGCTGCTGCGTTCCCTCGTCTTTTGGGGCGTGATTCTCTGGATCTTCGTCACGCTGATTCGCAATTACCTGCGCGAGCATCCCCAGCTGGGCGACGCCGTGCGCAGCGTGCGGATCTGGCGCCTCCTGCGTCGTTGGCTAGACGTGATCCGGCAATGGCTCCGTGGTATAGGGGACTCGGTGGGCAAAGCGCTGCCCCGGTTGGGTCTTGGAGAGCGGTTGCGCCGGGTCCGGGAGCAGGGTGGGTCTTTTCGTGGGTTGCGTCCCCGTCCAACGTCGGCCCGGGAGCGCGTGCTGCGTGAGTACCTGCGCACGCTGGAGCGCGCCGCCGAGGAGGGCCTGCCGCGCCGCCCGCCGCAGACGCCGGAGGAGTACCGGGGCACGCTGGAACCTGAGTTGGTGGACGCGGCCGGGGAGGTCTCGGCGCTCACCGCCTCCTTCGTCGAGGCGCGGTACAGCCGTCACACCTGGGATGTGGAGGCCGCTGAGCGCGTGCGCGAGATCGCCCGGCGGGTTCGTGCGGCCTTGGATCGCCGGAAAGAGGCAAAAGAGGCAATGGAAGAAATGACAAATGGTGAATGATAAATGAAAAATGACAAACGGTGTTTGACGCATGACTCGTGATTATAACTTTGTCAATGTAAATTGGGAGATAGCCTATGTGTGACACGATGGTTGCTTTGGGCAGCGCAACCGCCGATGGGGCCGTGATGTTCGCCAAGAACTGTGACCGCGAGCCTGGCGAGCGCGTCCAATGCACCTGCGTCGACGTGCCACAGGTGGAGACGACCCATGCCACGCTCTTGAGCCGCCCTTTCTGGCGGGCAACATTTGCATGCACGCCGGCGCGCTGGATCGCGGCGGTCGAAGCTGAACCCGTGGGCTTCCGCCTGCTGACGCCCTATCGCCTGGCGTGGGGACGGCGCAACCGCAAAGCAGGAGTCGAAAATGAAAAATGACGAACGGCGAGCGAGTATCAAGCATCGAGCATCCAGCATCTGACTAAAAAATGCTCCAAGTCCCCAAGGACGGGGACGGCTGCTTCAGCGCGTGAAGTTTGGTTAGAACGTCCCCGGGACGGGGGCTGCGAGCGCTTTTTGATACCGAGTTTCCATCAACCCGATTCCATTATAAAATGACCATCAGACTATCCGACTATTAGACTAACCCGGAGGTGACCATGTCCAAGCCAAAGTTAACCTTTTTCTGTGAGCTGGCCGCCGAGCCGTTGACGGAACTGTTCGCCGATTCGGCTGTCATTGAGCATCTGGCGGCGATGAAAGCGGGTGTCAGCCTCGGCATCCTCGATCTCAGCAAGGCACGCGCCGACGTCGTCCGTCGCTTGAACGCGGCTGGCGTGCCCGTGACCGCGTGGCAGCTGCTCCCCGAAGCGCAGGGCTACTGGTACAACGTCGATAACGCGCCGCAGGCCATCGCGCGCTACGTCGATTTCACCACCTGGACCGAGGAACACGACCTACGTTGGGAGGCCATCGGCGTCGATATCGAGCCCGACTTCGGCGAGATGGAGCGCCTGAGTGAGGGTGAGTGGTCACTCGTTTTCAAGTTCCTGGGCCGCCTCTTCGACCAGGAGCGGGTGCAGCGTGCCGAACGACTCTACCGGGGCCTCATCGACGAGATGCACGCCGACGGCTACGAGGTGGAGAGCTATCACATCCCCTTCATCGTCGACGAGCGGCGCGTTGGTAGTAGCTTGCTGCGACGGCTCTTCGGTCTCCTCGATTTTGCCGTGGACCGCGAGGTGTTGATGCTTTACAGCAGCTTCCTGCGACCCAACGGTGCCGGGACACTGTGGAGCTACGCTTCCGATGCCGAGGCCATCGCCGTGGGCAGCACGGGCGGCGGCGTGACCATCGGTGGCGCCGATCAGATCCCACCGCTTACCTGGAAGGAACTGGCCCGCGATCTGCGGCTGGCTCACCAGTGGACTGACGAGCTCT
The DNA here is from genome assembly GCA_034437255.1 of Anaerolineae bacterium. Lineage (GTDB taxonomy): Bacteria > Chloroflexota > Anaerolineae > B4-G1 > SLSP01 > G713. The sequence continues at coordinate 5,240 of DAOTUH010000350.1, forward strand.
ACATCTTCTCGTTGGAAGGCGCCGTCCGCCAGGACTATCTGACCCGCCTGCGCGACTTCAAATGGGAGCGCGACGTGACGCTTCCGCTGGAGAGCGCGCACCGCGTCGCCCGGGCGCGAAGGATGGGCCGGGCCGCGCTTTGGGCCAGCGCGCATCCGCTGTTGGTGCTCGGCGCCGTCAGTGCGCTGGGGCTCAGCGCGCTGTGGCTGGCGCGCAGCCTGCGCCCTGCCAGATCTGATGGTGAAGCCTAGCGCATGACAGCGAACACCACACCCAATAAGAATACTGGCGTCCCCGGTCCCGATACCGAACGTCAAGCCAAGGCGCGGGAATACGCCCGTATTCGTCGCCGCCTGATGTTCCTGGATCTGGGCATCTCCGCGGTGCTGACCGTTCTCTTTCTCGTCACCGGCGCCTCAGAAGCGTACAAGAACCTGCTCACTGAGGCCGGCCTGACATCGCCCTGGCTCCTGGTGCCCGCTTATCTCGGCTCATTGGGCCTCGGGCTGACCGTGCTTTTCTGGCCGCTCTCCTGGTATAGCAGCTACGTCCTGCCGCACCGCTACGGGCTCAGCACGCAGACGCCCCAGGGCTGGTGGACCGACGAGCTCAAATCCCTGGGCCTGGGTTTGGGCCTGGGCCTGCCCGTAGCCGAAATCGTCTACTGGTTTCTGCGTAGCCAGCCGGACGCGTGGTGGCTCTGGGTCGCCGGCTTTATGGTCCTGCTCTCCGTCGTCATGGGCTACCTGATGCCCGTCGTCTTCGTGCCCATCTTCTACGAGCTTACGCGTCTGGAGGACGAGACGCTGGTGGCGCGGATCAAGCGGCTGGCGGAGCGCGCGGGCGTCAAGGTCGCCGACGTCTACACTATCGACCTCAGCTCGCGCACGACGACGGCCAACGCCATGGTTATGGGTATGGGGAACACTAAGCGCATCGCCCTGGGCGACACGCTCTACGAGAACTACTCGCCGGAGGAGATCGAGGCGATTCTGGCCCACGAGTTAGCGCATCAGGTTCACCACGATCTGGAACTCGGCGTCATCGTCCAGAGCGCGTTGCTGGTCGGTAGCCTCTACCTGGCCAAGCAGTTCCTCGATTGGGGTATCGACGTCTTCGGCTTCAGCGGGCCGGGGGACGTGGCGGCGTTGCCGCTCCTGGCGCTGGCAACCGGCCTCTTCTCCCTGGTCACCATGCCGCTGACCAACGCTTACTCTCGCTGGCGCGAGCGCATGGCGGATGCCTATGCCCTTCGCATGACCGACGATCCGCACGCGTTTGCCAAATCCATGTTGCGGCTGGCGGATCAGAATCTGGCCGATCTCCACCCGCCCGATTGGGTCGTCGTGTGGTTTTACAGCCATCCGCCCATCCTGCAGCGCGTGGAACGCGCCGTCGGTGAGGAGGAAGCCCGGCGCTATCTGGAGCAGGCCCTCGCATCAACGGATGAAACGGACTGAACGTATTTGGCTCATCGCCAGCCTGTAATTAGAAGGGTGGTAGTGTCTGGAGTACAAGTCAACGGTCCAAGGTCATAAATTAAGCACACGAAGGATTGCTGAACAACTTTCAACTTGTAACTTTCAACTTTCAACTGATTTCTAGAGGAGGCTCAACGTGACGCATGAATCAGATACTATGATGCCTTATCCCAGCGGGGGATTGCTGCGCTGGCTGTTTCGCTCGCCCATGATCGTCTGGCGCCTGGGCCTGGGGCGAGT
>DAOTUH010000351.1:0-7823 GCA_034437255.1 Anaerolineae bacterium
ATCGTCATCATCGTCATCGTCGTTATGATCTCCGTTTTCGCCCCCGCCGCCTCCACCAGGGAAAGGATCGAACCAGAAAGTGCTCTCGTCGGATACGGCGATTGTCTGCTCGCCCTGGATGACGGAAACGGTCCACTTCCACTCACCGTAAGCCGTGCCGGGCAAGTCCGTGGTCCAGCTAGTGGTTTGAAGAGGTGGGCTTTGATGTGTGTAGCCGGTCCGGGTGTTACGCCCGGTGACCAGGAAAGTTTGATTGGCGTAAAGCTGGCCTTCCCATTGGAAGGTCACCGGACTTTGCAGGGTAGTGTTTCGTTGGGGCGCGACGAGGGTCGGAGCGGCGGGCGCGACGGGTCGCGGCGTAGCGGTGGGGCCGGTCGTGGGGGCGGTCGTCGCGATGGCTGCCGCTTCCGTCTGGCGTGGCGTGGAGGTAGGGCCGGCCTCTTCGGTATGCGTAGCGGTCGGTTCTACGGTGTCTGTTGGGGAGGACGTGGCGGTGGGCGGCGTTGTTTCGGTTGGAGAAGGCGAGGGTGTGGGCGTGGGCGTCGTCGCGCCAAAGAGCGGCAAACGGTTCCAGAGTAAGCCGATGGCGAGCAGGATCACGATCCCCACACCGGCAAGGGCATAGCGCCACGCTCTCTTGGGCGCGGATGGCCCAGGGGCCTCGGAGGGTGCCTTGCCCTCCAGAGCGTCCAGCATGGTGGATGCGTCCTGGAAACGGTCTTCGTACGAAAGCGTCAGGGCCTTGAGGATGGCCGCTTCTACGTGGGGATGAACCCCGGAGCGCAATTCGGTGGGCGCCTTGAAGTCCCTGGGGCTGGCCATGCGATCTGTGGCACTCAGCGGCGCGGTGCCTGTCAGGGCATGGTAGAGCGTGGCGCCCAGGCTGTAGAGATCGCTGCTGGGATTGGTGTGGCGAGCACGCAGGCTGTACTGCTCCGGCGGGGCGTATTCCGGCGTGCCCATGGCCTGGATGGCCGTGCGCGTGCGCCGATCGTCGGGGTCCCAGAGTTTGACCAGGCCGAAGTCGACCAGCACGGCGTCGCCGTCCGGGGTGATGACGACGTTCTGCGGTTTGACGTCGCGGTGGAGGATGCCTTGTTCATGACAGTAGGCCAGGGCCAGCAGCAGCTGGCGCGCCCAGGTCAACACCTGCTCCTCGGGCAGGGCGCCTTCACGCTCGATGCGCTCGGCCAGGCTCTCGCCCTCGATGAACTCCATGACCAGGTAGGCGAAGCCGTTCTCCTCGAAGAAATCGATGACGCTGACCAGGTGCGGGTGCTTGAGGCGGGCCAGCACAATGGCCTCCTGCTCGAACTGCTGACGCAGCTGGGCCAGGGTCTCGGCGTCGAGGCCGGGTTGGGGCACCAGCTCCTTGAGGGCTACGGGCATTTGGAGGCGTTGATCCCAGGCGCGGTAGACGGCGCCCATGCCGCCCTCGCCCAGCGAGCCTTCCACGCGGTAGCGTTGTTGCATAATCTGTTCGGCAGTTAAAGGCATACTTCCTCTTCCTGTGACTGTAAGCTATTTTTGACTCACCTGAGCGTTCTTGGCGCCTTTGCGTGAGATTAATGCTTGACTCACCTGAAAAAAGGTTATACCTCACGCCAAGACGCAAAGGCCGCCAAGATTTTTAAGTTATTTATGATTTTTATGAATAGCAAAGCCAACTTAGATCAATAAAATTTACTATCACTTGAATTTTCTTAGCGTTCTTGGCGCCTTTGCGTGAGGTTAATGGTTATTTCAGTGGAGCTATTTTTTTATCTCGATGGTCATAGATCTATAATTCACGTCTATCGTATCGACGTAGACCTCAGCGTCTTCCCAGGCGCTCTCGAAGCCGCGCCGGATGCCGTTGGAGATGATGCCTCCGACGATGTAGAGCGGCGTGTCGTTGAGCTTCTCAAGCATGATGTCCGGGATGCCGTCGTCCACGTCCAGGCGTGCGCGGAGGGTGAGGGACGTTTGTCCAACCTTGAGTCGAACCCGAACCTGATCCGGGGATTGAAACTCAATAGAGGGATCGTGGACGGCGTCGAAAAGGTAAGGCTCGATAGCCGCCTGGAGGTCCTCGGTGAGGTCGTTTTCATCCACGACGTACCGGGATTTGCTGTCGGATTCTAGATACCAGTCGGCGCCGGCGATGGCCCGCTCCGCGAAGAAAGAGAGCGCAAAGGTCGTGACGACGATCAGAATGAGGGCTGTCAGCGTGATGGCGAGGAGGGCCGTGCCGAGCAGCCGGGCCGCGCCTTTGAGAAACCGGACGGCGAAGGAGGGACGCTCGGTCGCCGGCAGTTCCCCCGTAGGCAGGGTCGCCGTCCGCGTGGGGCGGTCCCAGTTGGGTCGTAGAAAGGGCAGCGTGAAGCCCCGGCGTCGCGTCGCTTTCTCCAGGACTGATTTCATGGCCTGGGCCGAGGGGAGGCGTTCCTCGGGATCGACGTTGACGGCGCGCATAATGGCGTTGGAGAGCGTGGGCGAGATCCCGCCGCGCAGTTTGCGGGGCGGCGTGAAGACAAAGGGGTGGGCCGTAGGATCGTCGCCGGTGAGTAGCTCGTGGAGCGTCACGCCGAGCGCGTAGATGTCGGAGCGCGGCGTGGTCTGCCCCTGGCCTGCGTACTGCTCCGGCGGCGCGTAGCCGGCCGTGCCCATCTTGAGCGTGTCGGTGCCTTTGGTGGGGTCGAAGAGGCGAACGATGCCGAAGTCGATGAGCTTGATGCGCTCGTCTTCCATCAGCATGATATTGGCCGGTTTGAGATCGCGGAAGATGACGGGCGGGTCCTGGCTATGCAGATAGTGCAGCACGTCGCAGAGCTGCAGCGCCCAGGGGATGACCTCTTCCTGAGGCAGGCCCTCCGGCGCGTCGTCCAGCCGCTGAGCCAACGTCTCCCCTTCGACGTACTCCATCACCAAGTAGAAACTATCCTCCCGTTCGAAGTAGTCGTAGACGTCGGGCAAGTTGGGATGATTGAGGTGCGCCAGGGTCGCGGCCTCGCGCCGGAAGAGTTCGGCGTCCTCGGCGCGTTCCTCCGGCGAGAGATCGGGATTGGACGTCAGCTGTTTGATGGCACACTGTTTGTCGGCCAGACGCATGTCGTAGGCCAGATAGACATCGCCCATGCCACCGCCGCCCAATTGCTCGGCGATGCGATAGCGGTTCTGTAGAATGGCGTCAGGTTCAAGCATGATGAAGTCTCCGGTGGTTACCTGCGTAGGTACGTGTTGCTGGCGATAAAGGCCAGGCCTTCGATCAGGAGCGCGCCGACCAGCCCGGCGAGTAATAGCTCACCTAACGTGGACGAGGTGCCCGTGCTGGCGGAGAGCGCGAGGCCGCCGATGATGGTGACCAGGAGGTGGGCGACGCCCGCACGGCCCAGACGTTTTCCGACGGCCGCGTAGGCCAGCGGTGCGGCGAAGGCGTAGGAGGGGAGGTAGTTCCATAGGAAAGGCACGCTTGCGATGACGGGACCGAGTAGCCAGGCAGCCAGCCCGGCCAGCACTACCAGCATGACCAGCATGCCGATCTGTTGCGCGGGCGTCAGGCGGCGGATCAGCTTGCGCGTCGTCATCACCAGCCGCTGGGTGGGACTCTTGCCGGGCATTTTGGCAGTGCCGTTGGCTCCGCCGGGCGCCGCGCTGTACGCCGACGCACTTTCCGGCATGGTCAGCGCCTGGAAGATCGTATCACCCACAAACCATCCGATGCCGCCCAGGATCACAGAGCCGATGCTCAGCCCCGCGTACTGCTCGGGCGGCATGCGGTCGCCGAAGAGCAGGGCGTTAAGCGATAGCGTGCCAAGTACGGCCATGGCCATGCCGGTGCCCATCTCCAGCGTCCACCCGTGGGTCCGCACGCGCTTCACGCCACGTTTCACCTTCACCGTGTCCTCGTCTGGCGGTTTGGGGCGGGGTGCCTCCCGTTGATGTCTGCCCAGGGCTTGCTTCATGGCTGGAGCGCCGGCGAAGCGGTGGTTGATGTTCAGGGACATGGCCTGCAGCACCACGTTCTCCACCTCCACGCTCACGTCGCGCCCCAGCTGGCGCGGCGGGGTCAGCTGGGTGCCCTGCGTGTATCGTTCCATGCAAGAGGGCGGCGGAAAGCCTGCCAGCGCGTGATAGAGCGTCGCGCCCAGGCTATAGATATCGCTGCGCGGTTCAGTATGATGTCTCTGCAGGTTCAGGTGCTCGGGAGAGGCGTACTCCGGCGTCCCCATGCCCCGGATGATGCGTTGCGTCTTGGGCTTGTCCGGGTCCCACAGCTTCACCAGGCCAAAATCGACGAGGACGGCGCGACCGTCACGCCGGATGATGATGTTGTGCGGCTTGATGTCGCGGTGGATGATGTCGTGTCGGTGACAGGTTTCGAGCGCGTCCAGCAGCTGCTCGGCCCAGACCAGCACCTGGTGCTCCGGGAGCGGACCCTGGCGTTCGATGCGTTCCATGAGGCTCTCGCCCTCCACAAAGTCCATGATGAGATAGTCGTTGTTTTGCCAGGCGAAGAAGTCGGTGACGCGGGGCAGGTTGGGATGATGTAGATTGGCGAGGACCTGCGCCTCTTGCCGGAACTGCTCCCGTAGCTCCGTGATCATCTCCAGATTGAGCGTGGGATCGGGCAGCATCTCCTTGAGCGCGACCGGGATGTTGAGCGAAAGATCCCACGCGCGATAGACGGCGCCCATCCCACCCTGGCCCAGCAGGCGGGCGATGCGGTAGCGTCCATTGATGATTTGGCCGGCGTTCAAACGTTGCATATCCATCTCCTGACTTGCGTGCTGTAGGTGAATAAACTTGACTTCTTCAAAAATGTCAGCGGATTGAACGGATTGAACGGCTCAAATAAAAATCAGTTAAATCCGCTTAATCTGTTGATTTAGATTTTTATCCCTTGAGCTCGCGTTGAATGCGCTGCGCCAGCTGATTCTGGGGATTGATCCGCAGCGCCTCCCGCAGCGCGTTTCTGGCCTCCGTCTGCTTGCCCAACGCGAGATAACAGAGGCAGATGCTGGCCGGCGCATCGGCGCTCTTGGGATTGGCCCGCGCGCTGACCTGGTAAGCTTGCAAGGCACGTTGCCATTGCTCGCGACGAAAATAAATTTCGCCGATGAAATAGTGGGCCAGCGCGTGATTTGGGTCTTGTTTGACCGCGCCTTGGAAGTGCCGCAGGGCGCGGCGCAACTTTCCGCGCTTGAAGTCAATCATGCCTCGCAGGAAAGTGATCTCCGCGCTCTCCGGGTGGCTGCGCTGTAGCGCCTTGACCAGGGATGAAGCGTTGTGCAGATTCCCCATCATTATATAACAAGCGGCTAACTTCATACGCGGCTCTAACTTCTCCGGGTGTTTTTGCACCAGGCGCTCTAGAATGGGTCGGGCCTGGGCATGCTTGCCAAAGTCTAGGTAGAGTCTGGCCAGGAGTTCTGCCAGCTCCGCATCCTGGGGCGTGAGTTGGTGCGCGTGTTCCAGGGCCTGCAGTGCCTCTTGGAACTTGCGGATATTCAGATATGCCATCCCCAGCTGCACGTGGAGGGTGACGTTGTCGGCGTAATGCCGGAGAGCCGGTTTCAGCAACGAGATGGCCCGGGAGTAGGCGCCGACTTCAAGGTAGCATTGCGCCAGGTTTTCGTAGACGGATGGGTCCGTGGTGCCCAGCCGGACGGCGGCCTCGTAGGCGTGGATGGCGTCTTGGAACCGTCCGGCGCGTCGGTGGCGGTCGCCCTCCTGGATGTGCCGGTCCGGTGGGATGGGCAGCGGCGTCGCGTACGCCGAGGCAAGCCGCGCGCGGCATTGCGCGCAGAACCGCGCTCCGACACGGTTCGACGCGCCGCAGTTGGGACAGTGCGGGCCAGTCTGCAAAGATGTACCACACTTGCCACAGAATCGCGCTCCGTTTCGAGCTGGCTGCCCACAGCGCGGACAGATGGGTTTCGCAGGCGGCGGGGTCGGTCTGGAACTGGGTTTCGGGGTGGGCGGCGGGGTGGGGCGAGCGGGCGCGCTGTCTGGCGGTGGCTTCGGCGCCAGCGAGATGACGGGCACGCCCAGGGCCTTTTGCACGGCGACCAGCATATCGCCTGCGTCGTCGAACCGCTGGTCAGCATGGAGGGCCATGGCAGTGTTGATAATCTCATCGATCTCCTGTGCCACCTTGGGGTTGCGCTTGCGGACGGGCGGCAGCGGGATCTGCTGGGTCAGCCGTTGCAGGCTATCCGGTGGGGGAGAGACGGTGAGCAAGCAATAGAGCGTGGCCCCCAGCGCGTAGACGTCGGAGCGGGTATCGGTGCCCAGTCCGCTGATGTACTGCTCCGGCGGGGAGAAGCCCCTGGAGACCGCTTCGGCCATGGCCTGGGTCTTGGATTTGGCGCCGACTTTGGCGATGCCGAAATCCACCAGAATGGCGCGCCCGCTGGTGTCCAGCCGGATATTGTTGGGTTTAATATCCCGGTGAATGATAGGCGGAGCGTGCCGGTGCAAATAGGCCACGGCCTCACAGACCTGCACCATCCACCGCAGCACCTGCTCGTGAGGTAACATACGTTGCTCTTCGTCCGCCTCGACGGCCAGTTCCAAAAGATCCTGCCCTTTGATGTAATCCATGACCAGATAGACGCTCCGTCCTTCCTCGAAGAAGTCGGAGACGTGGACCAGGCCCGGGTGATCGATCCCGGCCAGCACGCGCGCTTCCTGCCGAAAGAGATCGCGCGACGCCGTCGTGACGTCGCTCAGCTCCTTGACCGCCACCTTGCGCCCGCGCAAGCGGAGATCCTCCGCCACGTAGACGGCGCCGAAGCCGCCTGTGGCCAGCTTGTGCAGAATATGGTAGCGCTCTTGGAGCTTGTGCCCCATGGGCAGGGTAGGCATGGCTCGTTGCATGGTCGGTTATCCTGCCGGAGAGCTGTCCGTTGTGTAGTTCAGTTTTTCATCCATGGTTGGAGTTGCGCTTTCAGATAAGAGCGATTCGCTGCCAAGCGTTGCCGGTCGATACCGATTTGTTGCGCTGCTTGTCTTACGGTCTCGTGCACCGCTTGCTCAAGCGAGATAATATCGTCTTCTTGAAATTCGTTGGGCTGCGCACGCAACAGAGCGAGGATATCTTTCTCAGTAATGTACTTGTAGAGACTAAAGGCCAGGCCGAAGAGCAGCGTCAGTTGAGAGATGGCTCCCAACGGAGCCGTGCAGCAAATGGCGCCTAGCAACAGTCCATTGGGTTCTTGAGTAGGACCTCCAAAGAGCGAGGTTGAGTTGGCTACCGACGCGAGGTTGGCCGAAGCAATGATGACATTTAGGATGGAGAGCACGGCAAATCCGAGGAGGCCCACTGTTAACAGAACCTTGGCCCGGCTGATAGGCCCCTTGATATAGGAAACTTGGGAGACGTAGAGGTCTTCCCCGAAGCGGGCGATGTAGAGCCAGACGGTCGCCATGCCGCGCTGAACGCGATAGAACGGACGCTGTTCCACATCTACCCCCTTGCCGGTCAAGTGGACTTGGGTGACGGTCGCGTCGGGGATTTGGCGTCGGTTAAACCGTTTCATCACTGCATCGCGCAGCGCCTCGGCGCGCCCACTCATCCCCTCCAGCAGCCAAGCTACGTGGGTGCGCCGGGTGCCGTAGCCGGCGAAGGGCCCCCATAGGTCAGATGTTTGACCGCTGCTGCCCATGGATTGGACTGGATCGGCGTGCCGGCTGCTTTGAGCATTCTGCGCGCCGGACCACCCAGGCGATTGTCCACCGCCGGAGGATGAATAGGATGGATAGGACTGTGATGGCTGTGGCTGTTGATTGGGTGGTTGGTATTGGGGCTGTCCACTCGAAGGTCCGCTGTTGATCGGTTG
>DAOTUH010000352.1:0-1722 GCA_034437255.1 Anaerolineae bacterium
GACGGCGGTGAGATCTGGAGTTGGCAAGCCCACGTCGAACCACGCATTGAGAAGATCACCTTCAATCCTTTTGGAGATGATGAAGCATGGATTATGACCAACTCGCCAAATAGTGTGTGGGACCCTCCATTCGTCTACACCAGCACCAACTTGACGACCTGGACACCGGTCACCATCACCGATGGAGGGGGAAACAGCTCTCCGGTTCACGATCTTGTCTTCCTATCGGAGGATACGATCTGGGCCGCCATGAGTTACGGCGTGGTCAGCACCGATGGTGGCATGACCTGGTCAGAACCCGGCTGGGATGGGGTCTTTGAGTGGGATGACGTCAGGGCGTTTGCCATTGATCCTGATCTCCCCAACGTGGTCTACGCCGGTCACAACATTGGCGGCGTCTACGAGAGCACCGACGGCGGCGTTACGTGGCAGGCTGCCAATCAGGGATTAGCTGGCGTGATTCCCACGTCGCTGGCGATCTCGCCGGACGATCCCGACACCCTTTACGCCTATTCGACCCGAGGATTGCTCAGAAGCCAGAACGGAGGGCAGGGCTGGCAGTCCCTGGATAAGTGGGTTGGAGGCCCAGGGGGCGAGTGGATGCTTGCCGTCGATCCCGTGACGTCCACCCGCATCTACCTGGGGCAGCCGTGTGTCGGCGCGTTTTGCATCCAGATCAGCGATGATGCAGGCGGCACCTGGCGGACAATTTCGATCCCGTTGTCTCCGGAGATTGGCGACTATGAAGCCCATGTGGGCGTGATCAAGCCCCAACCGGCCGAGCCGGGTCATATTTTTGCTGCCGCCGGCTTCTCCTCTGTCGGTGCTGGAGATGAAAGATGGACATATGGGGGGATCTTCTTCAGTGATGATCATGGAGAAAGCTGGGAACGTCTTGCTGCCAATAAGCCCATCAGTTCTGTGAACGAGTTTGCCTATGACGCCGTGGATCCGAACCTGATGTACGCTAGCACCCAGGGCAGCGGGATCTGGCGGAGCACCACAGGAGGAAGGTCCTGGCAGCAGCTGACCATCGCCGGCCTCGCGCCGCCGGTCAGCGTCGATTCGATGGCAGCGCATCCCAACCTTGCGGACGTGGTCCTCGCCCGGGTCTCAAGTTACGCGGCTACCCTCAACCCCAATGGATATCTCTACATCTCTCAGGATGCGGGTGACAGTTGGACGCGGCTGGATGATGAAGAGGGCACCTCGGATGACGGCCTGGTCTTCGCGCCGCCGATCGCGGGGATGCCGCCCTATATGCTGTATACTGGTTGTGGGAGTAGCGCCTGCCGTAGTATGGACGTGGGCAGCAGCTGGAATACCATCTACGGCGTGCCGCGCCCGACGTCCCTGGTCGCCGCCACCGACGGCGAGCGCATCGTGGTTTACGCAGCCAGCCCCGGCGGCATGGCCGCGGCGGAGGAGCCTGTCTTGCGCGCGCTGGGTTTGATGAGCGACATTCCCGGTCGGGGTAACATCATGGGCAGTGGCGTCTACCGCACGACGTTGCGCCCGCTGGATCAGTACGTCTACCTGCCGCTGGTGCTGCGCGAGGGATAGCGGCTATTTGAGGCCGGAGGGAGGAGCGCATGCCAGAGGTTGAAGAGGTAGGGGATACTAAGGTCATGCGCCGAATGCGCTGGGTGGCGCGCATCTGGGGCACGGTGGTTGTTGCGCTGGCGCGGCTGGTCTTCAGCGGCTACGCCTGGAGCTGGGTGA
>DAOTUH010000353.1:0-5048 GCA_034437255.1 Anaerolineae bacterium
TGCACCACGTTGTTGTTATTGCGATAGGTGCCGTTCTCCGTCAGGTTCCAGGAGCCGGTCCAGACCCACCGCTCGTCGATGACGACGAATTTGTTGTGCATCAGGGCGCCCCGTTCGTCGCCCACCACGGGCACGCCAGCCTGCTCCACCAACACGGTGCCGGCTTCGTCGGCGTAGTCGCTGTCGGTCACCAGGCGTACCTGGACGCCGCGTTGATGCGCGCTGACCAGGCTCTCGGCCACGTGCGTCAGGTCGAAGTCGTAGGCCGCGACGTCCACGCGCTGTTCGGCGCGATCAATGGCTTGCGCTAGCGCGACATCGAGGCCCCCCGCGTTGTCATCACCTGTGTCCTCCGGCGAGGTGAACATCACCTGGACGCTGCCCTCGGTTTCAATGATCCTCGGATCTTTGCCACCTCCGAAGAAAAGATTCCCGCTCGCCCAGACGACGATCATAAGAAAGAGCGAGAGCAGCAGCTCCTTCCAACCCAAGCGCCGTCCCTCAGATTTCGTCATGCGCATCTTCCTCTTGAAGTGCCGACATGTGCGATAGCCGACGTTTCACGGCTGTCATCGGATCATCGGCTTCTGCGCTGCACTGCGCAATACGGCGGACGGCGTGCCGCAGCGTTCGCAGGCGCGGATTGAGCCACGCCCAGGCGTCCTCCTCGTCGAGTTCCTCCGTCTCCGCGACGAGGCACTGAACTTGCTGCTGCGCCCAATCCAATAGCACCCTGGCTTCGGGATCGCGCAGCGGATTGGTGAGCGCAGGATCGGAGAAAATGCGCTCCAGGGCAATCTGCAAGCGCTGGTCAATGGTCATGATGCATCCTCTTGGGTAGCCTGGCGGCGCGCAAAGGCCTCGACGACGTCTAACTGCGGTGGCGTCGGGCGGATGAAGGGCCGCGCCCGCCGGATCACCGTCCACGCTTCCGCCGGTGTCATCCCTCGGCTGACGAGATACGCCGCGGCCATGGTCGGCGCGCGTCCCACGCCGCTGGCACAGTGCACGTAGACGCCCCGATCCTCGGCCCGCTGCTCGTCGATGAACGCTACACCGCGTTCCAGATCTTCCAGGCGCGGCGGTGCGTCATCTGTCGTCGGTAGCCAGAGGTAACGTTCCATAGCTACGCCGCGCTCGGCATCGTCACGCTCCTCGCGCATGTTGACCACGGCCCCAATGCCCCACTCGCGCATTCGTGGCAGGCCACGTTTGGTCTGCTGCCCGCCGACGTAGAGCCCCGGATAGACCTGGCTGGTCGCTGCCGGGGAGACGCCACGCAGCCGACGCGACACCTTCTCCACGATCCACGTCAGGGTGCTGACCAATCCCTGCTCCACCAATCGACGGTAGATGATGTAGAGCAGTTTGACCGGCGGCAGGGCCTCCAGATCTTGGTGACGTTGAAAAACGGTTTGATTCATGTGCTCACCCATAAAGTGCGGAGGCTGCATCCTTGGCGTTGTCGGCAGCCGTCCCCGCAACCTCCCCATATAAATCTCGATAGTCGCGCGTGTGGATGACGATGGGCATGGGCACGGCGTGGCCCAGCAGCAGCGCCTGCTGTTTCGTTTCCAGCCGCGCCAACACCTCTCGCAGCCGGGACGTGCCCGCGACGCCAGAGAAGACCGCGCGGATGTCGTTCTCCTCGTCAAGCAGGGCCGTCACGCGCGTGCCGATCTGGCTCATAACCTCGGGATCAATGCCGCTAGGCCGCTGGTCCACGATGAGCAGCGTCACGTTGTACTTGCGCATCTCCCGCGCGATGGTGCCAAAAATCGTGTGCTTGGCGATGGCCGGGTCCAAGAACTTGTGCGCCTCCTCGATAGTGATGACCAACGGGTGCGGCTCCTGGCCCCGTCCCCCCAACGCGGCCTCCTTGCGGCTGACGTAGGCGCGATGAATCCGGCGCGTGATGTAGTTCGCCACCAGGATATACGCCTCCAGCGCGTTGCCGTAGCGCCCAAACTCCAGCACCACGCTGACGCCGCTGTTCAGATAGTCCAGGATGCGCCCGATGGGATCGTCGGGCGCCTTCTCCACGAGGAATTTAAAGCGGTGTAGTTGCGCGATTTTGCGCTGGATGGCGCCCAGCGTGCCCTCGTGGATGCGCCCCTGATCGAGCAGATGCATCAGCGCCTCGTCCGGCTCCTCTTGTAACAGACGGCGTACCCATTGGCGCCCCAGGCGTCGCCGCAGCATGTAGAGCGCGTTGGTCTGCACGTCGGTGAAGCCGAAGAGTGGCGCAAGCATCTCTAGATCCTCGGGATCGAGCTGGTCGTAGCCAATACGCACCGTGTAATCCACCTTACTGCCACGCCGTCGCGAGGACTCAGGATCGAGGGTGAAGACGCTGACGCGGCCATCGTAGAAGAGCTGGCGCAGCCCCTTGACGTCCTGGTTGGCCTCGTCCTTGCTCCGCCAGCCGTACTCGTTGTGCATATCGAAGATCAGATTAACGGCGGCCTTGTCCTGGATGATGCCGGCCAGCAGCATGCGCGTGAGAAACGTCTTGCCGGTACCGCTCTTCCCAAAGACACCGCTGGATCGCTCCACGAAACGCTGTAGGTTCAGGGCGATGCGGGTGCCTTCCATCTCCAGCGGCTCGCCCACGTAGAAGTTCCCTTTCTCTTCAACGTCGCCGAAGATCTCCGCCACCTCCTCGGGTGAGGCATCGTAGACGTGGGTGAAGTGCGTGGGCACGGTCTTGGCGGGGCGCACCTCGCCAGCAGCGTCCAGCACCAGCATGGGGGTGACGTCGATGCGCCCGTAGGTCAGCGTGCCGTTGTAGACTCTGGCGAGGAAGCTCTGAGGATCCGCCGGGGGGACCTGTTCGACTTCGGGGTTGCGCGTCTCCAGTACCACGTCGGTGATCATGCCGAAGAAACGGCGGTCCGTCTGACCGCGCACGACGACGTAGCGTCCCACCGCCAGCCCCTCGATGAGCCGGTTGGGTGAGAGCGTCACCTCCAGCCCTTTGCTCAGACTGCCCCGGACGACGGTGCCCAGGACGGCATCAGCCACCGGCTCAGCGCGCGGAAACCAACGATCTAACTCCGATTCTGCCATAGTTTCTCCGATTCAATCTGGAAAGACATTCGATTTCTCAACGTGACCTCACGCGAAATCGAATGTCTCTTGCCATCACTATTGCGCTGGAGATTACTGGGCCAGTTTCTCCAACATGTCGATGTACTTCTCGAGCGGCCACCCACCGCGCACGCGGATGCGGGGCCAGGTGAAGCGGTTGTCCAACGTCTGGGTGGCGCCCCATTCCGTCGTCACGCCGCCCAGGTAGCCGGCGGACTCCGTCACGGTGAGGGTGTCCTGATCGTACTTGCCAGCCGGATAGCAGAAGAAGGTCACCGGTCGATCGGTGTGCGCTTCCACGGCTTCCTTGATGCCCAGAATCTGGAAGACCAGGAAATCGTAGTCACGATTGCGCAGATCGTAGTGATCGCGCCCGTGTCCCTGGACGGCCATGCCGGCCTCGGCTAATGCGCGCATCTCGTTCCAGGTCATATACGCTTCGGCTTCGAAATGCGCGGGGGTGGCCAACACGAAGAACTCACCGACGTAGTCGTACTTCTGCAGGAGCGGCAGTGCGTCCGTGTAGTGATCCTTATAGCCGTCGTCGAAGGTCAGCACGATGGGTCTCTCCGGCAAGGGCTTGCCGACGCTGAGGGCATCGTAAAGGTCTTTGAGCAGGACGGTCTCATATCCCTCTTGTTTGAGATATTGCAGGTGCGCTTCGAAGTCCGCCGGTTCTACCGTCAGGCCGCGACGCAGATTATCGGCGTCGGGTGGCAAGTCGGAGATGTAATGGTACATCAGGATGGGCACGTGCAGTGCGTCCGGCGGCGGGAGATAGGTCGCCGTGGGCTCCGGTGTTTCGGTGGGCGTGGGTGTAGGAGAGGGCGTTGGCGTGACCGTGGGGGTGTCTGTCGGTGTGGGCGTCTCCGTAGGCGTCGACGTCGCGGTGGCGGTGGGCGTGCGGGTGGGCGTCGCGGTCTCCGTCGGCGTAGTGACCGTCGTCGGCGTAGACGAGGGCGTAGCGGTCACGACAACGGCTGCGTCGGCCATGGAGCAACCGGTCAACAGGGCAAGCAGAAGCAAAGCGAGAAAGAGTTGTTTCATTAGATGATCTCCGTACGGTAGTGGGCCAGCGCTTCGCGTGTGGCCCGGAATGCCAGCGGCGGCACATTGTCCAGCGAGAAAAACCCAACATCGACGGCGTCATCGGCGGGCGCCAGCGCGCCAGCCACCACCTGGCCGCAATAGACGATCACAATATCGGCGCCCTGGGGATGTTCGCGCCCCGAAATGACAGTCAACAGATCAATCACTTCAACATCGAGCCCGGTCTCCTCGCGGCATTCGCGCACCGCTGCGGCCTCCGGCGCCTCGTCGTGATCCACGAAGCCGGCCGGCAGGCTCCAGCATCCCTGGGCCGGATTCCACGCTCGCTGCACCAGGAGCACGCGGTTTTCGCGGTCCGTCACCAGCATCGCCGCGGCGACCTTGTGTTCTCGAAAGACGACCAGCTGGCAGGCGGGACAGACGCGCCGCGTCCGTCCAAAGGCCTCCGCATCCGCCAACGTATGCCCGCAGCGTGGGCAGAAGTTTAACTCCAATCGCTGGGAGGCCTTATGTGGATCGAATTCCATCGTTGACTCCAAAAGCTATCTGCCAAAATCGGGAATGGTTCATGTTCTATATGGGTTAAGATTACACGGTGCGTGAGCCGTCTTATGATGCAGTCTAAACGCGACTCCGCGACGGCTCCGTTGCTCACTACGAACTGCTTCGCTCGTAGTTAGGCACGCAGGCTTTTGGGATATTGCTCCCCAGAGCAAGTGCTAGCTGGAGTGCCGTCCATCCGCTCCATGCCCAAAAGTCCGATTTTTGATTTAATTTTAAGAGAACTGTCGTGTTATTCTTAACCATGATCTTGTTTATGTTACCTGATTTAAGCGTTACGTCAACCATTGCCAGCATCCGTAAATGCGACGGCGGGCACGGTGGGGACACCGGCCCGAGCGACAGGG
>DAOTUH010000354.1:0-3937 GCA_034437255.1 Anaerolineae bacterium
TCTCGATCGCGAGCCCGGGCAGGCTGATCATGGTGTCGCGGCCCCAATCCGAGAACCAGTGATAGCCGGCGATGACCGAATGGCCGGGCGTGCCGTCGCCGCGCTCGCGCGCGACGACGAACTGATCGGCGGCGAGCACGAGCTTGCACTGGACGGACTTCGGCAACGCGTTGAGGACGTTGGCGGTCTTGTGGACCCAGCAGCGTTGCTGCCGCGTCGTCGGCCAGACCTCGTGCAGCGCCTTCCAGAAGCCGAGCGCGCCAGACGTCGGCGGTATCGAAGAAGTTGACGCCCATGTCCACCGCCTGATGCAAGGCAGCCATGGACTCCTCGTCTGAGACCTCGCCCCACGATCCACCAATAGCCCAGCAGCCCATACTGACCGTCGATACTTTCCAACCCGTGCGTCCTAACTTACGATAGCGCATGTCAACCTCCTTTGTTAACTTAGAAGAGTATCACAATCAAATAGGATCGGTCAATACTCATACAACAAAGATCGTATCTATCTAAAATATTTGGGATACGAGTTCACTGTGCATTGATTAGGATACCACAACCAGTCTACCAACGAATAACACAGCCAGAACCAACGTAACAGCCATTGTCATCAAAAGATATGGGTCTTGCAACACATTCTCAAGAATCAACGTGTCAAAAGCCTCTGCAACGTCAAAAGGCGATAAAGTTGATACATCTAGTGACCCGTTTGATGTCATATCATTGAACTGCAGTAGCTTATCCGCCGATGTGGTATACGGTAATACAACGTTTGCGCCATCTCCTTTAAGTTCGAACGTCGCCGTTACAGATTCCTCCACATATATCAGATCACCAAACAAAAAATACAAGTTTCTATTTCCAATCTCCTCAGACGTACTTTTTGCGGCACATGCTATGGGCTCTTGGTTGATGTCATCGCCACCGTATATACACGCTTCAATAGTTGCCGGTGAGACGACGTCGATGAACCTCAGTCGCAAACCTGTGATTTTATTGTGTTCTGGACTCAGTTCTTGGATCACGTGATCTCCCGCAGTCAAGGTTTGCGATTGCCAATCATACCGGTTGATTGGACTAACCAAGTTTCTAGAAAAAAACAAAGTGATGATCAAACCTGACAACAGTGTCGCCGTCGGCAAGCCAATCCACCAGTGAGGTTTCAGTTTGCGCTCATAGACGCTGACGTCTCTAACGACCGCTATCACTGAAGTGTGCAGAATGTATAAGAGTGAGGCTACTAGAAGGCTTTTGACAAGAGGTAGTAGCGTTACAAATGCTTGATATATAGTGGGATGAGTTATGGTCAATGCAGTAGACAGATTAGGAACGTTAAATATGCTGGCTAAATGAATGGGTAGAGCGACTCCTAATTCTTGATGCTCGTTTAAAATCATGAATGCAAACGCAACGTGTAATAAAATCCACGCAACTGACAATCTAGGCACCTTCCCCATGACGCCAATCAAGAAAGGAACTATCCAGATAAGCCAGTACAGCGGGGTTGGAACCCACAAGAACAGAAGAGAGAGAACGATCAAGCTAACAAACCAGGGTAGATGCTTTGAATCATCAACCAAGCCATTGGGCATTATCAAGTATAAGATTAGAATCAAATAACTGAGCAGAAATGGTGACACGCTTATGCCAAACAGTTGAATTTCACGAAAGATCTCTGCGCCTTCAGGATTGAACAGCACACCGTTGACATAGGTTGGTGTCGTAATGAATGGCAGTGAGGCTAAACCTAAGATGGAGCATCCAATACCGAGCAACATCACACGCTGCCACCAACGTTTTTCGATGATCAGCACCAAAGGAGAAAGCAGGAACAAGGGATAGAGTTTGAATATACTACCTATCCCTAGACAAATGCTGCTCAAAATTGTCCATTTATTGGGGAACCAAGAGGACGCAGCGGGATTTTGAGACGCCACTTGAATTGCCTTCATCGCGGCATAGGTGCCTGCTACAGCGAAGGCAGTGGAATATATATCGTTTTGTCCCATCATGAAAGGAGTATAAATCGCCAAAGATGACCAAGCCCACAACGTTAGTCCCATGCGATCATACGCCCGATACAACATATAACCAATGCCGAAATCAAAGGGAAGATAAGCTAACTTGAACAGAAATACATATCGTGCTGGATGCGCAATCTGCCAGACACGTTCCCAAGTAACCACATCGACCAATCCCAGTTGCTCTAGCAGGCCCAACCAACCAGCTGTAAAGATATAAAAGCCGTAGGGATAAGGAGCCCAAACACCCGGCCTCCGCATGACGATACTTCCATATTTCTCGTAAAGAAAAGCGTACAGATTAAAGTGGCCCTGATTAACATACCGAGTCATCCACGGCATGAACATCACATCGTGCTGACCTGTAATCGGCATAACGATGATGCGCAGTATATAACCCGCCAAGATAAGCCAAAACCAAGGGCTTTTCAGGATACGGTGAATCAGTTTCTTCATTTGTTCAGCACCTACTCCCACCTCTTACCAGTGTGATGGACCTGATCGCGAATGCGCTCGCGATAGAGGTTGTGGATTTCCACCATGGCCTCCGGCGAAAGCGGCAGCAGACCCGCGTTCAATGACAAATCAAGAATGTGAAATGACAAAACCCATCTGATCAAACCGCTCAACTCACCGATGAAGAATCACACTCAGCAAAGCGGCGGGTAGCCAAGTGACAAAATGGCCTGTAACGGTGGATCTTGCTCAGTGTGAAAAACTAAGACTATAGTGTAGAATGCGCGACAGCGTGTGCCTGTCCCTCTGCTTGATCGCTTGAATTGAGTTTACAGGCGCCTCGCCCATTTGCAAACCAGAGATCATGCCTAAAGACTTTTGACCTTTGACTTTCGACCTCAGACCTGTTTTTACAGGAGGATGCATGACCCAGCCAGTCCTTAGAGAAGAACATGTCCCTCTCAAGAGTCGCATTGCCATATCAGCGGGTGACGCTTCGACGGCAATTTTACAGTCGCTGGCTGCTTCTGGCGCGCTGACCTACTACTTCGTCAGCCTGCGCGGATTGGAGGCCCAGTTGGCAGGGATCGTCTGGCTGCTCTTCGGCATCTGGAACGCCATCAACGATCCCCTCTTCGGCTATATTAGCGATCGTACCCAGAGTGCATTGGGACGCCGCGTCCCGTACATTCGATACGGCGCGCCTATCTTCGTCACCGGCTTCGTCGCCTTCTGGCTGGAGATTCCGGGCACTGACGCCAACCAGACGGCGCTCTTCATCCAACTCCTGCTGGCGCTCTTCGTCTACGACATCCTCTACACCGCCATCGCCACCAGCTTCTGGGTCATGCCTTACGAGGTCGCGGTCTCCAACAAAGCCCGCAGCACCATCTACGTCTGGAAGATCATCTTCATGGTTTTCACGCTTGTTGTTCCTTTCGTGGTGGAAGCTACCATCAAGCCGGAAGTGGGCGACCTCCCAGGCATTATGCGCTTCCGCTGGGCCGTGATCGGGATCGGGCTTGCTATGGGATTGATCATCTTCTTCAGCACCTATTTTTTCAAGAAGAAGCACTACGCCCAGGGGGAGGAGCAATTCGATTTATCACATCTTTCCTAATGTTCTGCTAATCGTCAATTGATGGATAGATAAGTGCATGGCTCCACAATTTAAAACTCAAACCCCTCCCCGTCCCCCTCCCCGGGGACGGGACTGGGAGCATTTTAATTTGCGGGGGCTGGCGCTGAACTTAGCTATACATTATCATTCCGGCGAAATACCAAAAAATCGAGAAGATTTGAACTAAAGATAAAAATCCGTTATAATGAGGATTGAGTCTCGCTGACGTTCAAAGCGGTTTAGATCAATAGTGTTCAGTTTGACTTTTCCCTGTTATCTTTACACGACTGCCCTGACCCAGTGATCATGGAAAGTCGCTTTTCGAAGCCCTTGGGACCAG
>DAOTUH010000355.1:0-4382 GCA_034437255.1 Anaerolineae bacterium
CGCACGGTGTTTTCGGTGATGAGCAAGGCTGCCGCAATTTTCGCCGTGGTCTTTCCCTCGGCCAGTAGGACGAGGACTTCTCGTTCTCGCGCCGATAGCCGCTCCCAGCGCGCGCCCACGCCCTCTTCCTAGGCCCGGATCCGCGCCCACTGCTCCGGCGTCAACAGCACCTCGCCCCGCGCGGCACAGCGGATGGCGGCGATGAGGCGTTGGGGCGCTTCGTCCTTGGCGAGAAAACCGGCGGCGCCCGCCTGGACCGTCTGCGTCAGATAAGCATCACGGTCGTGGGCCGTCAGCACCAACGTGGTCGTCTCCGGATGATGCGTTCGCACCCCCGCCTGGATCTCCGCCGGGCGCAGGTCCGGCATCACCAAATCCAGCAGCAAGATATCGGGCTGCAGCGCCGCGACCTTTTCCTGCGCCTCCCGACCGTCCTCGGCCTCGTCCACTACCTCGATATCCGGTGCGGCGTCCAGGATTGTGCGGATCCCTTCGCGCGTCGCGGGATGGTCGTCGGCGATCACGACACAAATGGCTTCCTCTACTTCGCTCATTGCGCCTCCTTTCGTTTGAACCACGCAGCGCTCTCCCGACCTGGAGGGGGGAGCGATGTACCGGGGAAGGTAAGAAAAGTCGAACGACGCCGCCATAATGCACAATAATATCTGAGCCCCGGCTGTGGTCAACCGCGCGTATTCTGTCACGTAAAATCTTACCGAATGAGGTATGGTATTGTCAAATGATAAGCTTACCGAATAAAAGGAGACCTACCCTGCCCTCAGAAACAAAGATGAGTATTGACAGTCGCTATGAGTATTTGCAGCAGATGCAGACCTTGTATCGCCAAGCCACCAAACGCACAGAAAAGAGTCAGTTGTTGAACGCTATGGAAGCCGCCACCGGCTATCATCGCAAATACCTGATCCAGAAGATAAATGAAGAACGCATTCAACGGCACGCTCGGCAACGCGAGCGCGGGAACACCTATGGGCCCGACGTGGATGCGGCTCTCCGGCTGATCTGGAAAGCCCATGACTATATCTGTCCCGAACGGCTCTCCAACGCCACCCTGCTCCGCACTGCGCACGCCTTGGCGCGGGATGGCGAGTTGGCCTTACCTCCCAGCTTGAAGGCCCAATTAGGGGATATCAGCGCCTCCACGATCCGCCACCATCTCCCGGACCCGCCGTTCTACAAACAGGCCCAACGTCGGCAGCGGCGACGCCAGAATTTCCTGCAGCGCCACATACCCGCCAAGCGCATTCCCTGGAATATTGAGGAACCCGGTCACTTTGAGGTTGATTTGGTGCATCACTGTGGCCCGGAGACGCGCGGAGAGTACGTTTACACCTTGCAAATGATAGATGTGGCCACCACCTGGAGTGCGCGGCGCGCCATCTTGGGACGCAGTTACGTGGTGGTCGTAGACATCTTCTTGACGTTGTTTGCCCAGATCCCCTTCCCCATCCTGGAATTGCATCCCGACAACGGTGGCGAGTTCTTGAACGACCACCTCATCCACTTCCTGGAAACCTATCATCCCGACATTTTACTCTCGCGCACTCATCGCGGCCGCTCCAATGACAATCGCTACGTGGAACTCAAGACTCGCACCTTGGTGCGAGTGTATCTAGGCCGCGAGCGCCTGGATACCGTCAAACAGACGCGCTATCTCAATCGCATCTACGAGCTGATGGGCCGCTACTACAATTACCTCCAACCGGTGCTCCACTTGGTCAGTAAGGAATATCAGCCGGCTACAGCTGAACGGCCCGCCACCGTTCGTCGCAAGTATGATGAGCCACGCCCGCCGCTGGATCGGCTGTGTCAGGATCAAGCTGAGGCAGACCTATGCGCACCGTTGCGCGAGACGCAAGCCGCGCTCAATCCCCTGACCTTACGCCAACAGATCTATGACGCGCTGGAGCATCTGTGGACCTATCCGCCCGCCGATCCCCAGCACCCGGAAGACGTCTATCAGACCCTGGCCCATCCCGAACGTTTCCCGGCCGCCTGTGCGGCCTTGGACTTAACCCCAGTCGCGCCCCTTAACTTAGCGCCGGATAGCGAGACGGGCGCACCTCCGGTTTACTCAGCGCGCTACGCTGGCGGTGGTTGTCGTGTTGAGTAGGTGTTTGGCTGGTGATGGTATGATCCTACGTTACCCATATCCTATTCAAAAAGGAGGTCATTGAGGGCTAGGTTTCGGTAAGATTATCTTTTGACTTGACACGGGAAGTCAAGATGCGTTGCTCTCAGTACCGCAAGGGCCAGCTCTTACCTCTCATATCATAGCAAAAGGGAAGCAGCGTAAACTGCTTCCCCCGACGAAACCGTGAGGTCTCCCCCCCAACGTTGCAGCCTACATCCTAAGAGGCCAAATGTGCTCTAAGGTCTCATTCAAAGACCACATGCAAACGCGGAGCCGAAACATAGATCAACATCGCCAGCGCCAACCAGTACATAACCAGAACCTGACCCACGTATCTTGCAATCTGATAAGGTTTATTCACTTCAGAGGCTTTAGATTCAGCAGAAGACAGCCGGCTCATCCCGACGCCAATACCTGTCGCGCTATATATCAAACTGACGCGAACGAATACCTGGGGATCGGTAAGGCCCGAACGTAGGGCGACCACCAGAGCAGGAACGGTTGGCATGAGCATCCAGAGAGCGGTTAACCAGATCCTATTTCCATCTTGCGTGTGTGCTCGAACCAATGAAAAGCCGAGGCTGCCAAAGGCCACAAACAGCCCGCCGACGACAACGAGCACGCCGGGCCAGATCGTCCAGCGCGCCTCCCGGATCAGGAGATCGGCCCATACCGCGAAAGCGGACGCCGTCATTATCAAGATCCACCAACTTATGTGGATAATCATCTTCAAAAACTTTGATTTGTGTTTTGACACATCCACGAAACCCATATTAGATTCCTCCTCTCTCTCTCACGCTATGGTTCTAGCCATACGCGTAAGGGATCTCGGGTACCCACAATGTAAAAACCAGGATCGCCTTTAGCATCATAAAAAGCAATAGCGCCTGCAGATAAACCAGAGACGGTAGCACAAAAAAGTCCCGGTAATTGTCCCAACGGCAGGGCTGCAACGATACCACACAGAAGTGCTGTGATACCAAAACCCAATATCCAGTCTGCGGCAATATCGGGACTAATGTATACTCTGATAGTATTTGCATTCCAGTAGACCCAGCCCCCAGCCGGCAAGCCAATATGTCCCCGAAGGTTTTGCTGGCTTGGGTTTACTCTCTTGCTTACGATGTTCTGTTGAAGTGTCTCCAGATCTTCATCACTCTGTATAATCCAGAAAAACATTCTCGTTCCCGATTTCTCATCCCGTGTATTAGTTGCAATTCTATACTCCTCACCATCCTCATTCACAATGGTGAGTAAATCTAATTCATCAGAAAGAGAAACTCTTTCCACTTGACATTCTTCACACTGTGCCATGTCTCCACGAATTCTCGGAGCTGCAAGCACATTCATGGGTGTGAGAATAACTGATGCCACTGAAACAAGAACACCTACAAACTTCATCCAATTTAAAATCTCCCCGCTCTTGTTAATTGATCGATTATCCATGGTAATGCTACCTCCTTAAAATATAGTGTGAGTGGATTGTGCCGACCTGGGAGTGCTTGGCATTGCCGACCGGTCGCTCCGCAGCCACACTCATTCTATCAGAGTGGAGGGGACGTTGTCAACGGGGAGAATCCCTGGTTTTACCCTAGGGATTCTCCCCAGGTGGGGACCTGTACGTGCGTTCTTCCCGGCTGGTCGCTGGTACTTTTTCCCTAATCTTGGCTCTCTGGGATTTCGCCGGGTGCAAAGGCCACGTTTGCCACGCGCTTCCTGTCCCAACGCAGAAAAGGGCTGGTGAGCCCGCTAGTTTTAGGGCTGCTCATTCCACCATCCGGCAAAGTCCCAAAGCCCCATCATCTTGAAGGGAACGTCGTCAACGGAGAGAATTCCTGATTTTATCCCTGGAGTAGATCCTTCGTAGTGAACAGGCCGTGCCTCCAGGCCCAGGCGAGGGCTGCCTCCCGGGAGTCCACTCCCAGTTTGCCCAACAGGTTCCCGACGTGGGTACGCACGGTATTTTCGGTGATGAGCAAGGCTGCCGCAATCTCCGCCGTGGTCTTTCCCTCGGCCAGCAGGACGAGGATGTCTCGTTCCCGCGCCGTGAGGCTCTCCCAGCGCGCGCCCACGCCCTCCTCCCAGGCCCGGATCCGGGCCCACTGCTCCGGCGTCAACAGCACCTCGCCCCGCGCGGC
The DNA here is from genome assembly GCA_034437255.1 of Anaerolineae bacterium. Taxonomy (GTDB): domain Bacteria; phylum Chloroflexota; class Anaerolineae; order B4-G1; family SLSP01; genus G713. The sequence goes on from DAOTUH010000355.1 coordinate 4,291, forward strand.
AGAGCGGATGGCTGTGATCAGCTGTTGGGGGCCTTCGTCCTTGGTGAGATAGCCCGCGGCGCCGGCCTTGACCACCTCCGCCAGATAGGCGT
>DAOTUH010000356.1:0-2354 GCA_034437255.1 Anaerolineae bacterium
GGGGCGCGACGGCGCGTCCGGTAGCAGGAGATCGCGCATGGCGCGCAGTTGCAGATCCGCCCGGGGAGAACGTCCCTCGTTCCCGGAGGAGAGCCGGCTGGCGCTCCAGATGATCACGGCGGCGAAGAGGACGAAGAGCGCCACCCGCACCCACCGTCCCCATTTTGATTTGCCCATCTACCTGGTCTGCCCCCTGGTCTGTCGTTGGTTTCTATCCCTATTATACGTGAGTCCCGGCGGATTTGATCAGGGGAAACCGATTAAATTTTATCTTCTTGATCTTCTTTGAGGTTTGTACTATAAAATATGACTTGACCTCTTCATCAGCCATTTTATAATCATTTAGTACGTTGTTTCTTCGCCTATTGATCTAGATAGCCAGGGGGTTCCTGGATGGTTATGCGTCAACTTATTTTGCCAATCGATACGGTCCGTCAGCCTGATCCAAATACTCCTTATCGTGAGCAGCTTACTACACTTTTGGGGCATGATCTGGACTTTCATGCACATGACAGTGGATATGCTTCTCATAATCTCCATTCCTTTCCTGCCAAATTTCCACCTCAGATACCTAGGAAGTTTATTCGCGCTTTAACGTCGCCCGGTGATTTGGTACTGGACCCGATGATGGGGTCCGGCACTGCTATTTTGGAAGCGCTTCTGGCTAGGAGACAAGGCTGTGGCTTCGATATTGATCCTTTGGCGGTTCTCATCTCCACTGTAAAGTCTACACCTCTTGACGGAGAAAAGATTTTCCAGCAGGGTGAGACTATTTTGCGACAGGCAACCCTGGCGGCCCAAGAAGACAAAAAAGCTTTGCGACAAAAATTACAGTCTCGCTGGGATGCACGGACCCGTAAGTTTGTAGATTACTGGTTTTTCCATGACACGCAGATAGAGTTACAAGCGCTTATGAATGAAGTTGAATGCATACCTGATACGGCTGTAAGAACTTTCTTCGAATTGGTCTTTTCTGCTATCATCATCACCAAATCTAGCAGTGTTTCCCTGGCGATTGATATCGCTCACACCCGTCCACATCGGGCAAAAATCCTTGTGGATCAAGATGGTCAGGTGATCTGGGAGAATGGCTCGAAAGATATACCTTCCAGCAGAATTAGATATGTGACAAAGCAGTTACGTTCCCCTCTACATGAATTTCATAAGCAGCTCAAGAAGGGAGTGCGGAATCTACTTGCACCCTCAACTGTAGATAGACGCCCCTTTGTTGCCTATGGAAACGCACAATCGCTACCCCTTGAAGATGAAGTTGTAGATTTGATCGTTACTTCACCACCTTATCCTGCTTACGCTATCGATTATATGCGCTCACACAAGTTCTCACTTGTCTGGTTGGGCTTTCCGATTAAGAGTCTGGGCGAAAAGCGCAGAGAATATATAGGCGGAGAAGCGATAACTGATATTGATTTTGAGGCTCTGCCCTCAGCGACGGCGGAGATTATCGGTGATATTGCTGACCATGACGAGAAGAAAGGGATGGTTTTGCGGCGCTATTACTCTGAGATGAAACGGACGTTACAGGAAATGTATCGTGTGTTGAAGCTGGGGAAGTCAGCGGTAGTTGTGGTTGGACGAGCTACGATGCGAGGGCAAGATACTCAGACACCGGAATGTTTGGTTGATATTGGTCAAGATATAGGATTTGAAATTCCACGAGTCGGTGTCCGTCATCTGGATCGTGATCGTAGAATGATGCCGACGGGGTCGAAAGTTGATACAAGCTCGCAGATCCAACAACGTATGCATGAGGAATACGTCATTGGATTCTACAAACCAGCATGAGACTCTAGGAGGAGAACGTGGCTCTACATACTCTACGCAGTGCGTATCATCGTAATATTTGTGAGAGAATCATTTGCCTCAAAAGGGACGGGGACAAAAGCTACCCAAATTTTGCAGATAAGGGGAGTAGTTCCAGTAGGGCTATCGCTCTGGGGATATTGGAACGTTTGAATTGTCCCTCTAGTTATGAATACATGGCAGGACAGACGGCTGGCCGGCTTTTTGAGACCATTACGAAGGACTTTCTTGAAAAAGCCTTTGACTTATTGACTCATTTGCGTCCTGGGAAGTGGGCCTATTCTATGCAGTCTCCCATCTCTGGTTTTGATCAGTATCGGCATTTGGGAATACTTGAAGAAATCGTTGAACGGACGGATGAGTTAGCTTCCTCGCTGGGTACGGATTATATTATCCAACCCGATATTGTCGTTGCCCGCAGTCCCGTTTCTGATCACGAGATCAACCAAAGAGAAGAAGTGTTGGCGGCAGAAGATTCTCTAGCCGAGTTATCCCCGCTGCGAGAGGTAAACTATGATCCTGTCTATCCAATT
>DAOTUH010000357.1:0-15970 GCA_034437255.1 Anaerolineae bacterium
CGCGATTGCGGACGCCTTCGCGGCCGACAGCGACGTGACCGACTACGTTATCACCGGGCAAGACGCCGAGAAGGCCTCTGTCCAGTACATCATCGACGGCAAGCAGTCCATGACCGTCTTCAAGGACGTTCGTACACTGGTGCAGGATGCCATTAACGCGGCCGTGGCCCTGCTTGAGGGGAACGAGCCCGCTGCCACCGGCGCGTACGACAACGGTGCGAAAGACGTGCCGGCTATCCAGTCCGCAGTTGTGGCTGTTGACCAGGATAACGTCCAGAGTGCACTGATCGACTCTGGCTACTACTCCGCCGACGACTTCGAGAACTTGCCCTAGCACACAATCGTGAGACAATGTTGGAGTAGTGACAGGCCCCCTGTCACTACTCCCGTCAAACTGACTCCACTGAAAAAGGATCCTAAAACTCGGAGTTTTTCTGGAACTTGACCCTATATGTAGATTCTTCGCAACCAAAATCACTAGATGTAGGGGATGACCTACTAAAACTCCGAGTTTTAATTAGTTATTTCAGGTGAGTCAAACTTTAGAAGGTTGAAAACCGGAGGCGCTATGAGTGCTCCCATACTGGAGATGAAAAACATCACCAAGGAGTTCCCCGGCGTGAAGGCTCTAGACGACGTGAGTTTTCGCGTTCAGGAAGGGGAGATTCACGGTCTGGTGGGAGAAAACGGCGCTGGCAAATCTACGCTGATGAAGGTTCTGAGCGGCGTGCATCCCCCTGGGACCTACACCGGCGAGATTCTGCTGCGCGGAGAACTCCAGGAATACCACAACACCAGTGATAGTGAAGAAGCAGGTATCGGTATCATTTATCAGGAATTGGCTCTTATTCCCGAGATGACCGTCTATGAGAATATCTTCCTCGGCCAGGAACTCAGCAACGGATTTACGATTGACTGGAACGAGACCATCAAGCGGACGTCGGAGATTCTAAAACGCGTAGGCCTTGACGTCAATCCGTCCATGAAAATTAAGGATCTGGGGGTTGGCAAGCAACAGCTGGTAGAAATCGCCAAGGCCTTACACAGAGATGTGAAAATTCTGATCTTGGATGAGCCGACCGCTGCCCTGAACGAGGATGACAGTGAGAACTTGCTCAACTTGCTGCGTGAGCAGCGCAGCCAAGGTGTAACGTGCATTCTTATCTCCCATAAGTTGAGCGAGGTCATTGACGTTGCAGACACTGTCACCGTCCTGCGCGATGGGCAGACCATCTGCACCTTAGATGCCCACGAAGGCGAGGTCACAGAATTCGCGTTAATCAAGAACATGGTTGGGCGTGAGATCAATAGTATCTATCCGGAGCGGAAACGCCATGTATTCGAGGCCGCAGCCGCTGCGGTTGAAGAAGCCAAAGAGGCTGGGGTAAAGGTCATTTCGTATGACCGGCTGATCACCAATACCACTGCATTGGATTACTATGTAACTTTTGATAGTGAGGGTGTCGGCGCGCTGCAGGCGCAATACCTGGTCGATCATGCAACAGGAAAAGGCAACCCGCTATATCTGTACGCCGGTGCTTTAACGGACCCTAACGCCCTCCTCTTCTTCCAGGGCGCCTGGGACGTGCTGCAGCCCAAGATCGCTGATGGCACGTTTACGATCAAAAATTCCAGCAAAGCGGTCGCTCTGCAGGACAAGTCCAGCTTAACGCATGACGAGATAACCCAGATTATCAGTCAGGTGGCCACCAACTGGGATGCCAAAACCGCCAGGATCCTGGCAGAATCTAATTTGGACGCCGCAAGCGAAGCGGACAAAGGCGACGTATTCATCCTGGCTCCGAACGATAACACCGCGCGTGCGATTAGCGAGGTGTTTGATGCTGATGAGCACGTCAAGAGCTATGTAATCACCGGTATGGACGCTGAGAAGGTCTCTATCCAGTACATCCTTGACGGCAAGCAGTCGATGACCGTCTTCAAGGATGTGCGCATCCTGGTGCAAACCGCGGTTGAGGCTGCATTGGCCTTGCTCAAGGATGAGGCTCCTGAAGCCGGAACCACCTACAACAACGGCGTGATCGATGTGCCTGGGCTCGAGTCGCCGGTAAGTGTAGTTGATCAGAGCAATATCCGTGAAGTTCTGATCGACTCTGGTTATTACGAGATTGATGACGCATCCAGTGCCTTAGATTCAGCAGGCTCTTCATCCAATCCATCGGTTGGGATTGTTCTACCAACTAAAGATGAGCCACGCTGGATCCAGGATATGACGCATTTCCAGGAAGCGTTCCAGGCTGCAGGTTACCAAGTTGAAATTCTCTTCAGCCAGGGCGATTCCGCCAGAGAGAAAGCCAATGTCGAAGCGTTGCTGAACAAAGGCGTCGAAGTACTGATCATCTGCCCCCATGGTGGTGGAGAAACCGTTCTCGAGGTCAAGAACTGGAATGCCTACGATCCGCGTCTTGGTCGGCAGATACTGGAGAATGTCGACTTTTATCTCAATAAGGGCGAGATCGTTGGCTTTGCCGGATTGATGGGTTCAGGGCGTACCGAGCTTGCTCTAAGCCTGTTCGGGAACCCCGAGGACTACCGCATCAATGGTGAGATCTACGTAGATGGAAAGAGAGTCAGCTTTGGACATCCCCAGGACGCGATCAAGACCGGCGTCGCCTATTTGAGCGAAGACCGGAAGGCCAAGGGGCTGATTCTAATCCAGGATGTGAAGGAGAATATCACCCTGGCAAACCTACGGGAGATCGCCCGCCGTGGCGTCGTTGACAAGAACGCTGAGATCAAAGTTGCCAACGAGTATCAGCAGTCACTGAACATCAAGACGCCGAGCATTGAGCAGAAGGTGCGGAACCTGAGCGGTGGTAATCAGCAAAAGGTTTCGCTGGGCAAATGGCTGTTTGTCAGGCCCGATGTGTTGATTCTGGACGAACCGACCAGAGGTATCGACGTAGGCGCCAAGTACGAAATCTACACGATCATGAACCAGCTGGTCAGCGAGGGCATGAGCATCATTATGATCTCATCGGAGCTGCCGGAGATCTTGGGCATGAGCGACAGGATATACGTCGTTTCGGGTGGCAGAATAGCAGGCGCGATGCCGGTTGAAGAAGCAACGCAGGAAAAGATCATGGCCCTGGCCACGGAATACTAGGAGGCACAGCATGTTTTTCAAACATTTACAGGAGCTCTTGAAGAAGAATATCCGTGAATACGGTATGTTCATCGCCTTGTTTGTCATTATGGCGATCTTCACCATTACCACGGATGGTATCTTCATCTCGTCTCGAAATATCAGCAACTTGCTTAACCAGACGGGCTACATCGCGGTGTTGGCCGTCGGCATGACGCTGGTGATCGTCATCCGCCACATTGACCTGTCGGTGGGTTTTCTGGCCGGCTTCCTAGGCGCTGTGGCAGCTGTCGCACTGGAGTTCTGGAACCTGCCAGTCTACGTGGTCATCCCTATGATCCTGGCGTTTGGCTTCCTCGCCGGCTTGATCACGGCCTATCCCGTGGCGCAATTGGGCATTCCCTCGTTCGTTGCTTCACTGGCCGGATGGCTGATCTATCGCGGTCTACTGTTGCTGGTGACGGCGGCAACGGGGACGATCATCATTCAGGATGATGCGTTCAATGCCATTGGCAACGGCTACATACCTGATATCAATCTAGGGTTTTGGCCAGAAGTGCATAAGGTCACGCTCTTGCTGGGCTTGATCGGCATTGTGCTTTTCATCCTCAACTCGATCAGCAACCGCAAGAAGAAACAGGCTTATGACTTCGAAGTGCTGCCGATGGACATGTTTATCTTCAAAATTGTCTTCGTCTCGCTACTGTTCGGGGTGATCACCTGGATTTTGTCTGGCTACAACGGCCTCTCCTGGACGGTCGTGGTCGTGCTGCTCGTCGTGGGGATCTATCACTTCGTGACGACGCAGACCGTGCTGGGTCGTCATATTTACGCCGTCGGCGGCAATCCAGAAGCGGCGGAGTTGAGTGGTATCAGCGTGAAGAAGCTGACGTTTGCCGTCTTCGGCTCCATGGGGATGCTTTCTGCGTTATCTGGCATTCTCTTCGCTTCCCGACTGCAGTCTGCAACGACCCAGGCCGGCACGCTCTTTGAGCTCGATGCCATCGCAGCGGCTTACATCGGCGGCGTTTCGGCGGCTGGCGGCGTGGGGCAGGTGACCGGTTCGCTTGTCGGCGCCATCGTCTACATGTCGCTGACCAGTGGCATGAACTTGATGAACGTGGATATCGCGTACCAGTACGTCGTGCGCGGCGCTGTGCTTGCAGCAGCGGTGATCTTCGATGTCGCCACGCGGAGGACCGGCAAGTAGCTCTTGGGGTGACGCGATTTTCACAATTGATTAGACTATGTAGGCGTCCGGTGAACCACGCGATGGGTAGCGGACGCCTACATTGCTTTTCAGGAAAGGTTGCTCTGATTCTCTATGGTCGCTGGTGACAAAAAGCTTCTGAGCGTCAAAAACTTATCCCGTCAATACGGCACGGTCCCGGCGCTGAGGGATGTCTCTTTCACGCTTGAGCCCGGCGAAGTACTAGGGGTCGTTGGTCAGCGCGGCGCCGGGAAATCTACGCTATTTCATCTACTCAGTGGCGCGCAGATCCCCTCAAGCGGTGAGATTGTCTATGATGGTGAGCGCGTCGTATTCAGCTCCGCCATCCAGGCCCAACATGCTGGTATTGTGACCGTCTATCAGACCCCTCAACTTCTGGATGATATGAGCGTTTTGCATAACGTCTTCCTGGGCAGAGAGATACGCCGATTTTTCGGTATCTTGCCCAGGGAAGGCGAGATGGTCAAGCGGGCAAAGAAGTTGCTAGCGACGTTTGAACTGTCCCCTGACCTTTTCAAATGGAATGCCGGCAATCTGACAGGTGAGCAGCGACAGGTGGTCGCCGTGGCAAGAGCGCTCTCGCATCCACCGCGCTTGCTGCTATTGGATGACGCGCTTGAAGCGTTGAGTTTCGGCCGCCAGCGGATTTTACTTGATCGCGTCAAGGAACTGTCCGATGAGGGAGTCGCCGTTATTCTCAGCAGTGACGATCTGAGGCACATTTTCGACGTGACCGATTACATCCTGGTGCTCTTCCGGGGGCGTCAGGTGGCGCTACGCCGCACCTCTGACATCACGCCCCGCGATATTGTGAAACTCATCGTTGGTTCTGACCGGCAGGAGCGGGTGACGCCGGTCATTTGGGCCTTTGAGAATTATTATGAGGCCCAACAGAAAGTCGAAGAATTGCACCAGGCCGAGTTTGAGCTGCGCCAGAGCCTGGAAGAACGCGATTCGCTGAACCGCCAGCTCGTCGAGCGGTTGGATAAACAGGTCAAGGCGCTGGATCGTCTGAATCTGGCGTTGCAAGAGGCGGGGCGGCGCGTAATGATGGAGCGGGAGGCCGAGCGCAAAGCGCTGGCGCGGGAGCTGCACGACCGGATCATCCAGGATCTGCTCAGCTATAACTACCAGCTGGAGGAGATCGAGAGCCAGCTGACCGGTGAAACTCAGCGGCAGAACTTGGCCAAAATCCGCAACAGCATTCGTCAGATTGTGGGCAGCCTGCGGCAGGTTTGCAGTGATCTGCGCCCGCCGACCATCGACAATCACGGGCTTCCGGCGGCGATTCGCTCGTTGACCAGCCAATGGTCTGACCATACAGGCATTCCGGTCGATCTGGATATCGAGACCGGGTTGGGACGTCTACCGGAACCGATTGAGCTTTCCGTCTTTCGCATCATTCAAGAGGGTCTGAGCAACGTGCGCAAGCACGCCACCGCTACCCAGGTGACCCTGACGTTGCAGCGTACCCCCAAAGCGAGCCTCCTCGTCCGGCTGCGCGACAATGGCCTGGGCATGGACGAGCCACTGGACTTAGCGTCGCTGGCAGAGCAGAAACATTTTGGCCTCGTGGGCATCAGCGAGCGCGTCTCCTTGCTGGATGGCACCCTGCGGTTCACCTCACCTCCCGATGGCGGCCTGGCGTTGGAGATAGAAATTCCCAGCCCCTACCCGTCCATCCGCAGCTGAGGCCATCCTTCATAAACGTTCTCAGCCGCCGAATTTGCATACCCCTAATCGTTTAGTCTTTTGAGCAGAGGGCAGGTGCAACGCACTTTCGAACTCAAATCCATGAGATCCACAGGCTTCTTACGATGCTCATGAGGATGCAGTAGGATTTGCATCCTTAAGTGCGACGCACCTCAGAATACTAAACGAATTTGCATACCATTCCGGCGTTTTCTGAGGTGTGAAGAGCAGTGGTATAATGGTGACATGGCGAACACAAGTGTAGTTCTGGCTGACGATCATGCGCTGGTGCGGGCCGGTATTCGCAATGCGTTGCAGGAGCTGCCCAATCTCACCATTGTGGATGAGGCCAGCGATGGTCCCGCCTTGCTCAAGGCCCTGGATGTGGAACAGCCAGATTTGCTGATCGTCGATCTGCGCATGCCGGACTTCGCGCCACTGACGGCCCTACGTGAAATTCACGAGCGCTATCCCAAGATGCACATCCTCGTCATCAGCGCCTACGATGACGACATCTACGTACAGGGCGTGCTGAGCATTGGCGTGGATGGGTATCACCTCAAGGATCAGTCGCTCAGCGACCTCAAGCTGGCGGTGAAGCGCGTGCTCAAGGGGGAGCGTTGGATTTCTAGCCCGCTCGTGGACAAACTGGTGCAGAGCACCGCGCCTTCAGAGACACAAACATCCCTCACCACCCGCCAGCGCGATCTGCTGCGCCTGCTCCAGCAGGGGCTGGACAATCAGAGCATGGCCCAACGACTCGGCCTGAGCGTGAAGACGATTGAGAACCACCTCACGCGCCTCTACCGTCGGCTCGACGTCTCCAGTCGCCTGGAGGCGGCGAATTACGCCATGCAGCACCCGGAAGTCCTCGGTCTCTCCGGTCGGCAGATGCGAACGCACGCGCCGTTGCCCCGACCGGCAGCATCTTCCTCGCAGTTCACCTTTCTGCTCGTGGATGACAGCGATCGCTATCGCACGCAGTTGCGGCGGATGATTGGGCGGGCGCATCCCGAGGCCGTGATTTACGAGGCCGACGATATGGGCGAAGCCGTGCGGCTGACGCAGTCCCTGGCCCCGTCGCTTACATTCGTTGACGTGGTACTGGGGGACGAGGACGGCATCCGCTGTACCCGTCGCCTGATGAGCCTGCGCCCCGATTCGCGTATCGTGCTGATCAGCGCCTATCCCGATCGCGAATTTCACCGTCTCGGTCTGGAGGCCGGGGCTATCGCGTTCCTGGACAAGAAGGATCTGGACGTCGCCACCGTGCGGCAGATCATTGAGGACGTTCTGGGGTAGTAAGAACGCGCTGAGGTGTCAGTCCGCGTCCTCGGCAGCGTCAGACTTCATCAACTCGCGTAGAAAGAGCGTGGCGTAGGCGCCTTTTGGCGCGAAGAAGGTGACAACTAACGCATCGTCCTCGACGTGCCAATCCAGGTCAGCGGGACGATAGCGCAGCGCGCGGCGCGATCCCTTCGCCTTCACCGGCCGGAAGTCCTCCAATGCCAGGCCGATCTCATCCAGCACGCGCGCTTCCAACGCCGCCGCCTCGTCTTGGGCCTTCATCATCTTGTAGCCGTAGATGGGACCGGTGGCGCTGATCTCCCACGCGGCGATGCGCGGGCGCTCCTGTTCCACGTCCTCTACAGTGAACATGCCGCCGGTGTCGTGCTTCTTGGCAATGTCGCCGGGCAGTAGATCGTCCATGGTCTCTTCGTGCATGCGCACCGCCAGATAGCGGTTGAAAAGCGCCGACTGGAGCGCGTTGACGTAGAAGCGACGCTGTCCGTAGGAGGGAGTGTGGATACCGCGCCAGTCCAGCACCTCCCAATCGTGCCGCACCAGCGCCAGGCCGATTTTGTCGTTGTCGCCCCGGTTGCCAAAACGCTGCCGACCGTAGCCGTTGGGCACGCCCCGTCGCGCCAGCACGTCCAGAATCGCACCCGCGCGCGCTTCTGATTCCGGGTGCACATCGCAGATGCGTAGGGTGAAGCGGTTGCCCAACAGGTGCCCGATACGCAGCTTATTGGTGTGACGTTTGGCCCAGAGCACGCGGGCGTTCTCCAGGTCCAGGTCCATCAGCCGTTCCGGCGGCACGTTCCAGACGGAGAGCGTCTGGCGCGCGACGGCGTACTTGTCCTTGCGCCCGGCGCTGCCCACGTCACGCGATGAGATATCCAGGGCCTGGACGACTTGGCGGACGAGGGCCGGCGTGGTGACCCCGACCTTTTCCACGCGGAAGAACGTGTGCTCCCCCTCGCCAGAGGGCGCGTAGGCCGGGATCTCCTCCACGATGAAGTCCTGGGGAACCGTGCGGATCTGTCCGCCGGTGCCGGGCAACGCCTCGGTTAGATAGGGCAGGCGCCAGTCGAGGCTGTCGTAGGGTTCCATCTGCGCTGCTACTCTGAGAGCAGGTACGCCACGAGCAATTTGATCGTCGCCTCCAGCGAGTCCACGTGCGTGCGCTCGTAGGCATGGGAAGCGTCGACGCCGGGCCCGATCAGCGCGACCTTGAGGTCGGCGCCGGCCCGCCAGGCCGCCTCACCATCGGATCCGTAGTGGGGATACACATCGACGCGATAGGGAATGTCGTGTGCCTTCGCCAGAGTCTCCATCTGGCGGCGCAGTCCCAGATGATAAGGTCCGCCAGAGTCTTTCGCGCAGATGCCCACGCTGAACTCGTCCGAGTTCTGATCGCCGCCCGCTGCCGCCATATCGACGGCGACCAGTTCCTCCACGTATTCGGCCCAGCCCGAGGCTGCGCCGTGCCCGGCCTCCTCGTAGCTGGAAATGAGCACGTCGAGGCGATAGCGCGGGTTCAGCCCGGCGCGGTGCAGCGCCAGCAGCGCGCCGTAGATGGCAGCGACGCCGGCCTTGTCGTCCAGATACCGGGAGCGGACGAAGCCCTCGTTGACTTCCACACGCGGGTCGATGTAGACGAAGTCGCCCACGCCGATGCCCAGATCGCGCGTCTCGTCCTCATCTTCCGTCCGGGCGTCCAAGCGCACTTCATAGTTCTCCGCCACGCGCTTGAGCTCTCGCGCCTCCTTGCCGTAGATGTGAACCGAAGCCTTGGTGGGGAGGATGCTGCCGCGGTAGGCGCGCTGGTCGCCGGTCACGACGGTGCAGCCCTCGCCTTCCAACGTGTGCCAGTCGAAGCCGCCGAGGGCGGTAAGGCGGAGGCGCCCGGTGCTCTTGATCTCCTTGACCATGGCGCCCAGGGTGTCCACGTGGGCCGTCAGCGCGCGGGGCTTGGCGTCGTCGCCGTCCCAGCTGAGCAGCAGACCGCCCTTGCGCGGATGCAGCTGGGTCACGGGCAGCTGGGCGCAGGCGTCTTCAACGTAGGCCAGCGCAGCCTCCGTGTCGCCGGTGGGGCTGGGAATCTTGAGAAGCTGCATCAGAAAATCAATGGTTTCGTCTAGTGGAATCTCAGGGATGTGCATAGGTCTCCTTCGGGATAGGTCGAAAGCCAAAGGTCAAACGTTGAAACGTCCTAACGTCCTAACGTTCAAACGTTCAAACGTTCTAACGTTTCCGTCACGGCAATACCTCCACGTCGTAGGGCAGCGTCGGTACGACCTCCAGGGCGCCTTTGTACTCCTGCACCTCGCCCGTGACGCGGACGCGGGTGCCAGGCGTGCCCAGGGCCGGATTGGCCTGCGGCACGCGTTCCAAAACATTGTCCCACATGAAGACCTGCACCTGTCCGGTCTCATCGGCAACCCAGATCTTGACGCCGGGACCGGCATCTTCGACGTTGATAATCTCTCCGGTGATGGTGACGAGCTCGTTGATATGGTCGGCCAAGGCGCCGATCTCGTGCTCAGATGCAAAGGCGCCGCCCGGCGTAACCACCGTCACGTCGTCGTAGAAACGAGGCTCAATCTGCAGCTCGCCCTCGTACTCGCCCACCTCCCCCTCGGCCAGCACCGTCGCGCCGACGTTGAGTCGGGGCGCGGATGGGCTTTCGTCGTAGACGTTATGCCACATCAGCAGGATGACCTGCCCGGTGCCATCGTCTAACGTGAACTTGAAGCCCTTGGAGAAGCTGGACGTGGCGAGGACGCGACCGCGCACGGTGACCTCTTCCTCACTGCCCGGGTCCAGGTCGCTGATAGACGTCGTCTGGATCTCGGGTGTCATCGTCTCGGTGGGCGAAGGAACGGGGGTGGGGCTGCCGGTTGCCGTGGGCGACGCCGCTGTGGTTGGCGTGGCGGACGGTTCAGGCGTGAGCGTGGCAGTGGCCGTCGCCGCTGGCGTGGAGGTCGCGGTCGGGGCCGGTGTGGGGGTGTACGTTGCCGTCGGTGGGGCTATCGTCGGCGTGGCGGTGGGGGCGGGCGTCGCTGCCGTGCTGCTGCATCCCACCGTCCATAAACAGATAAGAACCATAAGCGCGCGTGTCGGTAGATGAAGTCTCTTGGATTTAGATTGCATAGTGACTCCCAGGGTGATTGCATGATGTCTGACTGATACCCGCACTACAACGAGACTTTGATCTCGGGGCACGGACAAACACGGACTTCCCTCACGGCTTTGCTGCAGTTTTTTGTTCCGTGTAATTCCGTGTTCGCCCGTGTCCGATCTCAGCTGACTTGAGACGTGACGCTTCTCTTTTCAACGCGATCTCGTTGTAGCCCTAAGCTGGATTGAGTGCTACCGTTTTTTCTTCTCGTCGTCCTTGACCAGCATGCTCAAAATGACGCTGACGATACTGACGATCAGGGAACCCAGCACCGCCGACCAGAAATTCTCAATGTAGAATCCCACGTCGAAGAGCCCGTTCGCCAGCGCGGCCGAGAACCAGAGCGTCAGGCCGTTGATGACCAGCGTGAACAGGCCCAGGGTCAGGACAATGAGTGGGCACGTGAGCAATTTCAGGATCGGACGTATTACGGCGTTGACCAGGCCCAGTATCACGGCCATGACGGCGAAGACCGCCCAGCCCCTGTCGGCCACATAAATGCCCGGTACCATCCAGGCCGCGACAAACAGCGAAAACGCACTGATAGCCCATCGAATGAGCAACTTCATCGTTGCCTCCCCGTTCTGTGATAGACTGAATGATGATTATACGCAACAGCTATTCTCAACTATACTACGCATCTGCCGACAGAAAAGTTGGACCGCTGGCTTGCCTTGTAGTGCATATCCACTATAGTAAGTGATAGAGGCGCATGTTAACCGGGATCACGCTTCGTGGTGTGAGCGTTCGAACGTTAAAAGAATCTGTGAGCAAGGGGGAAAGATCAATGCCAGAAATAACGTTTGAGGTGCCCGAGACGCTGACCAGGCTTCCAGAACAGGAACGGGAGATGCTTCTTCGGGCTGGCTTATACGAGGCAAAACGCGCCAGGATCCGGCAATTGGAAGCTAAGATAGCAGAATGTAAAGACAGGATCAGTCGCTTTGAGGCGCGCTACGGCATGCCACTGGCACGTTTTGAGCGTGAGATCCTCGCTGAGCAGGACGGCTTTCAAATTCATGCGGACTACAACGATGGGTGCTACTGGCAACATGTCCTGGAAGAGAAACGGCAACTACTTGCTGACGTGCAGGTATTTGACCGAGGATGATGACGAAAGAATTCGATCATTATTCTCACCTGATCGCAACCATTGGCGTTTGAAGTGGGAACGTTTGAACGCGCAAAGGGAGAGAAAGATGTAGACGCTGGAGGAATGGGTCGAGCAGTTACCGCCGGATCTGTACCGGGAAGTGCAGGACTTTGTGGAATTCCTGCTGCAAAAACACACCCAACGCGCTCGGTCCCAGCTAAACTTTGAGTGGGCCTTGAGGGATCTGCAAGATGCGTACTCATTGGTACAACTCCAACACAAGATCCAAGAATATCGCATAACGGCCCTTATTAGCACATAGCCACATACCGAAGGAAACCAGTCTTATCATGTTGCGTCGCGTCGTGCTTATCAGTGATTTGCCAGACCGTCTACACGCGCTTCAGGTGATGGTGCCTGACGATGTTGAGGTCGTGAGGCGTGAGGACTTGTCCTTCTATATTGACAATGATGGTCCGGCTCTGATCGTCGCGGATCTCACGACATCTGCCGTGTCCCCGGCTGAGCTTGTCGGCATGCTCAAAGAGCGTCCAGTGATAGCGTGGATCGCCGAGGATCAGCCCATGTCGGACCTCAACCATCTCTTGCCCGCCGCGCAGGTGATGGGCGTTCTGACCTCTCCACTTGATCCGGCGGTTGATTGCAAGACCATCGTTCGTGCGCTGGACGTGTTAGAGCGTCGTCCTGGGACCGGGCATTTGCGCGCAGATTTAGCCGAGGCGAATCAACTGCTCAACCGGCGTCTCCAGGCGCTCAACACCCTGTACACGGTCGGTAAGTCCATCGTGTCTACCCTGGATCACGACGAGGTGCTGCGCCGCATCATGGACGTGGCTCTCAACACGACGCAGGCGGAAGAGGGCTTTATCTTGCTGCGGGAGCGGGACAAGCTCTTCTTACGTGCCGCGAAGAATGTGCAGGACGATCTCGTGGAGCGCTTGCACAAAGCGGCGGCGGATGAGGTGGCCTGGCGCGTGATCCGCTCGGGGCGACCGGTGATGTTGCAACGTGAGACGAAGATTGCGACCGGTTACCTGGCGCAGGCGCTGCTGTACGTTCCGCTGACGGCGCCGGGCGAGGGTCCCTTTGGCGTTATTGCCGTCATCAATCGCACCCGTGACGAGAGCTTCGACGAAGAGAATCTCTTTACGCTTTCCTCGGTCGCTGACTTTGCTGCGATTACGTTGCGGAATGCGCAACTGTTCGAGACTGTCGAGGTGGAGCGTTCACGCCTACGCGCGCTTATGGAGCGAGCCACAGAAGTTATTCTGATCGCCGACGAACAGGAACACCTGCTGCTGTGGAGTGAGTCGGCCCGGGCACTCTTCGATATTCCCGATGAGGCGAGAGGGCAGCCGATTCAAGAGGTCATCACGCAGCCCGATCTACTGGATCTGCTCCAGGAGGCATCTGAGAATGGGGAAAACCTTCATGCCGAACTCGCTCTAGATGGGGAGCGTGTCTTCAACACGCAACTTACGTACGTCACGGGTCTGGGCGGCGTGGTGATCATGCAGGATATCACCCATCTCAAGGAATTGGATCGCCTGAAGTCAGAGTTTGTCTCCATGGTCTCACATGATCTGCGGACGCCCCTGACGACGATTCAGGGCTACGTCGCTCTTCTCGACAAAGCCGGCCCGCTCAACGAGATGCAAGCCCAATTTATCGAGAAGGCCCTCGGCAGTCTGAGCTACATCACCGAGCTGATCTCGGATCTGCTGGACATCGGGCGCATTGAGGCGGGCTACGATATAGACATGGCCCCGCTCTGTTTTGACGTACTCATCGAAGAGACTTGTGACGAGATGATACCTCAAGCAGCGGAAGCGGATATCACCCTGCGCTGTTCCTGTGAAGACGCGCCCTTGTGGGTGAACGGAAGTGCGAGCCGTCTTCGCCAGGTTGTGGAGAACCTCATCAGCAACGCGATCAAATACAATCGTCCCGGCGGATGGGTTGAGGTGACCACCCGGGACAATGATGGTTGCGTGATCGTCTCTGTCAGCGATAACGGACTGGGCATCTCCAACGAAGAACAGGCGAGAATCTTCGAACGCTTCTACCGCGTGGAACGCCCCGAAACCTCAGATATCCAGGGCACCGGGCTGGGCCTCGCCATCGTTAAATCTGTGGTGGACCGGCACAACGGTCGCGTCTGGGTAAAAAGCGAACTGGGAAAAGGTAGCACTTTCTCTTTTGTTTTGCCCTTGATGTCGTCGGAAGGCACGGGACAATCCTGCTGATCGCCACTTTTCGCATTATTGCCCACGTGTAATCCCAGCTCCGCAATCGTAACTCGCACCTATCTTTCCTTTCACCCATGTTATAATACATGAGTGTGTACTTGTTTATGCAGCTAAGGCGGATGCGCTGACCAAAGACGACCAGACTATTTGACCATTAGACTAAAGGACGACCTGACTAAGCCATGCCTAAACCATACGTTGCCATTGTAGGACGCCCTAATGTGGGCAAATCGACGCTGTTCAACCGCATCATCGGTGAGCGTCGTGCCGTCGTCAGCAATATCCCCGGCACGACGCGGGATCGCATCATGGCGCCGGCCGAGTGGGAGAACCGCGAGTTCATGGTGGTGGACACCGGCGGCATCGAGATCCTCCCGCAGGCGGTGGAGGACGGGCGGCGTCCGTTAGAGACCGAACCGCTGCTGGAGGACTCCGCGGAATTTGTCCCGCTGATCCGCGCGCAGGCCAAGCAGGCCATCGCGGAGGCGGATCTGATTCTCTTTCTCACCGACGCGGCGACCGGGCTCACCGGCGCGGACCGCGAGGTGGCCGATCTGTTGCGGCGCACTGAGAAACCCGTGCTGTTGGTCGCCAACAAGGCCGACAACGCGCAGCGCGCCCAGGAAGCGCTGGAATTCTACGAGCTGGGACTCGGCGAGGTGTATCCCGTCTCCGCGATCCATGGTCGCGGCGTCGCAGATCTCCTCGATCTGGTGGTGGAACGACTGCCCGCTGTCGAACCCGAACCGGAGCACGAGGACGCCGTGCACGTCGCCATTTTGGGACGTCCCAATGTGGGGAAATCTTCGTTGTTGAACACGCTGCTGGGCCAGGAGCGGGCCATTGTCAGCCCTGTGGCCGGCACGACGCGCGACGCCGTGGACACGGAGCTCCAGTGGGGCGACGAGACTATCGTGCTTATCGACACGGCGGGTCTCCGGCGGCGCGGCAAGATCGAGCCGGGTGTGGAGAAGTACAGCACGCTGCGCACGCTCAAAGCCGCCGAGCGCGCCGATGTGGCGCTGCTGCTCATCGACGCGACAGAGGGGATCACAACGCAGGATGCCCACATCGCCGGGCTGATCGCCGACCAGGGCGTGAGCATCGTCGTGTTAGTCAACAAGTGGGACATCGCGCCGGCCGAGGTCAAGCAGCACGGTATCGAGTTCGAGGCGCGCGTGCGGTACCAACTGAAGTTCATGCGTTACATCCCGGTGCTCTTCATCTCCGCCCTGACGGGGCGACGGGTGCAGGAGGTCATTCCTTCGGCGCTAGACGTTGCCGACGCCCGGTACACGCGGATCAAGACGGGGCCGCTCAACGACGTCATTCGTGAGGCGCTATTGGAGCATGCACCGCCCAGTAAGCGCGGTCGTCGCATGAAACTCTACTATGTGACGCAGCCAGAGGTGGCGCCGCCGACGTTTATCTTCTTCGTCAACGACCCCGCCTTGGTCCATTTCTCGTACAAGCGTTATCTGCAAAACATCATCCGCGAGCAGCTCTTCGCGTTTCCCGGCACCCCGCTGCACCTCGTCTTCAAAGGACATGAGAAGAAAAAATCACGTTGACGCGCAGCATTGCATCCTCTTGCTCTCAGTTACCGTCCTCGGTGGCGGTTCGTGTGAAATCTACGCTGCAAAGATACACCAGCATAGCATGGGTTCACGGGGCACGCCCAACCCTACTCTCACTCGACAGCAATCGGTTGGATGTCTCTGTATGCGATTGCTGAGAGGAGATTTCCGCATCCACGCCCCGGGGACGGGGCTTCGAGCACCTAAAAGATGACTGCACTGAAATAACCATCAACCTCACGCAAAGGCGCCAAGAACGCAAAGGAAATTCATAAGATGATAAATTTTGACTGCACTGAAATAACTGGTAAAACTCGGAGTTTTCCGTAACTTGATACTACATGTAGATTTTTTGCAGCCAAAACCCCCAGATGTAGGGGGTAAACTACTAAAACTCCGAGTTTTGGACCTTTTTTCAGGTGAGTCAAAGATGGTTTTCAGGCCTTGTCCTCCAGCGCGTAGCGCAGCGCGGCCTCGGCGTGAATTGTGGTCGTGTCGAAGAGCGGGACGTCTACGTCCTCCGCGCTGATCAACAG
>DAOTUH010000358.1:0-11071 GCA_034437255.1 Anaerolineae bacterium
ACGTCGGCGACGGCCTCCAGGACGTTGACGCCTTCAGCGACAACTTCCTGTCCGATGCCGTCACCGGGTAAAGTAACGATGTTCGCTTGCATAAACCCTCCTCTCTTCTCTCAGCTGTGGCCGGTGTCCCCACCGTGCCACCTTAGTTAAAGCTGTGGCCGGTGTCCCCACCGTGCCACCTTAGTTAAAGCTGTGGCCGGTGTCCCCACCGTGCCACCCCAACAGCCTTGGGCGGGCGCGGTCGGACACCGGCCCAAGCTACGTCGAAGCTGTAGACTCCTCCCCATGCCACCTTAGTCGAGGCTGTGGCCGGTGTCCCCACCGCGCCACCTCAACAACCTTGGGCGGGCACGGTCGGAGACCGGCCCGAGCTACGTCGAAGCTGTAGCCGGTGTCCTCACCGTGCCACACTATATGTTAAAGCTGTGGCCGGTGTCCCCACCGTGCCACCCCAGCAACCTTGGGCGGACGCGGTCGGAGACCGGCCCGAGCTACGTCGAAGCTGTGGCCGGTGTCCCCACCGCGCCACACTCAGTCGATCATGGTCACGCCGTATTCCACGGCGTCCGCCAGGGCCAGCCAGCTGGCCTCGATGATGTTGGTCGAGGCGCCGACGGTGGTCCAGCGATGGGTGGCGTTCTGCATGTCGAGCATGACGCGCGTGGTGGCGGCGGTACCCTGATCCCCGTCTAAGATATGCACCTTGTAATCGGCCAGATCGAACTCGGTGAGGTACGGGAATTCGGGCGCGAGGGCCTTGCGCAGCGCCGCATCCAGCGCGTTGACCGGGCCGTTGCCGTCAGCGACGGTGTGCCGGATGGTGTCCCCCACGCGCACCTTGATGCTGGCCTCGGCGAAGAGGCCGCGCCCCTCCCGGTGCTCTACCACGGCCATAAAGTCCAGCATCTCGAAAGGCGGAGTGTAGCCGGCTTGGGCGCGCCGCAGCAGCATCTCCACGGACGCCTCGGCGCCCTCGAAGGTGAAGCCCTCGTACTCCAGCAACTTGATAGTCTGCAGGATGCCAGGCAGATCCTCCAGCCGCGCCGGGTCCAGCCCCAGCTCCTCCGCCTTGCTGCGCAGGTTGCCGCGTCCGGAGAGCTCGGAGACGAGGACGCGCGCCCGGTTCCCCACAAGCGCCGGGTCGATGTGCTGGTAGCTTGCCTCGTTGCGGCGCATGGCCGAGACGTGGATGCCGCCCTTGTGCGCGAAGGCGCTCGGTCCCACGTAGGGCGCCTGGCGTGGGACCAGCTGGTTGGCGATGGACGCTACGGCGTTCGCCGCCGAGGTCAGCCGGCCAAGCTGCTCGGCGGTCAACACGGGGCGGTGCAGCTTCAGCACCAGGTTGGGAATAACGGCGCAGAGATCGGCGTTGCCGCAGCGCTCACCGTAGCCGTTGATGGTGCCCTGTACGTGGACCGCACCGGCGCGCACGGCCGCCAGCGTGTTAGCCGTAGCCATGCCGTCGTCGTCGTGCACATGGATGCCCAGCGCGGCGTCGGGCAGCGCCTCTTGCACGGTCTGGGTGATGGTCTCGATCTCCCAGGGGAGCGCGCCGCCGTTGGTATCGCAGAGGACGAGGGCGTCGGCGGCGCCGTCCTGGGCCGCCTGCAGGGTCGCCAGCGCGTAGGCCGGATCGTCCTTGTAGCCGTCGAAGAAGTGCTCGGCGTCGTAGATGACCTCGCGGCCCTGCGCCTTAAGGTAGGCGACGCTTTCGCGAATGATGCGCAGGTTCTCTTCGGGCGTCGTGCGAAGCACGTCGCGCACGTGCAAGGGCCACGTCTTCCCAACGACGGTGACGATGGGCGTCTCGGCCTCCAGCAGCGCGCGGATGTTAGCGTCCTCGGCCGGCTGCGTGCCGACGCGACAGGTGCTCCCAAAAGCGGCGATCCGGGCGTGGCGCAGATCCAGGCTCCGGACGCGCCGGAAGTACGCGGCGTCCTTGGGGTTGGAGCCTGGCCAGCCCCCCTCAATCATATCCACGCCCAGATCGTCCAACAAGCGCGTAATCTTGAGCTTGTCCTCGACGGACAGGGAAATGCCTTCGCTCTGGGTCCCGTCGCGTAACGTCGTGTCGTATAAGGTAAGGTCTGGGTTGGACATAATCTCTCCTCCTTCAATGATGAGTCAAAAGTCGAAAGTCGAACTGAAAAATCGGATTTCTGGCGTGATGCCGTACTATATCCTAGTGATTTAGCCCAAGCCAAGTGTCCTATTTCGCAACTTGATTCTGAGAAATCCGATTTTGCTACCTTGTTTCAGGAAAGTAGAAAGCGAACGTTCCATACTTGTCCCCCTCTCGGTGTGAGATTCATAGGATGACGTCTTGAAAGGGTTGGATTCGGGATGCCGGGGGATCTGGCCGTGCTGCTATGAATTAAGTGGACGGTATGCGGGCGGATTCGAGTTTGGCACGGGTGTAGTTGACCAATCCGCCCGCCTCGATAATGGCCATAATGAAGGGCGGGAAGGGTGTGGTGGTGTAGGTCTGGCCCGTGCGCGCGTTGGTGATGGTGCCGGTTTCGAGATCGACGGTCAGGATGTCGCCCTGCTCCGTGCCGGCGACGGCCTTCGGGCAGGTGAGGATGGGAAGCCCGATGTTGATGGCGTTGCGGTAGAAGATGCGGGCGAAGCTCTCGGCGATGACGCAGGAGACGCCCGCGCCTTTGAGCGCCAGGGGCGCGTGTTCCCGCGAGGAGCCGCAGCCGAAGTTCTCCCCGGCGACGACGATGTCACCCGGCTCGACCGCGTCCGCGAAGGCCGCGTCGATGTCCTCCATGGCGTGGGCCGCCAGCGCCTCCGGCTCGGAGACGTTGAGGTAGCGCGCCGGAATGATGGCGTCGGTATCGACGTGGTCACCGTAGGTCCAAACTCTGCCTTGTAGGGTCACGAGTGCACCTCCTGCGGGTGTACGATGCGTCCGGCCACGGCGCTGGCCGCCGCGACGGCGGGATTGCTCAGATAGACCTCGCTCTCGGGATGGCCCATCCGGCCCCGGAAGTTACGGTTGGTGGTGCTGACGGCCCGCTCTCCGCTGGCCAGGATGCCCATGTGCCCGCCCAGGCAGGGGCCGCAGGTGGGCGTGCTGACGACGGCGCCGGCCTCGATAAAGGCCTCGACCAGGCCCTCGCGCAGCGCATCCAGGTAGACCTGCTGGGTGCCGGGGATGACGATGCAGCGCACGTCCCGGTGGACGCGCTGTCCGCGCAGGACAGCGGCGGCCGCGCGCAGATCCTCGAGGCGCCCGTTGGTACAGGAGCCGATGACGGCCTGGTCGATCTGCACGTCGCCCGCTGCGCTGACGGGCCGGGCGTTCTCCGGCAGATGGGGGAAGGCGACCTGCGGCTCGAGGTCGCTCACGTCGATCTCCACGGTGCGCGCGTAGATCGCGTCGGGATCGGCGGTGAAGACGCGCGGCGTGCGCGCCGTCCGCCCGTCTAGATAAGCGCGTGTGGTGGCGTCCACGGCGCAAAGCCCCGCCTTGCCGCCGGCCTCAATGGCCATGTTCGCCATGGTGAACCGTCCCGCCATGGAGAGCGCCTCGATCACCGGGCCGGTGAAGACCAGCGCCTGATACCGTGCGCCGCTGACACCGAGCACGCCAATGGTATGAAGAATAAGGTCTTTCCCGCTGACAAAAGGCTGGCGTTGCCCGTGATAAACGACGCGCAGGCTCTCCGGGACGCGCATCCAGCTCTGTCCCGTGGCCATGACGACGGCGACGTCGGTGGAGCCCATGCCAGTGGCGAAAGCGCCCAGGGCGCCGTAGGTGCAGGTGTGCGAATCGGCCCCGACGACGATGTCGCCCGGCGCGACCAGGCCCTGCTCCGGCAGCAGCACGTGTTCGATGCCCATGTTTCCCACGTCGTAGTGGTGGGAGAGCGCCTGCTGGCGGGCGAAAATTCGCACGGCCTTGCACTGTTCGGCGGATTTGATGTCCTTGTTCGGCGCGAAGTGGTCGGACACGAGCACGACGCGCTCCGGATCGAAGACGGCTGGGGCGCCGACCTTCTCGAACTCGCGGATGGCGATGGGCGCGGTAATATCGTTGGCCAGGACGACGTCGACGTTGACCTCTACGAGATCACCGGCACGCACGGTCTGAGGTCCACCGGCTACGTGCGCGCCGATGATCTTCTCGGCTAAGGTGAATCCGCTCAAGATGTCCTCCTAGCTCCGGTCGCCGGGGTGAGCGCCGTTACCGTTGCGGCGACTGCCGTGGTGACCGTTGTGGCCGTTGCGCTTGTACTCGAAGCCATGGGCCCACTTCATGGCCCAGCCCTGCGGCTCGGGAAAAGCTTCCCAGCCGCGCTTCTCGGACGTGCTCTTGACTGCCTGATTTGTCTGTGCTCGCGTTTTCATCGTTCTCTCCTCTTTTGGCTGTGGGCGACCGGCTCTTGATTCTGTGCCCGCCGGACGCCTGGATAACTACATGGCTTGTATGGTGGACGAATTCAAACGGCGGCCATGGCTTTTACGGCTCTTGGTTCTTGTTTTCCCTCCTTTCGCGCTGCGATAAGACGGTTGAGGGCGAAGAGGTACGCCTTGGCGCTGGCGACGATGATGTCGGTGTCGGCCCCGTGCCCGCTGAAGACGCTGCGTTGGAGCCCGTCATCTTCGGCGCGGATGCGAATGGTCACCCGGCCCACGGCGTCGATGCCCTCGGTCACAGCCTGGATGGAGAACTCGATGAGCTCGTTGGGCTCGCCCACGATGCGGTTGATGGCGCGGTAGACGGCGTCCACGGGACCGGTGCCGTGATCCGCGTCGCACAGAATGTCGCCGTCGGATCTGCGCAGGCTGACGGTGGCCGTGGGGATACTCTTGTCGCCACAGGAGACCTGGACCTGTTCCAGCTGAAAGGCGGTCTCGAAGAAGACCTCCACCTCGTCGGCGACGATGGCTTCCAGATCGCGGGTATCGACGGTCTTCTTTTTATCGGCCACGTTCAGGAAGCGGCGGTAGATCTGCTCGAACTGCGCGTTGTCGAAGGTGTAGCCCAGCTCGCCCAGCCGGTGGCGCAGGCCCGCCCGCCCCGACCGCGCGGATAGGATGATCTCGGAGTCGGGCACGCCGACGCTGCGCGGATCGATGATCTCGTAGGTGGTCCGTTCCTTGAGCACGCCGTCCTGGTGGATGCCCGAGGAGTGGGCGAAGGCGTTGGCGCCGACGATGGCCTTGTTCGGCTGCACCGGGATGCCCGTCAGGTGGCTGACGAGCCGGCTGATGGGATAGATGCGCGGCGCGGCAATGCCCGTGGTCAGCCCGAACTGGTCCCGGCGGGTTCTCAGGGCCATAACGACCTCTTCTAAAGAGGTGTTGCCCGCCCGCTCGCCGATGCCGTTGACGGTGACCTCGACCTGCCGCGCGCCGTTATAAACGCCTGCCAGCGTGTTCGCCGTGGCCATGCCCAGGTCGTTGTGGCAGTGGACGGAGACGGTGGCCCGGTGGATGTTGGGCACGTTCTCCATGATGCCCCGAATCAGCGCGCCGAACTCGGCCGGGGTGGTGTAGCCGGTGGTGTCGGGGATGTTGACCACGGTGGCACCGGCGGCGATAACGGCTTCCAGCACGCGGTAGAGATAGGCGGGATCCGCCCGCCCGGCGTCCTCGGTGTAGTATTGCACGTCCTCGACGTACTGTTTGGCGTAGCGGACCGCCTCGACGCCGTAGTCCAGGGCTTCGTCGCGCGTCATGCGCAGTTTGTGCCGCACGTGCACGTCGGAGACGCCCAGGCCGGTGTGGATGCGCGGATGGGCGGCGTCCTGCAACGCTTCCGCCGCCGCGTCGATATCCTCTTTGCGCGCGCGGGTCAGCCCGCAGATGGCGCAGTTGCGGATTTCCTGGGAGATGCGCTGCACCGCCCGGAAATCGCCCGGCGAGGAGATGGGGAATCCGGCCTCGATCACATCGACGCCGAGTTCCTCCAGCGTCCGCGCGATCTCCAGCTTTTCCTCGACGTTGAGGGCTGCGCCCGGCGACTGCTCCCCATCCCGCAGCGTGGTGTCGAAAACCATCACCCGGTTCGTAATGCCTACCCCACTTACGTCACTTGTATCCATAAGACTCTCTTCCTTTCCTTGGTCTGTGCCTTTTAGGTCTGATTCTCAGGACGCAGGGCGCGGACGGCCGCGCCGGCCTGCCAGAACTCGGATTCGCGCATCTCGCGCAGCTCGTCCTCCAGGCGCTCCTTGTAATCGGGCGCGCTGTTAGATTCCAGCACGATGCGGGTCTCTTCGCCGGAGACGACGCTCTCGTACAGCTCGTCGAAGACGGGCTCGACGGCCTCACGGAAGCGGTGGCGCCAGTCAAGAGCGCCGCGCTGGGCCGTGGTGCTGCAGTTGGCGTACATCCAGTCCATGCCATTCTGGGCGACCAGGCGGATAAGGCTCTGCGTCAGCTCCTCCACGGTCTCGTTGAAGGCCTCGCTGGGCGTGTGACCGTGCTCCCGCAGCGTGGCGTACTGCGCTTCCATGATGCCCGCCAGCGCGCCCATCAGGACACCGCGCTCGCCGGTCAGGTCGCTGTAGACTTCCTTCTTGAAGGTGGTGGGGAAAAGGTAGCCGGAGCCGATGGCGATGCCGACCGCCAGCGTGCGCTCCTCGGCGCGTCCGGTGTAGTCCTGGTAGACGGCGTAGCTGCTGTTGATGCCACTCCCCGCCAGAAAGTTGGCCCGTACGCTGGTCCCGGAGCCCTTGGGTGCGACCAAGAAAACGTCCACGTTCTCGGGCGGCACGATGCCGGTCTGGTCGTTGTAGACGATGCCGAAGCCGTGGGAGAAGTAGAGCGCGTCCCCGGCGCTGAAGTGCGGGACGATGCGGGGCCAGAGTGCCACCTGCCCGGCGTCGGAGACGAGGTACTGCACGATGGTGGCCCGGTCGACGGCCTCCTCCCAGGGGAAGAGCGTCTCGCCGGGCGTCCAGCCATCGGCTTGCGCCTTGTTCCAGGAGCGCGCGCGCTCCGGGTCACCGCCGACAATGACGTTGATCCCGTTATCCTTCATATTGAGCGCCTGCGCCGGTCCCTGGACGCCGTAACCCAGCACGGCGACGACCTCGTCTTTGAGCACCTCTTGGGCTCTGGAAAGCGGAAACTCCTCGCGCGTCACGACGTTCTCGACGACGCCACCAAAATCGATCTTTGCCATGTTGTTCTCCTTGTCTGTCACTTAAGCTCGGGCCGGTGTCCTCACCGTGCCCGTGTGGCCCGGTTCCTGGCTTGGGTCCCCCTCAATCCAAGCCAGGAGACCGGCTACCGCAACTTATTGAGTATCCATCTTGTCGCCGTTGCGCTTCATGGCAACGCGACCGGTGCGAACCATCTCGATGATACCGAAATCGCGCAGCACCTCGACGAGACCGTCGATCTTGTCCTCGGTGCCGGTGACTTCAACCATCACGCTGTTGGGGTTGACGTTGACGACGCGGGCGCGGAAGGTCTCCACGAGCTGGAGAATCTCGGCGCGTTTCCCGTTGTTGGCCCGCACCTTGATGAGGGCCAGATCCCGCATCACGGACGGCTCTTCGGTAACGTCCTCGACGTCGATGACGTTGACGAGTTTGTGCAGATTCCGCGCGACCTGTTCGGCGTCGGTGCGCGCGCTGTCCACGACAATGGTCATGCGCGAGACGCCGGGCCTTTCCGTGTGTCCCACGGTCAGGCTCTCGATATTGAAGGCTCGCCGCCGGAAGAGGCTGGCGACGCGCGTCAGCACACCGGGCTTATCCTCAACTAGAGTGATCAACGTGCTTTTCATTGCTCCTCCTTATCTTGCTGTCTGTGCGTACGCTCAGTGCGGACGCCGGATCATCTCGTGCAGGGCGGCACCGGCCGGCACCATGGGATAGACGTTGCCCTCGGCGCCCTCACGGGCGATCTCGAATTCGATGAATGTGGGGCCAGGGTGCGCGCGGGCGGCGTCGATGGTGCCGCGAACGTCGGCGGGCTTAGAGACGTGCCAGGCGCGGAGACCGTAAGCCTCGGCGACCTTGACGAAGTCGGGATTGAGCAGTTCGGTGGCCTCGTAGTGCTGATCGTAGAAGAGTTCCTGCCACTGGCGGACCATGCCCAGGTAGTTGTTGTTGAGCAGCGCGATGCGCAGCGGCAGCCGCTCTTGAACCGCGATGATCAGCTCCTGAATGGTCATCTGGAGGCCGCCGTCGCCGACCACGGCCCAGACCTCGCGGTCGGGTTGGGCCATCTGCGCACCGATAGCCGCGGGCAGCCCGAAGCCCATGGTGCCGAGACCGCCGGAGCTGACGTGGGAGCGCGGCCGGTCGAGCGGGTAGTACTGGGCGGCCCACATCTGGTGCTGGCCCACGTCGGAGACCAGGATGGCCTTGCCTTGCGTGGCTTCCCAGATGGCGCGCACGACGCGCGGGCCGACGCAGCTGCCGTTCTCCGGCCGGTTGAGGATGTCGCGATCCTCGCTCTCCATGTGCCAACCGGTGATCTGCCGGCGCCACGCGGTGTGATCGGCGGGGTCCACGGCGGTGACCAGTGCCTCCAGCACCTGGCGCAGATCTCCGTGGATGGCCACATCCACCGCCACGACCTTGTTCAGCTCAGCGGGGTCCAGATCAATGTGAATACGGCGTGCCTGGGGCGCGTAACGATCTAGTTTTCCGGTCACCCGGTCGTCGAAGCGCATGCCGCAGGCGATGATCAGATCGGCCTCTTGGATAGCGCGGTTGGCGTGGGCAGTGCCATGCATGCCCATCATGCCCAGGCAGAGCGGGTGGCTTTCGGGGAAGCCGCCCTTGCCCAACAGCGTGATGGTCACGGGCGTGTCGGTGGTCTCGGCGAAGGCGCGCAGGGCGTCCGAGGCGTTCGCCAGCTCCACGCCGTGCCCGGCCAGGATGATGGGGCGCTCGGCCTCATCGATAAGCGCAGTTGCCTCCTCAACGCCGGTGACCTCGGGCGGCTCAGCGTTGTAACCGGGCAGATCAACCGGCTCTGCAGGCGGCGTGAAGTCTGTGGTGGCCTGCTGGACGTCCTTGGGAAGATCGATGAGGACGGGGCCGGGGCGTCCGGTGCGTGCGATGTGGAAGGCCTCATGGATGAACGTCGCCAGCTCGTCGACGTCGGTGACCAGATAGCTGTGCTTGGTGATGGGGAGCGTGATGCCGGTAATGTCCACTTCCTGGAAAGCGTCGGAGCCCAGCAGCGGGGTAGGCACCTGGCCCGTGATACAGACCATAGGTACCGAGTCCAGCATGGCGTTAGCGATGCCGGTGACCAGATTGGTCGCGCCGGGGCCAGAGGTGGCGAAGGCGACGCCAACCTTGCCGGAGACGCGAGCGTAGCCGTCGGCGGCGTGACTCGCGCTCTGCTCGTGCCGCATCAGCACGTGATGGATACCATAATTCCGCCGGGGGTGATACGTGTGCATGATGGCGCCCCCCGGCACGCCGAACACAACCTCGACGCCTTCGTGTTCGAGCATTTCCCAAACGATTTCTGCACCTGTCTTCTTCATCTCTCCTCCTTATCCTACTGTTGATCTAAACTTCACTCGGCCGTTCACGCTTACGCTCGACTTCCCCCTGACTTGACGTGAGCCGACAGCAAAAAAGCCGCCCTTTTTTGGGCGGCTATCTGGGATTTTTCTTGGTGTGATTTATCTGCGTCGTATCCTGGTGGGTTCCAGAGCAGCCGCCCGCGTCTCTTGGGTAAGCAAGAGAACAAAGAGTACTACGACAATAATCAAGCCTAGCAGCTGCGCCTGGAGTACAGTCCAAGAGAGGGTGTGCGCTATGGTGTCTGATAAGAACATGATTCCGGTCATCAAATGTATCCCCTTTCTGATACGAAAAAAGGCCGCTCTCTGTTGAGCGGCCCCCATTTCTTTGCTGGCAGTCTTCAGCGCATGGTTTGCCCAACAGGCCAAGTTCCCCGGCCTACAATCAAGGCCAGGAGCCCATTAAGCAAGATAATCCACAGATTTGCGCTGGTGACGTTCACATTACGTCCTTTCATGTACCTATTTCATTCGGTCTTTTGTCACGTTGCGACGATTATACAAGAAGCGCCTGCGTTTGTCAAGGGGAGGAATGAGATGGATTTGGATAAGAATTTCGTGGTAAATATAGAAATTTTTGGTTATTGCGGAGAAACCTATCAAAAATGGAGATAAAGTTTAACATAATTGAATCCGGTGTGTAATAAATATCCAATTTAATGTTGACTCACCTGAAAAAAGGTTGTGCCTCACGCAAAGACGCCGCCGACCAAGAGCCACAGTGAGCGCGGTGAGCGTTGCCCAATAGGCTGCACTATACCTATTTACGGATACATCCTTGACAAAGCAAAAGGCCCGGAGGAATATCCTTCGGGCCTAAATTCGATGGCAATAAACGTCAAATCATGCGTCTATAGCCCACTGATCTGGCTCATCAGCCTGGATTTGAGCCGTGCTGCCTTATTCTGGTGAATAACGTTCTTGCGCGCGGCCTTGTCCAACTCCTTGGCCGCTTTGGGCATCAATTCACGCGCCATGTCTGCGTCGCCATCCTCAATAGCATCACGAACGGCTTTCACGGCACTGCGCATCTTGCCTTTGACGTATCGATTACGCAACCACTTACGATGAGAACTGCGAATCGCCTTTTTGGCGGATTTCGTATTAGCCACACTTGCCTCCAACCTTCTGCTTTTTGAATTCACTTGCCACAAGTCAAAAGTATACCTTATCTCGTGAAATTGTCCAGTTAGGAATTCTAGCACTGCACGGCGGTTACCATGGTCAGCACTGCACGGCGGTTAAAACCACGTGCTACGGCTGCAAAGTCGCCCTTCGGCGACTGAAAGGTAATCCGCGTAGGCGGATTTCGCAATTGTAGCCGCGAATTCATTCGCCAGGATTTGAAGTTAACATTGTCAAGTTACTGATATTTTCCATTCTAAATAAGATTTGTTTTGCAACATAAACCCACTATTTGTTACCATTACGTGATTAGTAACGCATTTGCTAGTAATATATATTGCCAAATCGCACATTTACACTTTACATGATTCCGCTTTCAGAAATCTAAATTGCAAAACTAAAAATTCAGCATAGTGAATGACTTGATTT
>DAOTUH010000359.1:0-6316 GCA_034437255.1 Anaerolineae bacterium
AGTAAGAAATGCGTTTTCCGAAAGGGATGTCGGACTCCCGGTTGAACCAAACTCTTTTCTTCTCGATATTCATTTGTGCGAGATGAGCAGGCGGTCTATAATGGCCTTGATGCCATCATACCAAACTTCACATGATCAATAGACACAAGGTTGTGAATCATGATTGATTGGTGGGGCGTGTTCTCAAATTCTCTCTGGGTGCTGGGACTGTCAGTGCTGCTGGCTGCTTGGAGCATGGCGTACTACGAGGCGCAGCGTTTCGATCGTAAGACGTTACAGCTCCTCGGTGAGGGCGGCTACAGTTGGGCCGTTACCATTGGACTGGTTCTCTTCTGCGTCGGCCTCGCCGCGACGGAGGATCGCCTGTGGGCCCAGATCCTCTGGGGTGTCCTGGGCGTTGCCTTTATCGTGGATCAGGGGTTGCGCTGGCGGAAAGCAAAGGACTCATATCCAGATCAAGGCGAATCCGATGCGTAGATCCAAATGGCGAATTTACGCTTGCATTTCCATGTTATCTAGCGACTCGCTCGAGGCATTCTGATGATTCCTAATCAATGGTACGTTGTTTTGGAGTCCAAACAGGTGAAGAACAGGCCCGTCGGCGTGACGCGCATGGGGGAGAACCTGGTTTTCTGGCGTGACGAAGCGGGGAAAGTCAGTTGCTTGCAAGATCGATGTGTGCATCGTGGCGTGGCGTTGAGTGAAGGTCGGGTAGTGCACGGTCCTCTGGATTGTCCAGAGGACGATCTGCCCCATGCCCGGCTCCAGTGTCCTTTTCATGGTTTTGAATACGATACGTCCGGCAACGTGACGCGCATTCCTGCCATCGGCAAGCATGCTGAGGTGGCGGAGCGCTTTCGCGCCCGGAGCTATCCTACCCATGAAGCGTATGGCTTCATCTGGATCTGGTGGGGACTTGAGTCGCCCGAGGATCTGGCCCCCCCGCGCTTCTTCGACGATATTGATGATGACCTCCGATATGCTACCATTTACGATCCGTGGGATGCCCATTACTCGCGCGTGATCGAAAATCAACTTGACGTGGTGCATTTGCCCTTTGTCCATCACAACAGCATTGGGCGCGGATGCAAGACACTGGTGAACGGGCCGGGCGTACAGTGGGTGGACGACGATATGTTTTACGTCTTCGTCTACAACCAGGTGGATGATGGGCAGACATCTCCCCAACGGCCTAGCGAGGTTCCGGTGCCTGATCCGAGCCGCGATTATCGCCTGGAGTTTCTCTTTCCTAACCTGTGGGAGAATCGCATCGATGAGAAGGTGCGCGTCATCGCGGCTTTCGTGCCTGTTGACGACGCGCATACGCTTCTTTACCTGCGCTTCTATCAGAAGTTCCTACCGCTTCCCATTCTAGGGGATGCCATAGCCCGGATTGCGATGCCTTTTAACCGTTTCGTCGCCCACCAGGATCGCCGGGTAGTGCGAACGCAGGTACCTAAGCGCTCCGAACTGCGCGGTGGGGAGCAGTTGATCCAGGGAGATCGTCCCATTGTCGAGTATCGACGTCGTCGGGCAGAATTGCTTGCTCAAGCCGACGCCTAGCCGGTTCAGCCTGTCGAAGCCAGTGATTGAAATGAAGGGATTGCCTGCATGACCACGATGTTGCAGAGTCCGGCCTTCGACCTCTACTGGTGGCTGAAAGAGGGGACGTTTCAGTTCGAAAGCCCGGGACGCTCGCTGCGCGGTGTGCTCGGCGTAGAGGTGGTACAGCGGGGCCATCTGCTACGCTTGACCACCCAAGACGTGACACAACTCAGATCTACGAAGCGTACCGCACAGGATGTCCACGGCCCCATCGAAGCATTGACTATCGATTATCAGGAAATTCATTCTCTGTTGCTCTCGGTGGAGATACGCCTATACCCCGCGCGCCCCTTTGCCTTAATGTGCGTCGAAGTACTCAACAAGGGACCGGAGCCGGTCAATTTGCGGCGCTTCTTCTTCCACACGCTGCCGGAAGCGCTCAATCCCTCAGCTGAACCTACCGGATTCTACAGCAATGGTTGGCAATCCTGGTCGCCCGCCGGGTTTCATCCGGTAGATGGTAGGGAATTCGGCATGGCGCTGCCCCTACGTCCCTTCATCGGTGCCATGATGCACAACAGCGGTACGTCGTGGCCGGGCGGAAAAGGACAGTTTTTGAGTGAGAGTGTCGGCGCGATGGTTACCTCAAAAGAGGCGTTAGTCGCCGGTGGTGCGTCGTTGGCCGACCAGTTCGTGCAGGTGAAGGCTGACCTGCGCCCCGGTCATCTTGGGCTGACGCTGCAATCTCAGGCCGACGATGTGCCCCTGGTCGCCGGAGAGGCCCGCTTCTCGGAGTGGTTTTATCTGGAGTGGGTGCCCTTGCCTAACCGGGATCCTTTGGCGCAGTATGCTTACGCCGTGGCCCGCCAGATGGAGGCCACGCCATCATCCCGCCCCGCGCCGAGTGGGTGGTCGTCCTGGTATATCTTCTGGGACGATGTGACGGAGACGGACGTGATGGACAATCTTGCCACGGCGGCTATGCTCTCCGGTGAACTGCCCCTAGACGTGATCCAGCTCGATCAGGGCTTCGAATCGTGCTGGGGAGATTGGACGAAGCGCAACGAGGATTTCCCGCATTCCCTGGCCTGGTTGGCGGACCGCATCGAGGGCTCTGGCTTTACGCCAGGTCTCTGGCTGGGACCGCTGACCGTTCACCCGCGCTCAGAATTGGCGACCACACACCCGGAGTGGCTCTTGTGCAACCGGCGCGGGCGTCCTGTCTCGGCCGGCTTCTATTCAAACAATTTCTTCGCCCGTGTGTTGGATCCGACGCATCCAAGCGTTGAAGATCACCTGCGCCGGCTGATCGAAACGGCGGTCCGTGAATGGGGCTACCGGTATCTAAAGCTCGACTTTCTCTACGCGGCAGCACTGCCCGGTCAGCGGCATAACGTCAGCCTGACGCGCGCACAGGCCTATCGTCACGCACTGGAGATTATCCGCGAGGCGGCGGGAGACGAGACGTATCTTGTCGGCTGTGGCGCGCCGTTGGGACCGTCCATCGGGCTGGTGGACGCCATGCGCATCGGCCCGGATACGGCACCGTATTGGGTACCACGGGTGCCGCGCTTTGGCGAACTCTTCGGCAGCGATCCTTCGTTGCCGAGTCTGCGCAACAGCTTGCGGAATGTGGCAACCCGCGCGTGGATGCACGGGCGGTGGTGGGTGAACGACCCCGACAACCTGATGGCGCGTGGTACAGACACAGCGCTGAGTGAGGCGGAGACGAAAGCGCAGGTCACGCTGCAAGCGTTGAACGGCGGGCTGACCGTGCTTTCCGACGATTTATCGGCGCTCGATCCAGAGCAATGCGCATTAGCCGAGGTGCTGTTGCCTCCGCTGGTCGGCGGGATGGACGTGCTGGATCTGCTCCGGCGCGAGATGCCCGAGGTGATCGTGGCGCCTGTCGCCCGGCCCTGGGGTAACTGGCAGCTGGTGGGGCTCTTCAACTGGTCATCAAAGCCGAGGGAAAAGGAGTTACCCCGGTATTTGCCTAACTTCGATGTGGAGCGCGCCTATCACATCGTCGATTTCTGGGATCGACGGTATCTGCGGTGGGAGCCACGGGACCCCCTGCCGCAGTATTCGCTGCCACCGCATGGCGCCGTGCTGTTGAGCGTCAGGGTGGCCAAGGCGCCGCCGCAACTCGTCGGCTCGACGTTTCACGTCTCCCAGGGCGGTGAGGTGACCGCGTTGTCAAAGGAGAATGGAGCCATCTCGCTTCAACTTCAACTGGAGCGGGATGCCGATGGCGAGGTCTGGCTGGCGCTGCCGTCCGCGCCGCACGCCGTTACCCTTGACGGTGAGCCACTGCCTGATGGCTCGGTGCGGGCTGTGGCTCGCAGCGCTTGGGCCGTCCGCTTCACCCTGAAGGGCGCCGGGACGCTGCGAGTCCGCTTTGGCTGATTCTAACGCCTGATCATCAGCCAGCTGAGCAAGACGAAGAGCAGTACTAGAATCAGCGAGCCGGTGCAAAGGCCGGGACGCTCTTCGGGTGCGACGCTCGGCGCGTCGGGCGTGGTCGTTGGCTCCGGCGTGGATGCGGGTGAAGTCGGCTCGACGTCCGGCTCCGGCCTCGAGGTCTCGATGGGATCTTCTCTACCCGCGCCTGGTCGAATGTGGTACGCGGTTCCGTCTGGCGCGACGAAGATCACGTCCGGCGCGACCGCTAAGTACTTGCCCCAGTCCGAGTGGTCGCTTAACAGCTGCCAGTAGCGTTCAGACCCAAACTGGATGTCGCGGGTGGTCATTTTATCCGGGACAAAGGTGCTGTCCGTGCAGCTCTCGTGATCACATAAAAAGGTTTTATCTCCCACGTACCGGATGCGACTCGCTTGATCTGCTGCTACCTCTGCCTGTTCGGAGACGGCCTCGTCCGCGGGCGGCGGCGCGTCCGCGCCCCCCAACCCCAGGCGCTCTTCCGCTTCCTCGACGGCAGCCTGACCGGACGCCTCCGGCGTGGGCACGGCCTGGAAGGACTCGGCGGCCTTCTCGCGCTGCTCCGACGTCAGCACGTCCTCCTCCTGGATCAGGAACGAGGTGTAGGGCGTGATGATGCCGTAGCGCAGGCTCAGCGTCACCACGGCGTCGATCCATTCCTGCTGCTCGCCGTGGAGCCGGATCTGCGTGAGCAAATGTCCGATTTTGCGGGCGGCCCACAGGCGGGGGATGAACTCCGCGCTGTCGTCAGGCGTGAAATCCACGTCGTAGGTGTAGGAAGTGCTGCGCCCCGCGACCTGGCCCGTGAGCGTCAGGCGTTCCGATCCTGTGCCAGTGTACCGGCCCGCGATGATCAGCTGGTTGCCGGCGTAGAGATCCGGCAGCGGTTGGGGATAGATGTCGTAGGTCGTCACGTCGCCGAAGTCCAGAATGATGTCGGTGAGCAGGGGGCGTTGGACGCGCGCGTAGAAGGCGGAGATCTGCTCGTCGATGCGTTCGTCGGGTTGTACGTAGGTCGGACGTCCCTTGTGATTTTCCGCCAGTTGATCGAGCAGCAGGGTGTTAACGTCGTAGCCGACGCCAAAGGGGAAGAGGCGGGCGGCGTCGGGCGCCTCTTCCCGAAGAGCGTTGAGCAGCATCTGTTCCTCGGTGATGCCCTCGGTTGGCATGCCGTCGGTCAGGAAGATGACAATGGTCGTGCGCTCTGGATCGGCCTGCTGAAGCGTCTCGGTGAGCGCCAGATAGATATTCGTGCCGCCCAGCGCCTCCAGCCCCTGCACCCAGTCGATGGCGGCGCCAGCCTCTGTGCTGGGACGTAGTTCGGGGGCGTAGGTGCGGACGTTGCTACTGAAGCTGACGACGTTGAACCGATCCTCAGGGTTGAGGTGACGCAGCACGTAGTTGAGCGCCTCCTTGGCCTGGAAGAGCTTGTCGCCCTCCATGGAGCCGGAGGTGTCCAGCACGAGGAAGAGGTCGCGTGGCAACACGCGCTCCCGATCTACCTCGAAGCTTGGCGAGAGCATGAGCAGGAAGAAGCCATCCTCCTCGCCCTGGCGGTGCGTCAGCAGCTTGGCGCCGATTTCCTCGGCGCTGAAGCCCGCGTAGAGCTCGAAGTCGCGGTTGGGGTAGATGTCGGTTGCTTCGTAGCTGAGCGTGGCGTGGTCATCGTCGTCGCGCTGGATTACCAACTCATCCTGATGCGTCGAGGAGTAGAGCGCGCGTAGCGGCTGGTCGGCGTTGATCTCCACGAAGATGCTGACCTCTTCCAGGGGCCGGTCGGAGAAGCGCTCCGTGTCCAGCGGATAACGATAGTGCATCAGACCCTCGTCCAGGGGCAGGATTTGCGTGTACTCCAGTTCGATGCGGCGTTCCTCGCCGGGTGGAATGGGAAAAATCTTGGCCTGGACCGCGTCGCGCCCCACGTATTCGAGCAGCGCGGGATCGCGCCGCTGCCGCACGTAGCGCTCGTAGATGGCGCGGGCCTCGTCGGCGTCGAGAATCTGAGCCTCGATGGGCTTGCCGTCCACCCACATGGTGAACTGCTCCACGACGGCGCCGGGGGGCAGTGGGAAGACGTACGTTCCTTCGGCAGCGCCGGGCCCGTCGTTGCGGAACGCCTGATCGACGCGCGTGGTGGCAACCTGTCCGTCGATAGTCACGTGGACGCGATGGTAGCGGATTGTGAGCCAGGGCGTCCAATCGGGTGGCGGCTCCGGCGGCGGATCGATGATGATAATGCCATCGGCGGCTGCGGGTGGAATTAGCGCTAGGGCAAGCAACGTAGCCAGGATCATCGCTGTGATCTTCTTCATGACATCCCCTCTCTTTT
>DAOTUH010000360.1:0-1717 GCA_034437255.1 Anaerolineae bacterium
CGAGCGCGTGACCCACACACCTGGCAGCGGAGAAAGCTGGGCTCCCCTCATGACGCGCAGCGGCGGCCTGCTCTTCACGTCCAACCGCGACGGCACGCGCGAGATCTACCGGCTCACGCCAGAGGGCACCACCGAGCGCGTGACCCAGACACCGCGTCAGGGCGAGAGCTGGGACGCCACGGTGACGTCCAACGGCGCCGTGCTCTTCACGTCGAGCCGCGACGGCAAGCGCGAGATCTATCGGCTCACGCCAGAGGGCACCAGCGAGCGCGTGACTTACAGCCCCGGCAATACGGAGAGCTGGTCGCCCGTCCCGACAGCCGGAGGCCGCCTGCTCTTCACCTCCACCCGCGACGGCAAGCGCGAGCTCTACCGCCTCACGGGAGAGGGCAAGACCGAGCGTGTCACCCGAACGGCCAGCGACGGTGAGAGTTGGATCGGCTACGAAGTGCAACGGAACGGAGAATAAAATGCCGCTGAGCAAAGGCCAGGTATTGCAGAAGCGCTATCGCGTCGTCCACCTGCTGGGACAAGGCGGCATGGGCGCCGTCTACCGCGCCTGGGATCTGCGGCTCGATATCCCGGTAGCGTTGAAGGAGATGGTGCCCCAGCCGGGGCTGGACAGCAAAACCCTGGCCCATCTGCGAGAGCAGTTTACCCAGGAGGCCAAGGTCTTGGCCCGCCTCGAACACCCGCACCTGGTCAACGTGACCGATTATTTCAAGGAAGGGCCGAACGCTTACCTGGTCATGAAGTTCGTGAAGGGCGAAAGCCTCGCGGAACGCATCGCGCGCGAAGGCGCCCTGCCGGAAGAGCCAGTGCGCGCGTGGGCCTTGCAGCTGCTGGACGCGCTGGCGCATTGCCACAGTCAGGGCATTCTACACCGCGACATCAAACCCCAGAACGTTGTCATTCAATCCACCAAAGATACATCCCCCCGTAGGGGGGGGACCGAGGGGGGTGTCATATTGGTCGACTTCGGCCTGATGAAGCTATGGGATCCCGACGCGCCCACGACGAAAACGGTGCTGCGCGGCATGGGGACGCCGCAGTACGCGCCCCCGGAGCAGTACGAGACGCAGATGGGGCACACCGACGTCCGCAGCGACCTCTACAGCCTGGGCGCGACGCTCTACCACGCCCTCGCCGGCCAGGCGCCGCCGACGGCCACTATGCGCATCGTCAATCCCCAGACACTAACGCCGCTGGCCTCCGTTCGACCCAACGTCAGCGCATCCATGAAAACAACCGTGGATCGGGCTATGGAGTTGCAGCCGACGGCCCGCTTCCAGAGCGCGACGGAGATGCGAGCTGCGCTGAGCGGCAGCGCGTCGATACCTGCCGGACCATCCCAGGCCGCGCCCCAGGCGACGCACACGATGCCGCCGGAGCAGCAGGTGGCCCCCTCGCGATGGCTGGGCCTGCCGAGAGCAGTTTGGGGCGTGGGATGCTTCGTTCTGGCGCTGATGGTGGTGGGCGCCCTGGCGCTGATCGTTCCACCATTGTTGAGACAGGCCTCGGAAGTCACACCGTCTCCGACTACTACCATGCCCGCGACCGCCGAAAGCATGAGCGCAGATGCGACCGTCACCCCGACGCCCCTGCCGCCGTCGTCCACGCCCCTCCCATCCCCATCGCCCACATCCGTTCCCACCGAGCAGGGCGCGCTCATCGCCTACGCCACCGGCCCCCAGGGCGCCTGGCAGATCTATCTCGC
>DAOTUH010000361.1:0-7628 GCA_034437255.1 Anaerolineae bacterium
GACATCACTTAAGGACGAGGATTTACGGTGGGCCGAGCACGTCATGATCAGCGCCATGGCCGTGCAACGCGACTCGGCGCAGGAGGTCATCGAACGCTGCCAGGCGACCGGTCGCACCGTGATTGCCGGCGGGCCGCTCTTCACCGCTGAGTACGAAGACTTTGCAGGCGTCGATCACTTCGTCTTGAACGAGGCGGAGATCACGCTCCCGCGCTTTCTCTCCGATCTCGGTCGCGGGGAAGCGCAGCGTGTCTACGCCACCGACGCCTTCGCCGATATCCACACCACGCCCGTGCCGTTATGGGACCTCATCGACATGAAACAGTACGACTCCATGAGTCTCCAATTCTCGCGTGGGTGTCCGTTCAATTGCGATTTTTGCAACGTGACCGCGCTCTTCGGGCACCGGCCCCGCACCAAGACCGCCGACCAGATCCTGGCCGAGCTGGACGCGCTCTACGCGCAAGGCTGGCGGCAGAGCGTCTTCTTCGTGGACGATAACTTCATCGGGAACAAGGCCCAACTGAAACGCGAGATCCTGCCCACGCTCATCGAGTGGCGTAAGCACAAACGCGGCGTGCCCTTCAACACCGAGGTCTCCATCAACCTGGCCGACGACGAAGCGCTGACAGAAATGATGGTGGAGGCCGGCTTCGATAAGGTCTTCATCGGCATCGAGACGCCCGACGACACCAGCCTGGCCGAGTGTCACAAGAACCAGAATCGCCGCCGCGATCTGCTGGCGGACGTGAAGAAGCTCCAGCGGGCCGGACTGCGTGTCCAGGGTGGCTTTATCGTTGGCTTCGACAGCGACACCCCGTCCATCTTCAGAAAGCAGATCGAGTTTATCCAACAGAGCGGCATCGTCACCGCCATGGTCGGCCTACTGCAGGCGCCGCCCGGCACCGAGCTCTACAAACGGTTGAAAGAAGAAGGACGCCTCCTGGGCAAGATGATGGGGGATAACGTCGATGGCACGACTAACATTCTACCCAAGATGGGCTGGGATACGCTACACGAGGGCTATCGCACCATCATCGAGAGCATCTACTCTCCACAGCACTACTACGAGCGCGTCAAGACCTTCCTGCGCGAGTACAAACTCCCACGCAGCAAGGCGCCGCTGCGGATTCACCACATCCGGGCGTTTCTGCGCTCCATCTACGAGTTGGGTATCGTGGGCGAGGAACGCCGCTACTACTGGGACCTGCTCCTGTGGACACTCTTCCGACGTCCGGCGCTCTTCCCTCTCGCCGTGACGCTGGCGATCTACGGCCACCACTTCCACAAAGTCTGTGAGCTGCACATCCTTTAGAGCGCGAACCAAAGAGCGCAGGACGCACACGGCACGTATTTGACCGCGACTCGAAGTCGAAGGAGAGAACTATGACCGAAGATTTTTTGGGTGCGCGTACGCCCTCGCTTCACGGGACAGTGTACGTCGCCTCAGGTGCTCAGATCGTGGGCGCTGTGGAACTGGCGGAGGAGGTGAGCATCTGGTACAATGCCGTACTTCGAGGTGATGTGGAGTTGATCATCGTCGGCGCCCACACCAACGTTCAGGATGGCTCTGTCGTCCACGCCTCGTATGGGTTTCCGGTGACACTGGGCGCCGGCCTGACCGTCGGACACAATGCTATCATCCACGGCGCGACAGTGGGTAACAACACCCTGGTGGGCATGGGCGCCGTGTTGCTCGATGGCGTCGCCGTCGGCGAGAACTGCATCGTCGCGGCGGGCTCCCTGCTGACCGAGGGCAAGCGCTTTCCGGCGGGCTCTCTCATCATGGGCACCCCAGGACGTGTCGTGAGGCCGCTGACGGAGGAAGAGATCGCGCGCAACCGTCGCTCCGCCGAGGGCTACGTCCGGCGGGCCAAACACTACCGCGAGCATGAGGGCACGCCCATCGAGCTCTAAAATCACAGTAGTGCCAAATGGCACCTAGGTTTCAATCAGCTGGCAGTGTAGCGGGCTGCTGAAAAATACGATTTTTTACTGTATATGCATCCGTTAAAGACATAACCAAATAAGGAGGACACATGGCACGAAAGAAGCAAACGCAAGGCAAATGTGCTTTTTGTGGGCGCGAGATGACGCGCGGCGGCATGTCACGTCACCTGCGGGCCTGCTCGGAACGCGAAGCCGCCATTGAAGAGGCGGCTCAAAGTTCTCGCAAGGCCCAGACGCTCCACACGCTGCAGGTGCGCGATGCCTGGGACGGTGACTACTGGCTCTATCTGGAGATGAAGGGCTCGGCGAC
Organism: Anaerolineae bacterium; assembly: GCA_034437255.1. Taxonomy (GTDB): domain Bacteria; phylum Chloroflexota; class Anaerolineae; order B4-G1; family SLSP01; genus G713. Next base: position 2,261 of record DAOTUH010000361.1, read on the forward strand.
GCTTTCGGACCTGGATTATTACCTGCGGGCCATCTGGCTGGAGTGCTGTGGGCACCTGAGCCAGTTCTCTATCGGCGGCTGGAGCGGCAACGAGATCCCCATGAGCCGGCGGATCGACCAGGTGTTTGGCCCCGACGTCGAGCTGACCCACATCTACGACTTCGGAACCTCATCCGAAACGCTGATCCAATCCATGGACACCCGCCACGGCAAGCCACTCACCCGGCACCTTATCTATCTCATGGCGCGCAACAACCCACCAGAGATTCCCTGCATGGAATGTGGTGAGCCCGCCACCTGGCTTTGCACGGAATGTATGTATGAGATTGATGAGTCCGGCGCCCTCTGCGCCGAACACGCCGAGGATCATCCACATGACGCCTACGGGCCGCCTATGCCCCTCGTCAACTCGCCGCGCGTGGGGATGTGCGGCTATGCAGGGCCGGCCGATCCACCTTACGGAGAAAGTCCGGTTTGAAGACACACAACGCTCTCGGAGAGACAAAGTCTTTCTGAGGGCGTTGTGTGTCTTGTGTAGCCGGCTATCTACGTGCCCTGCAGCCACGCCAGCGCCTCCCGCTTGCTGCTAAAGACGCGGGAGCGCGCGTACATCTTCTGGGATAACAAGGAGGCGGAGCGAATCAAATTGATCAGGCCAGTGGCAAAGCCGGTGCCCGTCACTGTCGCCACCCGCCAATTTTCAGGTAAGGGGAATTTGGAAAGTGCCTGGGCCCGCTCAATGCTGTAGGGCGTCGGCACTGTGATGGGGCGCACGTCATAGAGTAGACGCACCGGTTTATCCTGCTCCAGAGCCGTCTCAAGGAACGAGGCGACGTCTTCAAACCACGCATCCATGCACTCACGCGGGGTCTTCTTGAGACGATAGACGACGATGCAACCTTCCAGCGCTTCTCTATCGTAGCAGTTCTCCGTCATTGGGCCTGGCTCCGTCTCTCGAGATGATCACTCTAGCGCTTTGTCAAGTTTCAATTGATGAATAGCACCGCGACTACCCTGGCCCGATGGCCCAGTGGCCATGGGAAGTCACTAACGGAGTCGCGGGCGCGCCGGGCGTCGACCTATGTCGACGCGTTTTCCGTCCACGAAGGTGGATGTTCAGCCGGAAGGCTTCGGTAGAGTACTTCAGTGCTCTGTTTAATGCACCGGCGAAAAACAACCTATTCTGCAATATAGAGTTCAGATGCAGGGAGCTCGCTTCCATACACACTTGACACTCTAACCGTCGGAGTATAGTGTAGACGGAGTTATTCTTAACCATGGCACCCCTATGCGCTATGCATAGGAAAGGACGAAGTACATTGAACGGCAACGCAATTTTAGAGATTCTGATCTTATTTCTACTCATCGTCGCCAACGGCGTTCTCGCCATGGCGGAAATCGCGGTGGTTTCGGCGCGGAAGGTCCGTCTCCAGGAGCGAGCCAATAAAGGAGATCGCAAAGCGGAGATGGCGTTGCAGTTGGCCGACGAGCCCAACCAATTTTTGGCCACCATCCAGATCGGGATTACACTCGTGGGCACGCTGGCAGGCGCCTTCGGTGGCACGACGGTAGCGAGAAAGCTGGCCCAACTTCTGACCGAGGTTCCGTACCTCGCGCCCTACGCGCAGACCATCAGCGTGAGCGTCGTCGTCGTGAGCATTACGTATCTCTCGCTGGTCATCGGCGAGTTGGCGCCCAAACGTCTGGCGCTCAACAACGCCGAGGGCGTCGCGGCTCGCCTGGCACCCGTCATGCAGACGCTGTCTAGAATCACGGCGCCGCTGGTGAATTTCCTGGATGTGTCCACCAACTTCGTCGTCAAACTGCTGGGCGTCAAGCCCACGGACGAGCCTTCTATCACGCCGGAGGAGCTCAAGACCTTCATCGATCTGGGCACCAAGACGGGCGTCCTGGAAGAGACGGAGCAAGAGATGATCGAGAGCGTCATGCGGCTCGACGAGCGTAGCATCGGCGCCGTGATGACGCCGCGCCCGGAGATCACCTGGCTCGATCTCGACGATCCCTCCGAGAAGATCCGGCGCACCATCGCCGAAAGCGAGCACTCGCGCTTCCTGGTCGTCCGGGACGATCTGGACAACGTCATGGGCATTCTGCGCGTCAAAGAGCTCTTCTCCAGGGAGACGAAAGAGACGCGGGAGATCACGTATCAGCCCGACGAGCTGCAAGACCTGCTCCACCCGCCGCTCTTCGTGCCGGAGAGCATGTCCGTGCTGCGGGCGCTGGAGCTCTTCAAACAGCAGAGTACGCACATCGCCCTGGTGACGGACGAGTACGGTATCATCCAGGGCATGGTCACGCACCACGACATTTTGGAAGCCATTGTGGGCTTCATCCCCGCCGACGAATACGAAGAGCCTCTGGCGATACAGCGCGACGACGGCTCCTGGCTGCTGGATGGCTTGCTCCCCACCGATGACTTGAAAGAGCTGTTGGATCTGGAGAGCCTGCCCAGTGAGCGGGCCAACTACCAGACGGTCAGCGGGCTCATCATGTCCCAGCTGGGCAACATCCCCTCGGAGGGTCAGTACTTCGAGTGGGATCACCTGCGCTTTGAAGTGGTAGACATGGACGTGCGGCGCGTCGATAAGGTGTTGGTTGAACGTTTACCTGAACACGAGGAAGAGATTGAGCCGTCCACTGAGGAGGAAACATTATGAAAACCGCGATCAACACAGCAAAGGCCCCGGCGGCCGTTGGGCCGTACTCGCAGGCCGTCAAGACCGGAAACCTGGTCTTCACGGCGGGACAACTGGGCCTCGACCCGGCGACGGGCGAGTTTGCCGGCGACGACGTCGCCGCACAGACCCGGCAAGCCATGGAGAACCTCCGCGCGATTCTGGAGGCAGCCGGCACGAGCCTCGACCAGATCGTCAAGACGACCATCTTCGTCGCGGATCTGGCGGACTTCCAGACCGTCAACGCCGTCTACGCGGAGTTCTTTGAGCACGCGCCGCCGGCCCGCTCCACCGTCGAGGTCGCTGCGCTGCCGTTGGGCGGGCTCGTGGAGATTGAGGTCATTGCCGTCGTTGGATGAATCCGTGCCGGATTGCTTTGCTTGTGGATGCGCAGTGAAATAAGACCATGAGCGCAACGATTTTGGTCGTAGACGATCAACGTAACATTCGCAATCTGCTCCGCATGTATCTAGAGCAGGACGGCTTCACCGTGGAAGAGGTCGCCGACGGTGACGCGGCGCTGAGCCGCCTGGAGCGCGCTCCGGCACCGGATCTGGTCATTCTAGACCTGATGTTGCCCGGCGTCGATGGCTGGGAGATCTGCCGGCGGATGCGAGCCGCCGAGCGTCGAGACCTGCCCATTCTCATGCTCACCGCCCGCGACGACGACGTGGACAAGATCATCGGGCTGGAGCTGGGCGCCGACGATTACGTCACCAAGCCCTTCAATCCCCGCGAGGTCGTCGCCCGCGTCAAGGCCATTCTGCGCCGCAGCACCGGGGATCAGCCGACCAAGCCCCAAGCGCTCGCCCTGGGCGATTTGGAGATCGATCCCCGGCGCCGCGAGGTGCGCGTGGACGGCACCGTGGTCCAGATGCGGCGCAAGGAGTTCGATCTGTTGCACACTCTGGCTCAACAACCGCGCATCGTCCTCAGCCGTGAGCAGCTGCTGGAACAGGTATGGGGCTACGACTACTACGGAGAGACGCGCACCGTGGACGTGCACATCTCCGCGCTGCGCAAAAAACTGGCCGAGAGCGCGGTCGAGATCGAGACCGTGATCGGCGTCGGCTACCGCTTGATCCCGCCGGGGTGAGCTATGCGACGCCTGTACACACGCCTGGTGGTCGCGTTTCTCCTCGTCATCCTGGTGACGCTCTGTGTGCTGAGTGCCACCCTCTTCCTTATCCTGCGCCGCTCGCCCCTGGAGGATCGCCAGACCTTCACCCGGTTGACTGCGCAGGCGTTGGGCATCGCCACGTTTTTGCAAAACGTGCCGAATCCCCCAGCGACGATGCAGGGCTGGGAGGCGCTTTTGACCAAGACAGCCGAGCGGCAGACCGTGCGCATCGCCTGGATCAATCCCCAAGGCGTCGTGATCTTCGACAGTCAGGTGAGATGGCGGAATCGCCAGATCGACGAGATCTTTGAGGACCGCAAAAGGCAGACCGGTGGTGGATGGCTGGGTACGGTGTATGAGGGGGATCAGCGCTGGCTGGCTGTCAGCGTGCCCTGGCGCCCCGACTCAGACCGGCGGAACGAGCTCCTGGTGGCGACGGCGCAGCCCCGGTTCCCCACCCTGCAGCGCTTCCGCACGACGCTGTTGACGCCGTTGGTCCAGGCCGGGACGGTGGCCCTGATCCTGAGCATCGTCGTGGCGCTCCTCATCAGCCGCTCCATCGCGCGCCCGCTGCACCGGGTCGCCGAGGCTGCGCGCCGGATGGCTCAGGGCGATCTGAGCGCCCGCGCAACGCCCGCCGGCCCCGAGGAGATCCAGGCGCTGGCCCGCGCCTTCAACGAGATGGGCGAGAAGGTCCAATCGAGCCAGCAAGCGCAACGTGACCTTGTTGCCAACGTGGCGCACGACCTGCGGACGCCGCTCACGTCGGTCCAAGGCTTCGCGCAAGCCCTCGTCGATGGCACCGCGGCGACGCCGGAGGCGCAGGCCCAGGCCGCTCAGGCCATCCACGAGGAAGCTCGACGCATGCGCCGCATGACGGATACCTTGCTGGAACTGGCGCGTTTTGAAGCCGGCGACCTCACGCTGGAGCGAGAGCCCGTCGATCTGGCGCCCCTGGTTCGAAAGCGCAGTGCTCACTACCGACACCTCGGGGAAGAAGCCGGCCTCAACCTGGTCGTGGAGGCGTCTCATCCCGTCCCCATTATGGGGAACGCTGTGCGGCTCACGCAGGTGCTGGACAATCTGGTGAACAACGCCGTGCGTCACACTCCGAGAGACGGACGCATCGTCATCAACGTGCGGGCCGTCGATCAGCAGGCCGAACTCACCGTCGCGGACACAGGTGAGGGCATCCCCAAAGAGGAGCTACCGAGGATCTTCGAGCGCTTCTACCGGGGCGACCGCGCCCGAGGTGGCGCAAGCACCGGCCTGGGTCTCGCTATTGTGCGGGAAATCGTGCATGCCCACGACGGCACCATCGACGTGGAGAGCGTGGAAGGCATCGGCACCAAATTCACCGTCCAGCTGCCATGTCAGGTAGATGACGTACCCTAGAGCTCCAGAAGAAAACATGGGGTATATAATTCGACAATGTTAACTTCCGCTGCACGGCGGTTACCATGGTCAGTAGACCATAGGTCTACGAAAACCACGTGCTACGGCTGCAAAGTCGCTCCGGACGGATGCGTCCTGGATCTACGACCTTCGGCGA